>VBEW01000032.1 GCA_005889225.1 Chloroflexota bacterium | reverse complement strand
GCCAAAAAGCTCGGCGCCGGGCAAGTCGATGTCACCACCGGCGACTTTGTTTTCGCCGTCACCGAGGGCTACCTGGTCGAGGGTGGAAAAGTTGGTCGTCCGGTGCGGGGCGCCACCATCGTGGGCAACGGCCCGCGTGCACTGCACAAGATCGACATGATCGCCAACGATTTGAAGCTCGCGCCCGGGACCTGCGGCAAGGAAGGTCAGGGGGTTCCGGTCTCGGTCGGCCAGCCGACGATTCGGATCAGCGAGCTCACCGTGGGTGGTACTGGCGTGGTCGCGGCCGGCACGATGCGACAGTGAATCCAATCGGCGAGCGCGTCCTCGAACGCTGCAAGAAGCTCGGCTCGGAGGATGCCGAGGTCTATCTCTCGCGTGGAACGGAATTCACCGTTCGCGTTTACAACCGTGAGATCGAGTCTCTCGTCTCCGCGGAAAGCCGGGGCATCGGTCTTCGCACGTTTTGCGACCACCGGGTTGGGTTTTCGTATACCTCGGAGACCGATCCCGACGCGCTCGACGGCCTGGTGGACGATGCGCTCCTCAATGGGCGCTACAACCATGCGGATGAGGCGAACGTGCTGCCCCTGACCCAACCCGCCGAGCCATTGGCCGGGCTCGCGTCGCCCGCCCTGAGCCGGGTCGATCCGCAGCGGAAGATCGACTTTGCGCTCGAAATGGAGCGGCGGGCGACGTCGCTCGACCCTCGGGTGCGGCGCGTCAGCGACGCCGTGTACAGCGACGGCACCGGGGAGGTCGAGATCGTGAACAGCCGCGGCTTGCAGGCATCGTTCGCGCGGACCGTCGCCTACGGTGTGCTCGAGACCATCGCGGAGCAGGACTCCGAGATGCAGTCCGGGTTTGCCTTCACCCACGGGCGGGATATGGAAGAGCTGGACCTGGCCGGCGTGGTGCAGGAGGCGGTCGAGAACGCGGCCGGCCTGCTGGGGGCTCGCCCGGTGAAGACCGCCACCGTGCCGGTGGTGCTCCACCCCCACGCCGCCGCCATGATCCTCGGCGTGCTGGCCAGCTCCTTCAGCGCAGACGCGGTCATCAAGCGGCGCTCGTTGCTGGCCGGTAAGCTCGGCGAGCAGGTTGCCGCTGGGATCGTCACGATCACCGACGACGCCCGCTTACCGGATGGTCTGGCGAGCCGGCCGTTTGACGGCGAGGGTGTGCCCTCACGCCGCAATGAGCTGATCGCCGATGGCGTTCTCAAGAGCTACCTGCACAACACCTACACCGCGGCCCGCACCAATGGCCAGTCGACCGGAAGCGCGGTGCGCTCCTACAAGAGCGTGCCCGAGGTGGGCGTGTCAAATCTCGTGCTGAAGCCAGGTAACCTCACGAAAGACGCCCTACTGGCCCGCGTCGACAACGGCCTCCACGTCTCGCAGCTCTCTGGGCTGAACACGGTCAACCCGGTCTCCGGCGAGTTTTCGCTGGGCTTGACCGGTCACTGGATCGAGCATGGCCGGCTGACCACGCCGGTCAAGGAGCTGACGGTCGCCGGCAACGTCATCGCCCTGCTGATGAAAGTGGTGGCGGTCGCGAGCGACCTGCGCTTCATGTTCGCCGGCGGTTTCTGCGGCAGTCCGACGGTGCTGATCGAGGAGCTGCCCGTCGGCGGTCTCTAAGTCTCTTTCCCCGACGGCGGCGCGGCTGGCGCTCACCCTGCTCCTTTTGTGGCTGGTCGGCGTCAACCTCCGCACCGTCATCCTCGGGGTTCCGCCAACGCTGCCGGCGCTGCACCAGGCGCTCCGGCTGTCCTACAGTGCGGCCGGCCTGCTGACCTCGCTCCCGATCTTCTTGATGGCGGCGGGCGCGATCCCCGGCGCCTACCTGGTCAGCCGGGTTGGCGCGCGGCGGGCCGTCGCCGTCGGCCTTGCCCTGGTCGCCCTCGGCGCCGCGCTTCGGGGAGCCTTCCCCAATGCGCTGATGCTGTTCGCATTCACCGGCGTGCTCGGCCTCGGGATCGCGGTGGCGCAGCCGGCCATGCCGAGCCTGGCGCAGGCCTGGTTCCCGGCAAGGATCGGACGCGCGATTGCGATCTACTCCAACGGCCTGCTGGTAGGTGAAGTGATCGCGGCCAGCATCACCCTGCCGCTCCTGCTGGCGCCCTTCGGCTGGCAGGTGGCGCTGACGGCCTGGGCCGTGCCGGCCGCCATCGTCCTCGCTCTGTGGCTGATCGTCACGCCGGCATCGGAGCGCGCGGTGGCAACGGCCGGCGCCTGGCTACCCGACTGGCGAAGCGGACGGATGCTCCGCATCGGTCTCTTGATGGGCGGAGCGAGCCTCGTCTATTTCGGCATGAACAGCTGGATCCCCGACACGCTCGATGCGCGGCAGGCTCACGCCTTGATCCCGCTCACGCTCGGGGCCCTGAACGCGATGCAGCTCCCGGTCAGCTTCTGGCTGACCTTACGCGGGGACAGGATGCTGGGACGCCGCTGGCCATACGTCGTCGCCGGGGCCGGGGCGGTCCTGGCGGTGGCCGGCTACGCCCTGGCTCCGGCCTCGACCGCTCCCTTCTGGGCGGGGATGGCCGGGGCCACCAGCAGTCTGGCCTTCATCCTCAACCTTGGCCTTCCCGCTCTCCTCTCACCGTCGGAGGTCGCGCGGACCAGCGGGTTCATGTTCACGGTCGGATATGGAGCGGCATTCTTCGGCCCGGCGCTGGGCGGCTTCGCCTGGGACTGGAGCGGCCAGTTTCGGTTTGCCCTGCTGCCCATGCTGGCCGGAGCTGTCGCGATGCTCGTATTGGGGGCGACGTTGCCCCGGATCGGGGTCAGGCGGCAAGAGCAGACGGCGCCGTCCGTAGCAGAGTCGTGATGCCGTTGAGGGCCGCCACCACATCGGTCCGATCGATCGCGTCGCGGTCGGCTCGGAGCGCGCGCGCCATCGCCACGACCTGGGCGCTGAAGGTCACGTAACTCGTCAGGATGCTGCCGCGGACCGTGTGCAGCTTCTCGTTCGTCAGCTCCGCCTCGATCGCTCCGAGCAGCCGGCCGGCACGGCGAAGCAGCGGGTAGGCATTGTCCCGGGTGAGTCGGATCCGGCGCAGCCGTTTGAAATAGGCGACGTCCGGCTCGGCCGGCGGGCGGGTTTCCAGGAAACGATCGGCGCCGGCGAGCAGCCGGCGCATCGCATCGTAGGCGGCGTCCAGCCGCGCCGAGCCGGTTCGCGCCTGCGTGTGACCGTAATGCCAGAGGACGACCGTATCGGCAAAGGAGAAGAAGACGTTGCGGTAGAGCGTGTCGCCGGTCAGGGTGGACATCAGGGCGTTGCGCAGGCCCGTCTTGGCGTTCTTCAGGAGAGGACGCTCGAAGAGGTCATCGACCAGGCCGGCCCACTGCGGGCGGGCCGCCTGGGAGGCGGTGACCATCACCTGGAAGGGCGGGTAAGACGGCAATGCCTCGATCCCGGCCGCGATCACCGTCGTTTCACGGCCGCCGACCTCGAGGAGTGCGGCCCGGGCATCGGCGACCAGCGGGTTGACCAGCGTCGGGCTCAACCCGCTTTCTCGACGACCGGCCATTCGACCCGCGACCCGAGCTTTTCCAGGTAACGAATATCGATCAGCTTCCTGGGAGCCTCGTAGTCGTCGCCGTTGAATCCGTGGTAATCGGAGCCCACCGTCATCAGCAAGCCGTGCCGGCGGGCGAGCTCCTCGTAGACCGGGATCTGCTCCGGTTTGTGGCGCCGGGTATAGACCTCCAGGCCATCGACCAGCGGCAAAACCTCCTTCATCAGGTCCTGGTCGGGCACCGACCCCGGATGGGCGTGGACCGCCAGGCCGCCCGCCGCATGGATGGCCTCCACCGCCTCTTTCGGAGACGGAATGGGGGCGTAGAACTCCGGCGGCATGAAATCAACAGCCCTGCGCACGCTCTCCCAGGCGTCCTTTTCGGTCATCACGCCGTGCTGCAGGATGACCTTGAGTACAGCGCCCGGCATCAAGGTCGGCCTTTCGGCAAGGGCGCCCAGCTGCAGGTCCTCACCGATGCCCTGCTCGTGCAGGACCGCGATCCACGCCTCCGACTGGCGTCGGAACACCCCCTGGGTGCGATCGAGCAGGGCGAGGAGGCGGGGATGCTTGACGTCCACCCCATGGCCGAGGATATGGCGCATCTGATTGGGCGGGTAGGTGGTGACCTCGAGCGCGCGCACATAACCCAGGCCGCGGCGGTGGGCGACCGAGCGGGCGCGATCGACCCCCTGGAAGGTGTCGTGATCGGTCAACGCCATGATTCGCACGCCACGTTCGGCAGCCAGGTGGGCCACCTCGTCAGGGTCGCGCCAGCCGTCGCTGACTGTCGAGTGCATGTGGAGATCGGCCAGCACGACGCTAAGTCTACCGGCCACCTTCCAGGGTCCCGCCCCGACCTGATATCAAAAGTGACGGATTTTTTCAGATTCGCCGTTGGGGATGAATAAGAGCAGTCGGCATCGGTTTTCTTCGGGGGTGGTAGCGGTGCTCGGAGAACGTGAGCTCGTTCGATTGATCGAAGACAACGGCTATCCGGCGCGCCTGATCGAGGCCGGGGTCGTCTGGGTCGAGCTCGAAATAACCGATACAAAAACGAACGCCGTTCGCCGCGAGCGGCTCTCCAAATCGGCGTTTGCCGACCTCATCCTCGATTGGCGCGAGCAGCACCGGCGCAACCTGCGCGAGCTCGGCCCGGCGCTGCGCAAGATCGGGATCGCCGCCTGACCGCGGTCCCGGGCGCACTTTGACGCTATCGCGTTTCCTTATACTGAGTGTGCATGGTGACGGCCCGAAAGCGCGAGCTGGCGATGCTCGCCATGAGCGTCGCGCTCGTCGTTCTCGCCGGATGCGGCAGCACCGGACAGGCCACCCCGACGCCGACCCCAAGCCGGCTGGGTCCCGCGATGGTCCAGGTCGAAAACTCGATCCTGGCGAGGCCGCAGGCGGGTTTGCAGCAGGCCGACCTCGTCTATGAGTACCTCGCCGAAGGCGGCATCACCCGGATGACGGTGATCTATTTCAAGCCGTCGGGTAACCAGCGGATCGAGCCGGTTCGCAGCGCCCGGCCGGTGACGATCCGTCTCTGGCACGCCTACCACGGGGTCATCTTCTACTCGGGCGCGAATATCCATGTGCTTCAGCAAATCCAGTCGCAAAATATTCCGGCCCTGACCGAAGGGAGCGACGGCGGTACCTACTTCTCCCGGGACCCGAGCCGCCGGGCGCCACACAATCTCTACACCGACGGGGACCGGCTCACGCAGGGCCTGAAAAAGGACGCGCCGCGCGTCACCTACCAGCTGCCATCGCCCGGGACACCCGCCGCAAGCCCGGCGCCGGCGGTCGCGAATCGCGTCGTGTTCAACCAGACGAATGCCCATCGGGTGACCTATACCTACTCGGCGTCCGATAGCGCGTATTCCTACGGCACCGAGACGGGAGCGCTGATCGACAAGAACACCGGCCAGCCCATCAAGCCGGTCAACGTCATCCTGATCCAGGTCGCCCACCACGACGCCGGGTTCACCGACGTGCTCGGGTCGCCGGCAGTGGACTTCGACTTGCAGGGGACCGGACCGGCGGATGTGTTCACGCAGGGCCATCGCTACACCGCCACGTGGGATCTGACCAACGCGGAGCTGCCGCTGAAAATCGTCGGTGCGGATGGCAAGGTGATGCACCTGCCGGCTGGGCTCACCTGGATCCACCTGATCGACCCAGGGAGTCCGATTACGGTCTCATGACGTAGACTCGCCCTAACAGGCGCTCGAGGCCGGCAACCGTGAGGTGCCGGCCGCTTTTTTCGGCTAAGGTTACGTACGTGGTCATCACGACACGCTTCGAGCTGGGAGCGCCGGTGGATGCGGCCTGGGCGTATCTCCTCGATGTCCAGAAGATCGCGCACTGCGTGCCGGGTGCGTCCCTCACCGAGGTGGTCGACGACAAGACCTACGTCGGAAAGGTCGAGGTCAAGCTGGGTCCGATCGCGCTGTCGTACAAGGGCCGAATCGTGATCGAAAGCACCGACCCGGCCGGGCACACGGTCCGCATCAAAGCCGAGGGGGCGGAGACCCGGGGACGGGGCGGCGCCTCGGCGCTCGTGACCGCTCAGCTCGCCGCCAACGAACAAGGGACCAGCGTGGTAATGAACACGGACCTGGCCGTCAGCGGGGTGGTCGCCCAGTTCGGCCGCACCGGCATCATGCAAGAAGTGGCCCAGCGGATGGCTCAACGGTTCGCCAGTTGTGTCGACCAGGAGCTGAAGGCCGCGACCGCCGCCAGCTGATTTCGGGGGTCCTCCTCGCCGCCGGCCTCTCCAGCCGGTTTGGTCGTCAGAAACTGCTCGAACCCTGGGGTGGTGAAGCGCTGGTGCGACGGGCCGCTCGAAGCTTCCTCGAGGCCGGCCTGGCGCCGGTGATCGCAGTGGTTTCCGGTGACCGGCGTCTTGCGGACGCTCTTGCCGGCCTGGCTGTGACGATCGAGACGAATCCACAGCCGGAGCGTGGCATCAACACCTCCATCGGGATCGGCGTCGGGGCGCTGCCCCGGATGAGTGCGGCGGCCTTGATCGGCGTTGCCGACCAGCCGCTGCTGACCGCCGACGCGATCGCGGTGCTGGTCAACGCGTTTGTGCCCGGGAAGATCGTCGGGTCGCGATACGGCGACCACCGTGGCAACCCCGTGATCTTCGATCGACGATTCTTTCCGGAATTGATGCGCCTGAAGGAGGCTGATCGCGGCGGCCAGGTCGTGGTCGCCGCACACCCTGAGGCAGTCATCGAGGTGGAACTTCCGCCGTCGATGGGGAAGGACATCGATCGCCCCGACGACTGGCCGTCCTAGCCGGCGCTTCGAGCCTCGGGAGCGCTCTCGCCGTCCGTCTTTTCGATGAGTGGGAGGAATCGGTTAACCAGGACGGCATCCCATTGCTTTCCCGCACCCTGCCGCAGGATGCCGATCGCTTCTTCACGAGAGAGCCGGCCTCGGTAGGGCCGATCGCTGGTCATGGCGACGAAGGCATCGGCGACGGCGATGATCCGGGCAAACAATGGAATGTTGTCGCCGCTGAGGCCGTCCGGGTAACCGGCGCCGTCGACGCGCTCGTGATGGTGACGGACCGCCGGGAGCAGCTGATCGGAGCGCGGCAATGCCCCCAGGATCTGCTCGCCGACAACCGGGTGTCGCTTGACCTGGCTGAACTCTCCGGGATCGAGTCGACCTCCCTTTGAAAGAACGTCGACCGGGACGCTCAGCGTGCCGACGTCATGCAGCAGCGCCGCCTTGTAGAGCAGCGTCAGCTGGTCCTCAGGCAACTGCACGGCGCCGCCGAGCTGGGTAGCCCAGTGGGCGACTTTTTCCGCCAGCCCCGCACTGCTTTGTTCGCGATCCTCGACGGCGCGAGCGAGCGTCATGACCAGGCCTTCGAGGTCGTGGACCTGATCGTCCAGGCGGGCGAGCCGCAGCTGGTTGCGCACCAGTGTCAACAACAGCGTCTGCTCGACAGGCTTGATCACCACGTCGTCGGCCGCCGCCTGGAAGGCGCGACCCCGCTCGACCTCGTCGTCGCTGCCCAGCAGGATCAGCACGGGAATGTGCCGGGTCGCGGGCGCCTGCTTGATCGCCCGGCAAACTTCAAAGCCGTCCATGTCGGGCAGCATGGCATCGCAAAGGACCAGGTCGCAGGGATGCGCCGAGAGGATGCGTAAGGCTGCCGCGCCGTCGGCGGCCGTCACTACGCGGTTACCGGCGCTCTCGAGAATGGCGCGCACCTGCCGTTCGGCGGGCTCATCGTCGATCGCGATGAGCACCGCGCCGCCCGAGTCCTCAACCCTTCTGCCGGAAGCGATGACTACCTCCCCGTCTTGAGGAGCGGGGCGAGCTTGTGAAAATCGCGCTCGGCCGCCATTCGCATCAAGGCGAAGGCGCGGTCGTCCTGGCCACGCAGGCGAAGGACATCGGCGTACATCGTGCAAACCTCAGCCAGCTCGGCCGCGGCGCTGCGCTCGAGCAGGATCTGCAGGGCTTGCCGAAACCGTTGATGCGCCACCCGCTGCCGACCAAGGCGGTCCGCGGCTGATCCCTCCACGGCCCCAGCGACGGCCTGATGGAGGTGGTCGCCGGATCGGGCCGCCGCCTGCTGGCTTTCGCGGGCAAGCACCATCGCCTCCTCGAACTTCCTGTCTTCGAGGGCATAGCGAGCGAGCGCCCCAGCGGCGACCCCGATCTCGAAGTCATCGTGAAGTTCGCGCGCTCGTTGCAAGCATCGTCGCTGAAGGTCGGCGGCTTCCCGCCTGCGTCCCGCTGCGTAGTGGACGTCTCCAAGGTTGTTGAGGATCCGGTTGGCCGTCCGTTCGTGATGGATCCGAGAGTGAAGTTCAAGGGCTCGATTGCAGTGTTCGAGAGCTCGGTCGAGCTCGCCCACTGCCCGAGCCGCGACCCCCAGCGCCATGTGGGCGTTGGCGATTCGCAGCAAGCTCTCGGCATCTGTCGCCGCGTCGAGGGCGCGGACGAAGTACGCCATCGCCTCCGCGTGCTGGCCCAATCTGAAGCTACTGCTGCCGAGGTTGGTCAAGACACGGGCCCGCAAAGCGGGATCCGCGTGGCGGCATTGATCAAGCCAATCGAGCGACCGCCGGTTGGCTTCGACGGCGGCGTTGAATCGCTCCTCGATCTGCAGCACCGTGCCGATCTCGGCGTAGATTGCGGCGTTGAGCTCGGCATCGTCGAGCGGAGCTGTCGCGGCAGCATCCTGCAGGGTGGAAAGGGCCTGACGATTCTGGCGGAGCTCAGAGAGGGCGACGCCCCGAATCCGCTGCAGGTCCGCGCGTTCGTTTGCGGTGGCGGGCAGGTCCGCCGCCTCGGCCAGGATGTCCAGCGCGCGGGCGGGGTCTTCCGCGCGAACCGCCAGTTGGGCGCTCTTGCGAAGCAGCGTCAAGAGCTGGGGGGGACGATCGGTCACGAAGTAGGAAAGCGGTTGGCCCAGCCGCTCCGCGATCACCCGCAGTTTGGGAAGGGACGGCGTCGCCCGGTTGCGCTCGACCTGGCTGATGAATCCCTTGGTCGCGAGTCCACGGGCCAGCTGTTCCTGGGTGAGGCCTCTGGCCAGGCGCGCCTCGCGCAGACGCTCTCCAACCGAGTTCATCAATTGCCTCCGAGTATAGCTTGGCTAAACCATGTCACGGAAAGTATATTGACACCAAAGTTGAACCGGGTGTTAAATACCGACTGAGTAGGTCGGGGCACCCGGTCACCCAGTAGGAGGGTGCCCATGTTCCGGCTCTTCGCGCTTATCGCCACTGTCGTCGCCGCCGTTCTCGCCGTCGCCGACACTCTGCCTGGTCCGCGCTAAATCGGTTCCGGGGCTTGGAGGGCGCTTGCCATGGGCAGGCGCCTTTTTTGTGCCTAGACCACCTAGGGCGACGCGGTCGGTGACGTTTTGGGCGAGGCGCTGGGTGAGGGGGCTGGTTGCAGGGCCGCCAGCTGTTTCAGGATGTCGCCGACAGCCTTGATTTCCTGTGCGTAGCCAACGAAATCACCGTTGGTGAGATCTTGTTGAGCGGCATCGTAGTGGGCTTTGGCCGACGCGATCAGCTGCGCCACGGTGCCACTCGGTGGTGTCGACGGTCCGGTCGGCGTCGAAGGCGGCGCCTGCCCGAGCAGGGCGGCCAGCGCTTTGTCCAGCGTGTCTTCCATCGCCACGTTCTGTCCAGTTGCCGCGATCACCTTCTTCAGCTGTGGCTTCTTGACGTTGCTCGCTTCCAGGTAGACCGGCTCGATGTAGAGCAGCGACGTCTCGATCGGGAGGACCAGCAGGTTGCCGCGAATCACCCGCGATCCCGGGAAGTTGAGGAGCGCGAACTGTGACTTGATCGCCGGCGCCTGGTCGATGTTCGACTCGACCTGTTGGGTGCCCACCACCAGGCTGTCCTTGGGGAAGCGGAAGTCGAACAACGTGCCGTAATCCGGCTGGTCCGAGCGGGCTGCCAGGTAGGCGATCATGTTGGTCTTCCCGTTCGGCGTGTAGGGCAGGATGGTGACGAACTCTTCTTTCGCCTCGCCGGGGAGCCGCATGATGACGTAGAAGGGTCGCATCGAGGATGGTCCGCCAGCCTGCTCGAGGTTCTCTTTTGCGATCTGCCACTGGTCCTCGCGGGTATAGAAGGTGTTGGGATCCTGCACGTGGTATGTCGCAAACTGCTCGGCCTGGACATTGAAGAGGTCGCGCGGATAGCGGATGTGCGCCTGCAGCCCGGCCGGCATCTGGCTGAAGGGTTTGAAGAGCGCGGGGAAGATGGACCCGTAGGTGTTGGCGATGGCGTCCTTGCTGTCGATCTGGTAGAAGGTCGTGGTTCCGCTGTAGGCGTCGACCACCACCTTGACGGAGTTGCGGACGTAGTTGATATCAGACAGGGGACCGCGATCCTCGGCCGGCGGCGTGCGGCTGTACGGGTAATGGTCGGTGGTGGTGAATCCGTCCAGGATCCAGTAGAGCTTGCCGTCGACGACCACGATGTAGGGATCCTGGTCGAACCGCAGGAAGGGCGCCAGAAGCGCGACCCGGTCCTGGACCGCCTGGTCGAAGAGGACCTGGGTTTGCGAGGTCAGCTGCGGGCTGATCAGGACGTTGATGTCGCCGAACCGGACGGCGAACGCCAGCTTGCGCAAAGCCGACGTCAGGGGAACGCCGCTGGTGCCCGACCAGTGCGTGGTGTGCGTGGTCTCGGCCAGATAGTCAAGCTCGGCCTGGCTCGAATCCACCAGCACGTAATCGCTGTGATCGTTGCTGTGCCGGCCGAAATAGATGCCGCCCTGGGCAACCGGGGGTTGACCGGCCGGGGGGATGTTCTTGACGGTCAGCACCGGGTCACCCTCGGCGGTCGCTTCGTTGGCCCGCGCGGCGACCACGCCATAGCCGTGGGTGTACTGGAGCTTGAGGTTGACCCAGTTCTGGGCTTGTTCCGGGAGGCCGGACGTATCCAGCTCCCTGGCTGAGAGCAGCAGCTGAAGATACTGGTCGCCGAGTTGATAGCGGTCAACCGCGACGTCGTAAATGGAGTAGTAGGTCCGCAGGCTTTGCTGATTCTCGAGTGCCGCCGGCAGGGCCAGCTGCGGGTCCCAGAGGCGGGCATTCTGGACCGTCTGCGGGTTGCGCGCCACCGCGTCGGCCGTGACCGTGTCGCGTGGCGTGAAGGGCCGGTCCGCAATCCCCGCTAACCCATACGCCTGGCGGGTGAAGGCGATCTCGTTCTTGATGTAGGGCGCCTCCTTCGTTTGCTCGCTGGGGCCTACCTGGAAGCGCTGGATGAGGCCAGGGAAAACGACCAGCAGGATGAACGCCGCGCCCAGCCAGACCACCAGCGCGGCGGGCAGCGCGGTGAGTCGAGCCCCGGCGGCATTCGCGAGCAGGCCGACAGCGATCAGGACCATGAGCACGGTCATGATCCAGTAGGCGGGGATGCGGGCGGCCACATCGGCGTAGCCGACGCCATAGACGAAGCCCCGCTTGCTCAGCAGCAACTCGTAGAGGTCGAGCCGGTAGTGGATAGCCAGCAGCGCGGCGAAGGCCGCCGCCAGGATGGAAAGATGGCGGATGGCCCGTGCCGGGAGCAGCAGGTTCTGGAATCCCGCTCGCGACGCATAGAGGCCCGCGACGACCAGGATCATCAGGATCACGACTCCCAGCAGCCAGCCCCAGACGAATCGGTAGAAGGGGAGGGTAAAGACGTAGAACGCGACATCCTCGTGCCAGATCGGATCCTGGACGTTGAACGGTTTCTGGTTGAGGAAGGTCAGGATGGTCTGCCATTGCCCCGAGGCGATCCGGCCGAAGAGGAGGCCGAGCAGGAGGACCCCCAGCAGGGCGAGGATGGTCGACGGCGCGCTTACCAGCCGCTGGCGGATGCCGATCGATGACAGCCGCCGGCCGGAATTCAGCACCAGCAGGACATTGGCCGCGCCGATGACAAAGAAGAGGATGGCGAAGATCACGAACGACCAGATCTGCGCCGTAAAGCGGGTGCCGAACACCCCGCCGTATCCGAGGGCACGGAACCACAGGTAGTCCGTGTACAGCGTCGCGAACGGCTTCAGGAGGAAGAGCAGGAATAGCAGGGCGGCGATGATGACGATCCACAGCACGCCGCGCCGGGAAATGCGGACCGTGGGGAAGCTCGGCTCGGTCGGTAAGCGGCCGAACGGCGATTCACTATTGAAGAATCCCCGCGGGGGAACGCGCCTAGACACGGCTGAGTGCGGCGCGTCCTGGATACGGTACGGTGCTACCCACCTCTTCCTCGATCTGTAGGAGCCGATTGTACTTCGCCACCCGCTCCGACCGTGATGGCGCTCCGGTTTTGATCTGGCCAGCGCCGGTCGCGACGGCGAGGTCAGCGATGAAGGTGTCCTCGGTCTCGCCGGATCGATGCGAGATGACCGTGCTGTAGCCGGCCCGTCGGGCGGTGGCCATCGTTTCCATGGTCTCCGTCAGCGTACCGATCTGGTTGAGCTTGATGAGAATGCTGTTGGCGATGCCATCCTCGATGCCGCGGCGAAGCCGGACGACGTTGGTCACGAAGATATCGTCGCCGACCAGCTGGAGGCGCCTGCCAAGCCGGGCGGTGAGCAACCGCCAACCGTCCCAGTCGTCTTCGGCGAGCCCGTCCTCGATCGAGATCACCGGATAGCGATCGACCCACGACTCCCAGAGCGCGACCATCTCCTGCGCCCGCAGCGTCCGCCCCTCGCCGGTGAGCTCATACCGGCCGTCGCGGTTGAACTCGGACGCCGCCGGGTCAAGGGCGATGAAGACCTCTCGACCCGGCTGGTGGCCGCTGCGCTCGATGGCCTGGACGAGCAGCGTCATCGCGTCCTCGTTGGCCTCCAGCTCGGGGGCAAAGCCGCCCTCGTCCCCCTGCCCGGTGCTCAGGCCGCGCTCGTGCAGTGTTTGTTTGAGCGCGTGGAAGACTTCGGCGCCCCAGCGAAGCCCCTCGCTGTAGCTCGGAGCGCCAGCGGGAACCACCATGAATTCCTGGAAGTCGACCTTTGTCTGAGCGTGCTTGCCGCCATTGAGGATGTTCATCATCGGCACCGGCATCAGCGGCTCACCGTCGCCGGCAAGGTAGCGATAGAGCGGCAGGCGGGCCGCCAGGGCCGCGGCCCGAGCAACCGCCATCGAGGCGCCGAGGACGGCGTTCGCCCCGAGCCGCGATTTGTTCGCGGTGCCGTCGAGGTTGATCAGGCGCTCATCGATCCCGCGCTGGTCGCTCGCCTCGGCGCCGCGCAAGGCGGCCGCGATCTCCTGATTGACATGTCCCACCGCTGTGCGTACGCCCTTTCCGCCATAGCGGCTTTGATCGCCATCACGAAGCTCCACCGCCTCGTGGGCACCGGTTGACGCCCCGGATGGGACGGCGGCTCGTCCGATGTCGCCGGCCTCCAGGAGGACGTCGACCTCGACGGTAGGATTTCCGCGCGAATCGAGGATCTCTCGCCCATGGATGCGTGCGATCGATGTCCGGCTCACAGGTCGTCGTCGTCCGTGCCGTTGGGTTCGTCGGGAGCATCCCCCATCTCGTCGACGACCTGGTCGAAATCCTCACCCAATTCGTCGCCGCCCAGTTGCTGGCCCATGGTCTTGGCCCAACGGGCCATGCTCTTCGGATCGTTCTCGTCGACATCCGAGAGGGCGGCGCTGTCGCCGAGCTGATCCAGCCGGCTGTCCTCGGAAAGCACCTGGGCGGTGCGCGAGATCAGCCGGGTCAGGCGGCGACCACCGCAGTTCGGACACTGGGGCGAGGCTTCGACGGCCGAGAGGCTGCGAAAGAAAATCGAGGGGCGTTTGCCGCAGTCGGCACAGCGATACTCGTAAATCGGCATCGGTCGCCCTAAACTTAGCGCATGGCAGACGAACACTCGACGCAGAAAGGGCAAGTGCCGCCGGAGAACCGAGACTCGGAGGGAACGGAGCGCGTCCGCGAGGTCGTCCGCGACGGCTTTTACACCATGCTGGGGGCTGCCAGCTGGGCGTTCGAGAAGACCGACGAGATGGCCCATAACTGGCTGCACCAGGGACGGACGAGCGGCGATGAGAGCCGGCGACGTTTCGACGAGTTTGCCGCGCGGACGCGGCGCGCCGGAGAAGACCTGGGGCGGCGCGTCCAGGAGAGCGTGCGGAGCGCGAAGATGCCGCTCGCGACTCGGGAGCAGGTCGCGAACCTGGAGCGCCAGGTTGCCGAGCTAACCCGTCAAATCGAATCGATGCGCTCTTCTACAGAGACGTCACCGTCGAGTCCGACGGGAAGGGGGCGCGAACAGACGTAACCGGCGGGTGCGTCGTCCAGTGACGGCGCCGCGCTGAGTCGCTAGCCGTGCTTCTTGTGGCGGCCGTGGCCCTGGCCGCCGCTGCCGTTGCAGTCCTCGTCACATGTTGGAGCCTGCTGGGATTGCGCTACCTGCTCGGTACCCGGCAGCAGGTAGGCGGTGTAGCCATTCATGGTGACCGCGTGCAGGCCGTCGGGCACGGCGTACCAGCTATCAGGCTGGCCGCTGAGCACCTGGGTCATGAAGCCGTGGAAGATCGGGGCCGCCCCAACGATGCCACTCACGTTGCGCATCGGCGTGTGATCAGCATTGCCGACCCAGACCGCGACGGCCAGGTTCGGTGTAAAGCCGATCGTCAAGTTGTCACGGAAGTCGTTGGTCGTGCCTGTCTTGGCGGCGACGTGGTGTCCAGGGATGACGAGGTCGCTGTTGCGCCCGAACTCGAGCGATCGGTTGCGGTCACTGGACAACATGTCCGCCATGATGAAACTGACCTGCGGGGTCAGCCCCGGCTTGCCCTTGTCGGCGGCGTACCGATACAGGGTGGAGCCATCGTGCGCCACGACTTGCAGGATGGCCTGCGGACGCCGGTAGGTGCCCTGCGCCGCGAGCGTGCTCGCGCCCGCCGCCATATCGATCAGTGGCACCTCGTAACCGCCCAGCGTCAAGCTCGGCTGATACGCGCTGCTGGGCTGGGTCAGCGCTTGCACGCCCATGCGCCGGGCGACGTCGATGACCCGATCGATGCCGGTCCCCATCTCGACCTTGACGGCGGGGATGTTGAGCGAATTCCCGAGGGCGAAGGGGATCGGCTGCCAGCCGTGGTAGCTGCCGTCATAGTTGCGCGGTGTGTACGTGCTGCCATCCGCGAGCCGAACTTGCACCGGCGAATCGTTGATCCAGGAGCCCATCGTGAAGCTGCCCGACTCGATCGCCGCGCTGTAAGTAAAGATCTTGAAGGCGGAGCCCGGCTGGCGCGGAACGATGGCCATGTTGTACTCGCCCCCCGGCACGTCGGGGCCGGCTGATCCGACCATCGCCAGCACGCCACCCGTGTTCGGGTCGAGCGCGACCAGCGCGCCATCGGTGACATGCTGCCGCTGGAGGGCCATCACCTTTTCCCGCACCTGCCGTTGCGCGATCGACTGAAGGTTCCAGTCGAGCGAGGTGACCACGGTCAGGCCTCCGTTCTTGAGCAGCTCCGGACCATAGGTCTTTTCCAGCTGGGCCGCCACCCAGTGCACGAAGCCGGGCGCCCTGACGTCGTCCGCCGTGGATGGTTTTCGTAGCGTCAGCTGCTGGGCGGACGCGGACCGGGCCCGGGCCCTGGTGATTTCTCCTGCCTTGACCATCGCGTCCAGCACGATCCTCTGGCGCGCCCTGGCGCCGCTGAGGTTGCTGAACGGATCCAGCGCCGTCGGTGCCTGCGGGAGACCGGCGAGCAGGGCTGCTTCCGACAGCGACAGCTGACTGGCCTGTTCTCCGAAGTAGGTTTGTGCCGCCGCCTCGACGCCGTAGGCCTGATTCCCGTAATAGATCCGGTTCAAGTAGGCCTCCAGGATCTGCGCCTTCGAGTACTGGTGCTCGATCTCGATAGCCAGAATCGCCTCGTCCAGCTTGCGCAGCACCGTCCGGTTTCCCGACAGGTAGATGTTCTTCACAAGCTGTTGGGTGATGGTGCTGCCGCCCTGGTTGAAGCGCAAATGGATCAGGTCATCGAGACCCGCCTGCCCGGTGCGCAGCAGGTTCAGACCGCCGTGCTGGTAGAAGGTCCGATCCTCTACCGCGATCGTGGCCTGTTGCATCGAGCGCGCGACCTGACTCAGGGGAACGACATGGCGGCGTTCGGAACCCTGATGGATCTCGGCCAGCAGGACGGTCCCGGTTCGGTCGTAGATGCGGGTTGAAAGCGGCAGGCGGGCCGTGCTCAGATTCGAAGTAGAGGGGAGGCCAGCCCAGACATAGAGCATCCCGGGAAGGACCACCAGAAGGACTGCGAGGAAGATCGCCGGCGCCGCCATCCAGGGCTGGAAACGGACCTGGCGGGCGGCAGGGGCGACGCGATGGCCGCATGCCGAGCAAAACCGACTGTCGGGCTTGAGTCGAGATCCGCACGCCGGGCAATAGGATTCCGCTGGGTCCATATCTGGTTCAAACGCGAAAGGGTAGCGTTGATGTCCGGGTATTGCCAATTCTCGCTGGCAGATAAAATTATAGGCTTGTAGGTAGATCGGAAGCGGGTTAGGGGTTAGACGACCCGGGCGCCGAGCACACCCGTGAGGTGCGAGAGCGCCCACTTCTGCACCTCGTCGCCGGGATGCCCGGGGGCGTCGAAGGTCGCGACCGCCGACGCCGGCACGACCACCCGGTAGTCCCGGTTGCGCAGATCCGCCACCGTATGCAGCACGCAGATGTCGGTGCAGACGCCCATGACGGTCACCTGCTCCGGCCGGGCCGCCTTCAGCAGCTCGTCCAGGTTAGTTTCAAAGAATCCCGAATAGCGCCGCTTGCGGATCAGGGTCGCCTCTTTGAGAAAGGGTTGGAGCTCCTGCACCACATCCGCCTCTTTGGTCCCGCGCACGCAATGCACGGGGAAGACCTCGAACTCTCGATCGTTGGGATCATGGGTGTCGGCGAGAAAGATCAGCTGGTCGCCAGCGCCCCGGCGCTCCTCGATCACGGCACGGATCCTGGGGATCGCTGCATCGCAGCGAGGGGAGGCCAGGTTGCCCGCCTTGCAAAAACCGTTGAGCACGTCGACCACGATGGTGACGTTCGCCATGATCAGCTCACCGGCTCGAGGCGTGGATTCGGCCGGTAGCGCCGCCCGGTCTTGGCGCAAGGCCGGCCCTCGACCACGACCACATCCGCGGTGAAGTCGTGGACCCCCTGAAAGAAGGCGCTGCCCACGCCGTAGGCGTCGACCGGTACCTGCTCGCGCTCGAACCGCTGAATCTTCTCGACGTTGAAGCCGCCGCTGGCGACGATCTTCACGTGTTCGAACCCTTCCCGGTCCAGGGCGCGCCGTACCAGGGTGCAGAGCTGGGGGTTGACCCCGCGCGGGTCAAAGTCGCCCATCAGCTTCTGGATGCTGACGTCGACCATGGTCTCCGACGTGTCCAGGCGGACTCCCCAGAGCCGGTCGCCCAACGTGCGCGCCACCTCGAGCGAGGTGCGAACGCAGTCGTTCTCCCAGTCGACGAGGACGACAAGGTTGACGCTGGGGTCGATGTATTCCGCGTATTTCTGGGCCGCCAGGACGGTGTTGCCGTTGTAGGCAGCGATCAGAGAGTGCGGCACGGTGCCCATTCCCTTGCCGCCCCACCAGGACGCCTGGGCATCGGTGGAAACGCCGATCGCGCCCGAGACGTGAGCGGCATATCCGTCGCCCGTCTGCACCAGGTGATGGTCATGACGGGCCGGGAAGAAGATGATCTGCTTGCCCTGCGCCGCCTCGACAACTCGCCGGACATTGGTGGCGACCTTTGTCCGCCGCGACAGCACCCCGAGATACACCGTCTCCAGGCGGGCGAACAGCGAGTAGTCGCCCTCGATCGTCATCGCCGTCTCCCAGGGTGCGACCTCGTCGCCGTCGTAGAGGGCATGCACCCGCAGCTGGGAGAAGTCCTCTGAACAGAGCTTGACGATGGCGATCGCCTCGTCCATCCCGCCAATGACGGCGTGCTGTTTCTGGAAGACCTGCATCAGTACCTGCGGATGGCGCTGATCGGCGTGGAGCACATCGACCGTGCGATTGAAATAGACGTCGCTGTAATAGCCTTCCCGGATCCGATCCACGTTGAGCCGGAAGACGGCGGGATCGAGTCGTTCCCGGCGCCGCACGGGTGCCTCGGTTACCGCGCTTGTAGCCACCGCCTGATGTTAGCGGCCTTCAGGCGGCCGGCCTTTCGGCCGGTTTAGCTGG
Source organism: Chloroflexota bacterium (assembly GCA_005889225.1). Taxonomy (GTDB): domain Bacteria; phylum Chloroflexota; class Dormibacteria; order CF-121; family CF-121; genus CF-13. The sequence continues at coordinate 1,799 of VBEW01000032.1, read as the reverse complement.
CGCCGATCCGCCGGTATCGCTGGTAGCGTTCCTCCAGCAGCCGATCGACGGCCACCGCCTCGAGGCTGGCCAGGTGGCGCCGGAGCGCCGCCCCAGCCGCATCCGCGGCCATGCCGTAATCATTGTGAGCCCCACCGGACGGTTCGGGCACGATCTCATCAGCCAGGCCCATCCGCTTCAGGTCGGCGGCCGTCAGCTTCAGAGCCTGCGCCGCCTCGACCTTGCGGGCGATGTCCCGCCAGAGGATCGAGGCGCAAGCCTCCGGCATTGCGACACTGTAGATCGAGTGCTCCATCATGAGCAGCCGGTCGCCGACCCCGATACCCAACGCACCCCCGCTGCCTCCCTCGCCCAGCACCAGGGTCACGATCGGGATCCGAGCCTGCGCCAGCGCCACCAGGTTCTCGGCGATCGCCCATGCAATGCCCCGCTCCTCCGCCCCGGCTCCCGGAAACGCGCCCGACGTATCGACCATGGCGATGACCGGAAACTGGAACCGCTCCGCTTGCCGGATCAGTCGAAGCGCCTTTCGATAGCCTTCCGGGTTCGCCATGCCGAAGTTGCGCAGCGCCCGTTCCGCAGTCGTTCGTCCCTTCTGCTGGGCAATGACCATGACCGTCCGCTGATCGAGGGCCGCCGGGCCGCCGATGATGGCATGGTCGTCACCAAACAGCCGGTCGCCATGCAACTCGAAGAAATTGCCGAAGATGGCGTGGATGTAGTCGAGGGCGTAGGGGCGGTCCGGATGGCGGGCGAGCTCGACTTGCTCCCAGGTCGCGGCCGCGATCGATCCGTTGTCGGTCACCCGCGAACGGCCGGCGTGGGCGCCGAGGCGTTGGCCTGGGGTTGCAGCTCGAAGTCTTCGGCCACCCCGTTCTTGACGTAGAGATCGAGCAGCTGGCGGAGGACGGCGGGCAGTTCCGGCCGCGGCACGACGAGGTCGATCATGCCATGCTGCCAGAGAAACTCCGCGGTCTGGAAGCCCTCAGGGAGCGTCTCATAGGTCGCCTGCTGGATGACGCGCGCCCCCGCGAACCCGATCATTGCGCCGGGCTCCGCGAGGATGACGTCGGCGAGCGAGGCGAAGCTGGCGGTGACGCCCCCCATGGTCGGATCCGTCAGCAGCGAGATATAGGGGAGTCCGGCGGCGCCCAGCCGCCCAAGCGCCGCGGCGGTCTTCGCCATCTGCATCAAGGAAAGCATCCCCTCCTGCATGCGGGCGCCCCCGGATGCCGAGATGATCAGGAGGGGCAGGCGGCTGTGCAGCGCGCGCTCCATGCCATTCGTGATCTTTTCGCCGGTGGCGGCGCCCATGCTGCCACCCATGAAGGCGAAGTCGAGGCAGACGATCACGAGCGGTTGCCCGGCGATGGTGGCCTCGCCCCAGGTCACTGCCTCGTTCACCCCGGTGCTGGCACGGCTCTGTTCGATCCGCTTGACGTACGGCTGCGAATCTTTGAAGCCGAGTGCATCGGTGGCCGTAATCTGCTGGTCCTCTTCATGAAAGGAGCCAGGCTCGACCAGCATCGCAATCCGCTCGGGGGCGCGAAGCCGGAAGTGGTAACCGCAGCGATAGCACACGCCCAGGGCGGCCGTGAGTCGGGCGGGCTCGAGCGAGGTGTCGCACTTCGGGCACTTGAGCCGGTCGATTTCCTCGCCGACGCCGGCACGCGGCGACGGCAGAGCGACATAGCGAGTCTTGGGACGAAACATGGGTTAGGCGGCGACCCTTACGGGCGCGCCTTCCCACTCGATCACGCAGGCTCCCCAGGTCAGCCCGGCGCCAAACCCGACAAGCA
>VBEW01000146.1 GCA_005889225.1 Chloroflexota bacterium | reverse complement strand
GGCCATACAACGACCGTTGTCTTGTGGTCCGAGGCCAATGCACGGTCCGCTCACCGGGCAGCGCAGGCTCGCTGCCGGCCAGGTTCTGCCACCGTCCGTCGTTTGCTCGACCAGAAATGCTGGTGGCTGGCTTGCATCCGTCGTCGCTTGCGACCAGAAGAGCGCCTGTACGCCGGCCGGAGACACGCGAAATCCTCCGAAGCGGCCCATCTCGGATTTCGCCGGCACCGGCACTGGCTGCCAGGTCCGGCCCGAGTTGCGCGTGACGTAGGCGACGAAGTAGAACGGTGGAGGCCCGGAATTTCGGGGAACCGCGCTGAAGACCGCATAAAGGGTCCCCGGGTACCTGGAGTCCAGCGCGACGCTCGCGCAGCTCAGCAGGCTGGCCGTAAATGAGCCCGGAATCGGGTAGTTGGTGGGCGTCGATGCCGCCCGCACTCCGGCGAGCGAGATTGTGGACCAGGTGCTTCCGGCGTTGGTCGTGAGCTTGATCGCACCGTTGCCGCAATAGGCGAACCGCCGCGAATTGCCGGGGTCCGCGCCGATCGGATCCATCCCGGTGCGCTGAATCGTTACTGGGTGCATGGCCGGCAAACCGGCCCAGCCCTGGGCACCGGTGATAGTGAACGGTACGGAGGCGATCATTGAGCTCGGATTCTGTGAGCCAGGCTTACCTCGTGGCTGGCCTTCGATCGCGGCGTCGATGAACCCGGTGCCGTTGAGTCCTGTGAGCGGCGCCCAACCGTCGACCGCGACCAGTGTGCCGGGCGGCCCCTCAGCGGGACTGGTTTGAACGACGGCGCAGTTCTTCCCACCGGTGCAGAGTCCGGAGCCGGTTCCGGTCAGATCGAAATGGGATCCGAGGGCTCCGCCGCCGCACAGACCACTCGGCTTCTCGAATGCGGGCAGACAGGCGAATAGCACGGCGTACCGACCCGGCCGAAGTGGCGCGACCTTGCTACCGGCGAACCAGGGCGCGGCCGGCGCCGTGAACTGGGTCGTGAAACGGCCGGTCTGGGATGCTGACCAGTTGATTTCGACACTGCCAGTCAGGGCGTTGCACGCCGCCCAACAGAGCTCCGCATGATCGTTACGCCGCTGGTCTGCCGTGGTATTCGGGACGTATCCGCTGATCGTCACGACTGAGCCCGGCGGTCCAGATGGCGGTGCGAGGGTCATCCAGGTACCAGGCGCGTTAGCAGTCGCCGAACTGGCGATCTTTGACTCAAGCCCTCGAGCCACGACCTGGTACGTTCCGGGTGCGACGGAACCGACCCGGAGGCAGGCGGAGAACGCGCCATCGTTGCGCTGCGTTGTCCCGACGTTGTCGCCAACGGCCTCGGCCTGGGCGCACGTGCGATGAGCAATTGGGGTGAGGGAGGGCAGGCTTGACGTCGTTGCCTTTCTGGGAAGATGGCTGGCTTCGATGCCCAGCGAGACCGCCATGACGACGATCAGCACCGCGCCGGCAAGCTGCGCTCTCCAGGTCTTCATCGGCCGAGTTCGCCTCTACAACGAGGGAACCCGGCCGAAGTTACAGCATTGGACTGCGCGTTACCGGGTGGCGAAGGCGAAGAGCGGGTTCGGCTTCCCGGTCTCCGCGTACTCCTTGAGCCGCTCGACGATCAGGCCCCAGGTGTAGTTGATGCTGCCCAGGTCATCCTGGGAGACGCTTTCCGGCCATTCGCCGTGCCGGAAGGTGACACTGGTCTCGCCGCTCTCGGTGGGGGAGATGTCCCAGCTCACCGTGGTATCACCCCAGTTCGGGAAGTCCGCGAGCCCGGTCCACTTGACGCGCTTTCCGGGAACCAGCTCGTCGACCCGCATCCGCTGGGTCGGCCCGCCAAAACCGAAGCTGGCGATCGAGCCGACTTTCGGCTCGGCCTTGCTCTCCGAGGTCCAGAAAGAAGCGAGTCCCTGGGCCGTGGAGACGGCCTTGTAGATGGTCTCGGGCGTCGACTTGACGTTGACCTGGTGCACGAGTGGAGCGGCCATGCTAGCATCCTCCTAAAGGAACGACTTAATTAAACTGTAGCTTAAATAAGTCGGTCCAGGAATGCAAGTGCGAACTCGAACCAGCCCTGTTGTCCTGGAGGACGCGATGGACGCGATCGCCAGTCCTCGACGCCGGCAGATCCTGCGCTTGGTCTGGGATGCCGAACGCTCGGCCGGCGAGATTGCCGCAGTCTCCGACGTCAGCTGGCCGGCGGTCTCCCAGAACCTCGGTGTCCTCAAGCGATCGGGTCTGGTCACCGAACGACGCGCCGGCACCCGCCGCTACTACCGGGCGGACCGCCTGGCACTGGGTCCGCTGGAAGTGATCCTGCGAGAAATGTGGGTCAGGGATGTTGGCCGGCTCAAGGAGCTGGCCGAACGGGAAGCACGCTCACGGCGACGGCGGCGGCATGATTGAAGACCTGACCGGCGCGATCGAGATTACGCAGCGGATCGAGGCCCCGCCCGAAATCGTGTTCGCCTACCTCACCGACAGCCGCCGTTTCGTGAAGTGGATGGGGGTCGGCGCCGAGCTCGACCCGCGACCCGGAGGGCGTTATCGGATCGACGTCGACGGCGAGCACATTGCGACGGGTCACTATCGAGTGATCGAACCGCCCCGCCGCCTCGTCATGACGTGGGGCTGGGAGGGCCATCCAACCGTTCCGCCTGGATCGACCACCGTCGAGATCACGCTGACGCCCGACCAGGGTGCGACGGTCCTTACCCTGCGACACCTCGGGCTGCCGGACGAAGGCGAGCGGCGCATCCACACTGAGGGCTGGAAGCAGTACACGGGGCGCCTCCGCGAGGTTGGCCGGGGGGAGGGAATTTAGCGCAGAGGCATATGCACGTCGGACCCCAGGTTGCGCACCGCCTCGCCGACGCCGCGGTAGAACGTCGGATAAGCATAGATCAAGTGCCGAAGGTCATCGATCGGCACCTCGTTCTTGATGGCGAGCTCGAAGATCCCGAGGATGTCGCCGCCGCGTGGGCCCATCGCCGTCGCCCCCACCAGCGTGCCATGGTCGGCATCGGCGACCACTTTGATCAGGCCGTCATTGCCCGGGCCGTGGATCCAGCCGCGGGAGGTGACGGACGCCTTCTGGATGCCGGTCCGTACGTTGATCCCGTTCTTGCGCGCCTGCTCCTCCGTCATTCCGGCAGCGCCTACCTCGGGATCGGTGAACGTCACCCGCGGTTTCGCCCGGTAGTCGGCGCCCGGCGCGGGATTCCCCAGGATGTCATTGATCGCGATGTCGGCGTGGTAGATCGCCATGTGGGTAAAGCCACCATTGGTCGTGACGTCGCCGACGGCCCAGAGGCGTTCACCGACTCTCAGGTGGTCATCTGGCTCGAGAAAACGTGCCGAAGGATTGAGGCCGACCGTCTCGAGGCCGATGTCCTTCAGGTTGGCGCGGCGTCCGGTCGCGACCAGCAACCGGTCACCCGTCACCTGACGGCCATCATCGAGGCTGACCGTCACCGCATCGCCGCGTGGCTCGACCGACTTCGCGTGGACATTCAGATAGAGCTCGATCCCGTCGCGCTCCAGCACCGTGGCGAGGACGGCGCTCGCCTCCGGCTCCTCCATAGCGAGCACGCGATTCATGCCCTCGATGATTCCGACCTTGACGCCAAACCTGGCGAACACCTGGGCCAGCTCGAGCCCGATCGCTCCGCCGCCGAGGATCACGAGCGAGGCGGGCAGGTGCTCGACCTTGACGGCTTCGCGGTTCGTCCAGTACCTGACATCGGCGAGCCCGGGAATCGGAGGGATCGCCGGGGAGGTGCCGGTGGCGATCACGACCGCCCTGGTTGCCTCGTAGGTTGTGCCGTTCACGGAGACCTGGCCCGGACCAGCAAGTCTGCCGGCTCCGCGAACGAAGCGACCGCCCTTCTTTTGGAAGCGCTCCACCGCGACCCGGTCATCCCAGTTATCGGTCGCTTCTCTTCGGATCCGGCGGGCGACCGGATCCCAATCCGGTGTCACTGTCGAGTCTCCGGCAAATCGCGGAATGCGACGACCCTCCGCCAGCATGTCGTCCGCGCGGATCATCATTTTGGTGGGGACACAGCCGTAATAGGGGCACTCGCCGCCCACCAGGTGGCTTTCGATGCCGACCACCTTGAGTCCATGCTCTGCCAGAGATTCGGCGACTTCCTCGCCGCCCACACCCATGCCGAGAACGATGGCGTCGACGCGTTCAGTCATTCCGGCGATCTTCGCTCGTGGTTGCGCCTCGAGCCGCCGCCACCGCCTCCTCCAGCGCCTGATCGAGGGGTAGCGTCTGGCCTTCGGCCCAGACTCTCTCGGCGTCGTCTTCGCTCAAACCTTCGCGTCCGGTGCGACCCTCCTGCTCACTCAGGAGCCGCCCGATGTTGATCCCTTTCGACCGCTGATACAGTTTCGCCGCGCTGGCCAGGCGGGTCGCCTTCACCGGATCCCCATCAGCTCGAATAATCTGCGAGAGATTGTCGAGCTGTAAAACCATCCCGGAGACATCTCCGTCGTCCCTGAACAGCTGAAGGGCCTCAAGAAAGTCCTTGCGCGCCGTCTCGGTGTCCCCCATCTTGAGCGAGACGAGTCCGTGGGTATGGAGGGCCCAGCCGAGGCCGAACCGATCGTCGATCGTTCGGAAGACGGCGTGGGACTCTTCGAGCGTTGTCTTGGCCGTCGGGTAATCACGATCGAAGTAGTAACCATTGCCGAGTCCCCAGAGCGTCCGCCCGACGCTCGATTGGTCACCGAGCTCTCGGAACAACGGCAGGGCCTCGAGTAGTAGGGCCCGGGGCCGCTCCGACTCACGCATGTTCACCACATTGGGGAAGGCGGCGTTGTACAGCGCGTTGGCCAGAGCCCGTTTGTCGCCCGTTTCGCGGGTCAACTCGAGGCACTCGTCGTAGAAGCGCTGGGCTGACTCCATGTCCGCCTGCCAGTAGGCGAGGCCGCCCGCGGCTTCCAGTGCCTGCAATCGCTCCGCCGGGTAATCCCGGCTCTTGGGCAGCGCCAGGGCATGAGCCACCCGGGCGCGACCTTCATCGAAGTGGCCGCGCATCTGCCAGAAGCGCCACAACACCCCCGACAGCTGCATGGCGTTTTTTGCATCACCCGTGGCGAACGTCCAGTCAAGCGCCGCGCGGAGATTGTCGTGCTCCATTTCGAGGCGGTCGAGCCACTCCTTGCGCTGGCTGCCGAACACATGCGCTTGCGCCTGTTTCGCCAGGGCGATGAACGCCGCGACATGCCGGTCCTTGATCGCTGCCGCTTCATCACTTTGCTCAAGCTGCTCCGCCGCGAACTCGCGGATCGTCTGCAACATCAGGAAGCGTGGCTCGCTCAGGTCTGGAATCCGGCGGACGAGACTCTGGTCCGCCAGCTGGTCGAGCCCATCGATCACGTCGCCGCCGACATCCTCCGCCGGGCCGCATACCGCTTCGACCTGTTCCAGGCTGCCGCCCCGGGCAAAAACGGAGAATCGGGCGAGAAGGCGGCGGCCGGGGGCATCGATCATGTCGTAGCTCCATTGGATTGCGCCACGAAGCGTCTGCTGACGGCCTGGAAGGTCGCGAGCCCCGCTGCCGAGCGCACTCAGCGATTTCTCCAACCGAGTCAACAGCGCCTGCGGAGAAAACAGTTTGACGCGCGCCGCCGCCAGCTCGATCGCCAGCGGCAGACCATCCACCCGCTCGCAGATGCCGGCGATGGCGGGAGCATTTTCGTTGGTGGCCCTGAAATCCGGCTTGACGGCAACCGCCCGTTCGATGAACAGCCTCACCGCCTCGAACTGTGAGAGGGCGGACAGGCTGGGCAGGGCCTTGAGGTCGGGCAGCGCCAGGGGCGGAACGGGAAACTCCTGCTCGCCGTAGACGCGCAACACCGCTCGGCTGCTGACCAGCACCCGTAGACCGGGGCTGCCCTCTAACAGCATCGTCGTGATGGGCGCTGCCGGGAGTAACTGCTCGAAGTTATCGAGCACGAGGAGCGTGCGTTTGTCGCGGAGGTGGTCGAGCAGAGAATCGATCAGGCGGCGGCCGGCGGTCGAGGAGATCGCCAGGGCTTGCGCGATCGACGACGGCACGAGTTCCGGGTCCTGGACCGCCGCGAGCGGCACGAAGTAGACGCCGTCGGGGAACTGATCCATCACGTCGGCGGCGATCTGCAGGCTGAGGCGCGTCTTGCCGGTGCCGCCCGGGCCGGTGAGCGTCAACAGCCGCGATCGGGTCAGCAGTTGCCGGGCCTCACGCACCTGGTCGTCACGGCCGATAAAGCTCGTCAGCTGCGTCGGCAAGTTATTCGGTGTCGCCTCGAGGGTCCGGAGCGCCGGAAATTCGCCTGGCAGCCCGTCGATCGAGAGCTGGAAGAGTCGTTCTGCGCGAGCGAGATCTTTGAGGCGATGAAGCCCGAGATCCTTGAGGGTCAAGGTGGGTGGCAGAACGTGATCCACAAGCGCGCGCGTCGTTTCCGACACGAGCACCTGGCCGCCGTGCGCGGCACTCGCGACTCGCGCGGCGCGATGCACGTCGAGGCCGAGGTATTCGTTCCCGACGAGCGTGGCCTCGCCGGTGTGCAGCCCGATACGCACTCGCACCTGGCCGCCGTCCGGCCAGGCGTGCTGCGCCAGCGCTTTTTGCGCCTCCGCTGCGCCGCTGCAGGCATCGAGCGCGCTGCCGAACACGATGAAGAACGAGTCGCCTTCGGTGCGCAGCTCATTCCCGCTATGCGCGGCCACAGCGTTGCGAAGCAGCGTGTGGTGGGCCAGCAACACGTCGGGGTAGCGCTCGCCGAGCTGCTGGATCAGCCGGGTCGACCCTTCGATATCACTGAAAAAGAAGGTGACGGTACCGGTGGGCAGGCTCATGCCGGTGAGGGGGAAGGGCTCAGCACGGGATCCAGGATCTCGCCCAGCTGACGTTGGTAGTCGGTCCCAGTGAAATCGATCAGCGGATGCGGTGGCAGTAAATGCTCGCCGACGAGGCCGTTCTTGCGCAGGTAGACGGCGGGATACGGGTCGCCCTGACCGTTCGACTCCAGCGCGACGGCAACGGCGTCCGGCCCACCCGAGTCGATGAAATGGGCCAGGGGCAGGATCCCCTCGTCGCTGATGCCGCGATCCCGGTCCAGGTGCACCACCCGCGCCAGGTAGGAACGCTGCTGCCAGAGCTCGGGTCCGTGGCTCAGCTCATTGAGCAGGTAACGGACCGTTTCGGCGGCCTCGAGCTGCGGCCGCGGGATGCGCACATCGAACCGTGACTCGGCCAGATGGCGGGCCAGCACCCGGGCGTTGTAGCGATACCCCTGGACGGCGCCCGAGTTGCTCGGAATGCCGTGTTTCTTCAGCCCACCTGCGCCCTGGGTGATGGTGCCCGCGAAGAAGATGCCGGGAACCGTCGCGCTCTCCCAGAACGGTGTTTGGGCGGGGAGGCGGCTCTGGCCGAAGGTGGCAACACCGAGCGCGGGCAGGTCGCCCAGCGGGGCGATGAACCCCGTGGCGGCGATCACGTCATCGGCCACCATGGGCAGTTCTCGACCGTCGGTCGCATTGCGGGTCCGGACGACGAATCCGGCACCATCCCTGCGGACTTCTTCGATCGTCGTGTCCAGGATGATCACCCCACCCGTCAGCGCGGCATCCTCGTAGGGCTGGACGTAGCGCGCCCGAACGCCGACGAGCGTTCGGGTGTTGACGGACAGCTTGGTCGCGCTGGGCGAGGCGAGGACCAGCTGGCGCGCCCAGGGCAAGAGGCCGGTCGCGATCTCAAAACCTGAATTCTGTTTGCCCACGATGAAGACCCGGTGATCCTTGTAGCTCTCCACTGAACGGCAGTCGCCATAGTGCGCCACCTCGTCGAGCCCGGGGATCGGCGGCCAGTAGGGCTGCGCCACGCCGACCGCGAAGACCACGACCGGCGCGCGATATTCGCCGTCCGACGTGGTCAGGACGAAATCGTGGTGACCTTTGTCCTGTCGGGTCGATTCCCAGTGACAGTCATAGCGAACCCGGATCCCAGTTCGCTCGGCGAATGCTTCCAGCCCCTTCTGCATTTCGGGTCGGGATGGGAAGTACGACGTCCCATCCATCAGGCCCGGCATGATCGCCCGGTGCGCGTCGTCGTCTGGGATCAAGCTGTTCCAGTCGTATCGTTCGTACTCGCGGGCGGTGCGCTGTACGCCGGTGAACGGCTTGGTCCAGCTGAGCATCCGCTGGAAGACGGGCCAGCGGCGGAACATGCCGCCGGGTGCCGGGTCGTCGGACAGCACGGCATGGTCGATGCCCAACCGGCTCAGGGAGTAGCTCAGTTGCAGTCCGCCGGGCCCGCTGCCCACGAGTACGAGTCGATAGCGACCTGGTGGAAAGGGCTTTGGCGCTAACTCAGCCACTTGGTTGTGTTTTTGAGCTTCCGCGCCTCCCCCTGCAGCAGGCGATACATGACTTTTGGATGTGCCGTCAGGAAGCCCTCCAGCTGGCTGGCTGGCAACAGGAGACAGCGAAGCGGTGTCGCGGCGACGATATCGGCGACCGGCACCTCGCCGAGCAGGCAGGAGATCTCACCGAAATAATCGCCGGCCTTCAGGGCGCTGCGGTCGACTCCGTTCACCCGGACGGCGGCGCTGCCCTCGAGAATGATGTAGAAGCCAGAGCCGCTGACACCCTGGCGCATGATCCGCTCACCTTCGCCAAAGAAGGCCTCGTCGAAGAGGTGCGCTACCTGCTCGAGTTGAGGACCCGTCAGGTCGGCGAAGAGCGAGAAGGCCGCGATGGTATTGACGACGTC
>VBEW01000296.1 GCA_005889225.1 Chloroflexota bacterium | reverse complement strand
CACAAACGGAAAGACGACGACGGCGGCGCTATTACGGCACATCCTCGAGGCCCAGGGCCGGCGCACCGTGGCCAATCAGGCGGGGGCGAACCTGATCTACGGCGTCACCGCGGCCATGGTGAATCGCGCCAGCTGGTCGGGCCGGTTGGACGCGAATGTTGGGCTGTTCGAAATCGACGAGGCCAGCCTGCCGCGGCTCGTCCAGGAAATCGCCCCGGGGACCATCATCGTGACCAACCTGTTCCGCGACCAGCTCGACCGCTACGGGGAGCTGGAAACGACGGCGGCGCACATCCGGCACGCGCTCGTAAAGGGCCCCGAGGGGGTGACCGCCGTGCTGAACGCCGACGATCCGATGGTCGCCGCGCTCGGCGACGGACTGCCGCGCGTCGTGTATGCCGGGTTGAACGATCCAGCATTGCTGCAGCCGGAGCTGAGCCACGGCGCCGATGCGAAATTCTGTCCGCGCTGCGGCAGCGCATTCGTGTTCGAGGGCGTCTATTTCGGGCATGTCGGCCACTACCGTTGCCCGCGCGGCGACTTTGCCCGGCCGGCGCCCGACGTTAGAGCCACCTCGGTTGGCATCGAGGGCATGGAGAGGATGCGGCTGCGGATCAGTGATGGCGCGCAGGAAGCCGGCGTCGAGGTGCCGCTCTCAGGCCTGTACAACGCCTACAACGTCGTCCTCGCCATAGCGGCGGCCCGCGCGATGGGGGTGCCGATCGCCCGCAGCGCCGCGGCATTGCGAGACTTTAAGCCGGCATTCGGGCGGATGGAGCGCACCGTGATCGGCGGTCGCCCCGCGGTGCTCTTGCTCGCGAAGAATCCCACCGGGTTCAACGAAGTCCTGCGGACCGCCATCCAGTTCGGGAAGGGCAGCTCATTCTTGATCGCGCTGAACGACCGGGTCGCCGACGGTCGGGACGTCTCCTGGATCTGGGACGTCAACTTCGAACAGCTCAGGGACGCCGCCCGGCATATCGTCGTGAGCGGCGACCGGGCGCTCGACCTGCGGGTACGGCTGAAATATGCGGAGATCCCCGCCGAGCGGATCGAAGTCGTCAGCGATTGGCGAGCCGCCCTGAAGCGGGCGAGCGAGGCGACCCCCGATGGTCAGACGATCTTCGTCCTGCCGACCTACACCGCGATGCTCGAGCTGCGGGCGGTGCTAACTCGGGACGGAGCGCTCCAGCCGTACTGGCAGGGACGGCCGGTTGACGCGAAGCCATAGCGCGCCCACGGCGCCGGCCAGCAGCAAGATCAGGATGTTGCCAACATGG
>VBEW01000031.1 GCA_005889225.1 Chloroflexota bacterium | reverse complement strand
CGGGCGAAATGCGGCTCAGTAACTTCTTGCTCTGGCAGGCCGCCTATTCCGAGTTTTACAGCACCCAGACGCTCTGGCCCGATTTCGGACAAGCCGACTTCGACGAGGCGATCGCCTCCTATCAGCGGCGGCAGCGTCGCTTTGGCGCGCGACCGGAGGAGGTTTCCAATCGAGGTCGCTGACGCGCCATCGGACCACGCGGCGCTAAGCGCGGCGCGCCGCTCCAACATGGTGGTTCGCATCGGCACGGCTGCCGTACTGATCGCGGTGGTGCTGGCGGTGCTGATCGCGGGCTCCGTCTGGGTGTACGCGGCCATGGCCGTCGTCCTGGGCGCTGCGCTGATCGAGTACTGGCAGCTGACGCGCGCGATGGGCACGCCCGCCCCGCTCTGGCTGCTGTTCCCGTTGAGCTATGCGCTCTTGCTCCGCGACCGTCTGCCCACCGGGGCGAGCCTTACGGTGCTGCTGGCCGCGGCCACCGTCTTCGGTCTCACCACGCTGGTTCTGGTCCGTGACTGGCGGGGTAGCCTGACCCGCTGGTCGCTGGCGGTTGGAGGCAGCCTCTACCTGGCCCTCTTGCTGAGCTTTTACCTGTCGCTCTACTTTCTGCACCAACCCGATCCGAACCACCTGGGCTTCGGTTACGTGATCGCCGTCTTCGGCGCCATCTGGGTCGGCGACACCGCGGCCATGGTGGCCGGCCTCCGATTTGGACGCCACCACTTCTTCGCACGGATCAGTCCGAAGAAGACCGTCGAGGGAGCCGTCGCCGAATTGCTGGCGAGCACCGTGTTCTTCGCCATCGTTGGGCTGTTCGTCAACATCAGCTTTCCCCACAACCTCATCATCGGGCTGCTGATCGGGATCTTTGCGCAGGTCGGGGACCTCGTCGAGTCACAGATCAAGCGGACCGCAGGCGTCAAGGATGCGAGTCACCTGATCCCCGGCCACGGTGGCATCCTCGACCGGATCGATTCGCTGTTGCTCGTGGGAGTGGTCGTGTACTATTACGTGACGTCGCTGCACCTCGCCTGAGCGGCCGAGCGCAATGACTCAGGTTCGCCGCGCGTTTCAGCCCAAAGAGATGAGATCTCCCCGTCCCTCGCCCCGGCGCCTGGCGCTGCTCGGTGCGACCGGCTCGATTGGCCGCCAGGTTTGTGATCTGGTCGAGCGACATCCGGAGCGCTTCGCGCTACACGCGGTGATCGCCGGGACGGACGCCGCCGGGCTCGAGGCGGTGGCCCACCGCCATCCGGAAGCCCACGCGCTGCTGGCCAATCCCGGCGGGACCGACGCCAGCCGCGCGGCCCGGGCTATCGATGAGGCGGTCAGCGACCCGGACGTCGACCTGGTCGTGGTGGCCGCCGCCGGGGCCGCCGCCCTGGCGCCGACCCTGGCGGCCCTCGACGCCGGCAAGGACATCGCGCTGGCCACCAAGGAAGTCCTGGTGATGGCCGGGGAGCTGGTTCGTGACCGGATGCGACGCCACGGATCGCAGATCTTTCCAATCGACAGTGAGCACAGCGCCATCTGGCAATGCTTGTGGGGCGAGAAGGAGGGAGCCGTCCGCCGCTTGATTCTCACCGGATCCGGCGGTCCATTCTTGCGTCGTCCTCTCGAAACGCTCGAGAGCGTGACGATCGCCGAGGCCCTCGCCCATCCGCGCTGGAAGATGGGACCGAAGATCACCATCGATTCGGCGACGATGATGAACAAGGGCCTCGAGGTGATCGAGGCACACTTCCTCTTCGACGTCCCGTACTCCGCCATCGACGTTATCATCCACCCGCAAAGTGTTGTGCACTCGATGGTCGAGTTCGTTGACGGCAGCGTCAAAGCCCAGCTCGGCATTCCGGACATGCATCTGCCGATCGCCATCGCGCTGGGATTTCCGGAGCGGCTAGATGGGGTGACGACGGCGCCCGACCTGGCGGCGCTGGGCCAGCTCTCCTTCGAGCCGCTGGACGCGATCCGCTACCCGGCCGTTGCCCTGGCTTGCGAAGCCGGCGAGCGGGGCGGGACCGCCCCGGCCGTGCTGAACGCCGCGAACGAAGAGGCCGTGGCTCTCTTCCTCAAGGGACAGCGTCGATTCGTGGAGATCGTGCCATCGGTGCGGCAGGCTGTCGAAAGCGCGGAACCCGATGAGGAGCTCACGCTGGACGCTGTGATCGCGGCCGACCGTTGGGCGCGTGCGCAGGTACGCGCCTCCTCGGGCGGGACCAGCAGAGTGCGGAGCAAGCTGCCGGCATGAGTCCCGTCATCCTCGTCCCCCTCGTCATCCTGATCTTCAGCGGGCTCGTCATCGTGCACGAATCCGGTCATTTCCTGACGGCCAAGCTCTCGGGCATCAAGGTTGAGCAATTCAGCGTCGGGTTCGGCCCCCAGCTGCTGGGCTGGCAACGCGGCGAGACGCTGTATGCCATCCGGGCGATCCCGCTGGGCGGCTTCGTCAAGCTGGCCGGCATGGACGGCAGCATGGACGCCGGGCCGCGCAGTTTCAATGCCCATCCACTCTGGCAGCGGTTCATCGTCATCGTTGCCGGGTCCGCGTTCAACCTCGCCCTGCCCGTCTTGATTTTCTTCAGCATCTACGCCACGGTCGGTGCGGCCGAGGTCAAGACGCCGATCCAGGTCAGCTCGGTCGATGCCGGCACCCCGGCGAGTACGGCCGGCCTTCGCGACGGCGACGTAATCCAGTCGGTCAACGGTCATCCAATCACGCGCTTCGAGGACCTTCGATCAGCGCTGGATGCCGCCAAGAACGCCCCCGTCGCCGTCGTCGTCGAGCGCGGCGGACAGCCGCTGACGTTGACGGTGACGCCGAAGCTCGATCCGAGCAGTGGCGCCTACATCCTTGGTTTTCATCCGGCCATCCACTCCTGGAAGCCGGGCCCGGTCGAGTCGGCCGGCCGCGCGGTCAAGGACACCGGTGATTCGATTGCCGGCATCGCCGGCGGCATCTATCTGCTGATCACCGATAAGAGCCTGGGCGGTCTGCTCGGGCCACGGGGCCTCGAGGGACCGGTGGGGATCGTCAAGACCACCGCCCGCGCGGCGCAGGCGGGCATTCTGCCGGTGCTCGAGGTGGCCGCCCTTCTGAGCCTCAGCCTGGGCCTGGCCAACATCCTGCCATTCCCCGCATTGGATGGGGGCCGCGCCGCGTTTCTCGTGTTGGAGCTGATCCGCGGCCGACCGGTGGACCCGGCCCGTGAACAGGTAGTGCACTATGTCGGGCTCGCTCTGCTGTTTGGATTGATCGGGCTCGTGACATATAACGATGTGTTGAGATGAGGCCATGAGAGCGCGCCGCAAATCCATTCCCGTCCGGGTCGGCGACGTCGTGATCGGGGGCGCCGCGGAGATCGTGGTGCAATCGATGACGAAGGCGGACACCCGCGACGTGAAGGCGACGCTCAACGAGATCGCTCGCCTGAAAGATGCCAATTGCCGCATCGTTCGGGTCGCGGTGCCGACGAGAGAAGCGGCCCAGGCGATGGTCGAGATCAAGAAGGCATCGCCGCTGCCGATCATCGCGGACATCCACTATGACGCGCCGCTGGCGCTGATGGCGCTCCAGGCGGGCGTAGACGGGCTCCGACTCAATCCAGGCAATATCAAGGACCCGGAAAAAGTCAAAGAGATCACACGCCGGGCCAAAGAGCGGGAAGTGCCGATGCGAATCGGCGTCAACGCCGGATCGTTGCCCGGCCGCCCCAAGGAGGGCGCCGGCGTTCGTCCGCCGACCGAGGAGGTGGTGGCGGCCATGGTCAACGCCGCGCTGGGCCATATTCACATCCTCGAGTCGCTGGACTACAACCTGATCAAGGTCTCCATGAAGGCCTCGGATCCGCCCACCATGATCGCCGCCAACCGGGCGATCGCCGACAAGATCTCCTACCCGCTGCACCTGGGCGTCACGGAGGCCGGTCCGCCACGGACCGGCGCGGTCAAGAGCGCCGTCGGGATCGGGGTGTTGCTCGAGGAGGGCATCGGCGACACGATCCGCGTCTCGCTCGCCGGCGACTCGGTCGAGGAAGTCGAGGTCGGCTACGGCATCGTGAACGCGCTCGCCGAAAAGCTGACCGGGCCAAACCTGATCGCCTGCCCGATGTGCGGCCGTCTCGAAATCGACATGCTGCCGATGGTGGCGGAGGTCGAGAAGGCGCTGAAGAAGATCAAGCGGCCGATCAACGTGTCGGTGATGGGGTGCGTCGTGAACGGCCCAGGTGAGGGGCAGCACGCGGACATCGGCATCGCAGGCGGGAAGGGCAAGGGCATCCTCTTCAAGCACGGCAAGATCGTTGGGACTTTCCCTGAAAAGGAACTCGTGCCGGCGCTGCTTCGCGAGCTGGACGCCATCGCCCGCGAGGACGAGCAAAAACTCGCCAGCTAGTTCACCAGCGGCCCTGGAACTGGCGCGCCTCGAGCGGTGTAAATAGAGCATGACGCTGATCCGGATGGCCGCTGCCTTCCTGCTGGTGATCACTGCCACCGGCTGCGGGTCCACCCGAGCGCAGGTCTCGGCCAGTCCCTCGGATGCGATCGCCCTGCTTGACTGTCAGGCCGTGATCGGGTCGGAGGCCGTGCCTGCGGCAGGTGACTCGATAGTGCTCGACGGGGTTGCGCTACCGACGAAGCGGGCTCTGCAGGCCAACCGGACCGACCCGGGCACTCGGCGCTTCGCGAAGGACGGACTCTACGTCCGCCGCGGCGCGGCCTTCGATCTCATCGTGCCCGACGCCTGGCGCGACCGGCTCACCATCAATTGGGGCTTTCCCGGAGAAGCGACACACCACCTTCGAGTGCCAGGCTGCCGGCCGACCGGAACCATCAACCCAATCCATGAGCAAGATCCATGGTTGGTGTACGCCGGCGGATACACCGTGTCCGGACCTGCCTGCGTCTCGCTTAAGGTCACGGCGGGCCAGACGGAACAGACCGTCCAAATTGGCGTGGGCGCGGCGTGCCCGGGCCAGGGAGAACCCGCCCCGCCGGCCTGATACCCCACTTATACTCACAGGCCATGGCTGTCGACGAAAAAGAGACGGGTTTCGTCAAGGACATCCGCAAGCAGTCCGCCGATTTCCCGGGCTGGTACAACGACGTCGTTCGCAAGGCGCAGCTCGCCGACTACTCACCGGTGCGCGGCTGCATGGTGATCCGACCCTACGGATATGCCATCTGGGAGAACATCCGCGATCCGCTCGATGCGCTGATCAAGCAAACCGGCCACGAAAACTGGTACTTCCCGGCGCTGATCCCGCTCAGCTTTCTGATGAAGGAGGCAGAGCACGTCGAGGGGTTCCAGCCGGAGTTCGCGATGGTCACCCGGGGCGGCGGAAAGGATCTCGAGGAGCCGCTCGTTCTGCGTCCCACCTCGGAGACCATGATCGCGTCCGTGTTGCGTGATTACATCCAGTCGTACCGTGACCTGCCGGTGTTGACCAACCAGTGGAACAACGTGTTTCGCTGGGAGCTCCGCACCCGGTTGTTCCTCCGCACCCTGGAATTCCTCTGGCAGGAAGGCCACACCTTTCACGAGACGGCCGCCGAGGCGGAAGAGGAAGTGGCGCGGATGCTCGACGTCTACCGGCAGATCGCCGAGGACTGGTGTGCGGTCCCAGTCCTGGCCGGCCGGAAATCCGACACCGAGAAATTCGCCGGTGCGCAGTATTCGACATCGATCGAGGGGATGATGATCGACGGCAAAGCGCTCCAGATGGGCACCTCGCACTACTTCGGCGAGAACTTCACCCGCGCGTACGACCTGACCTTCACCGGCCGCAACAACGAGCGTCAGTATCCCCACTCGACCAGTTGGGGCATGACCACGCGCATGGTCGGCGCTGTTGTGATGGCGCACGGGGACGACTCGGGCATGCAGCTGCCACCGCGGATCGCGCCCGTACAGGTCATCATCGTCCCGATCTTCCGCAGCGATACCGAGCGGACCCAAATCGAAAACGCCCTGGTCGGCGTCAAGGAGGAGCTAAAGGATATCCGGGTAAAGGTGGACTGGCGCGAGGAGCGACCGGGCTTCAAGTTCAATGAATGGGAGCTCAAGGGCGTGCCGATCCGGCTGGAGATCGGTCCCCGTGACCTGGCCAAAGGCGAAGCCACTATGGTCAGGCGATTGGACCGGTCCAAGCGGACTGTGCCACTTCAGGAGCTGTCCCTGGCCATCCCCGCGATGCTCGAGGAAGTCCAGCTGGCCCTTTTCAAGCGCGCCCGAGACTTCCGCGAGCAGCACACCGTCCGGCTGGACTCGCTGGAAGCCCTGGTCAAGTTTTTCGAGTCCTCGATCGGCTTTGTCATCACTCCCTGGTGCGGCAGGGAAGAGGACGAGCGCACCGTGAAAGACCGGACGACCGCCACAACACGGGTCATCCTGTCGGGCTCCGCCGGCCCGGATACGCCGTGCGCGGTGTGCGGTCGACCGGCTACCGTCGAGGTCTCCTGGGGGAAGTCCTACTAACGCGCCGGTTCATTTCCTCGACGTTCGGGGATAATTTCGCCATAGAGCACCCAGGGACCAGGTCATGCAATTCGCCGACCTTCTGAGCAAGGTCAGTTATCTGCCGCCGCACGACGTCGACGTGCTGTCGCGCGCCTACGATGCCGCCGCCAGTGCCCATCACGACCAGAACCGGCTATCTGGCGAGAAATTCATCGAGCATCCCCTGGCCGTCGCCGCCATCCTGGCCGACCTCCAGCTCGACCGTGACACCCTGGCGGCGGCCATCCTGCACGACACCGTAGAGGACACCCATCTCACGATCTCCGACCTGGAGCAGAGTTTCGGCCCGACCGTCGGTAAGCTCGTCGCCGGCGTCACCAAGCTGGAGAAGATCTCCTTCCACAGCCAGGAGCAGGCGCAAGCCGAGAACGTCCGCAAGATGCTGGTCGCGATGGCCGAGGACGTCCGGGTGGTGTTGATGAAGCTTGCGGACCGGCTGCACAACATGCGCACCGTGAATTACCTCCCCGAGAACCGCCGCCGGGCGATGGCACAGGAGACGCTGGACATTTACGCCCCGCTGGCGCACCGGTTGGGGATGTGGAACATCAAGTGGGAGCTGGAAGATCTTTCCTTCGCTCAACTCCATCCTGACGAGTACCAGGAGATCGTCAAGAAGATCGCCCGCAAGCGGAAGGAGCGCGAAACCTACGTCAACGACATCAAGGAAATTCTTGAAAGAGAGTTGACCGCGGTCGGTATCCAGGCCGAGACGAGCGGCCGTCCGAAGCACGTCTACAGCATCGCCAACAAACTCGCGATGGGCAAAGACTTCGATGAAATCTACGACCTCTCGGCCATCCGGGTTACGACGGACTCGATCAAAGACTGCTACGGCGCCCTCGGCGTGATCCATTCGCTGTGGAAGCCCATCCCCGGCCGCTTCAAGGATTACATCGCGATGCCAAAGTCCAATGGCTATCAATCGCTGCACACGACGGTGGTCAGCCATAGTGGCGAGCCGATGGAGATCCAGATCCGGACGCACGACATGCACCGGACCGCCGAGTGGGGCGTGGCGGCGCACTGGACTTACAAGGAAGGCGGCGGCAAGGACGACCGCAAGATGGACCAGCGGTTTGCCTGGCTGCGGCAGCTGATCGACTGGCAGAAAGAGGTGCTCGACGCCGAGAAATTCGTCGACGCCGTCAAGGTTGACGTCTTCAGAGACGAAGTCTTCGTCTTCACCCCTAAGGGCGATGTGCTCGCTTTGCCCACCGGTGCGACGGCCGTTGACTTCGCGTATCGGATCCATACGGAAGTCGGCCACCGGTGTATTGGCGCCAAGGCCAACGGCCGGATGGTGCCGCTCGACTATCCACTGCAGAATGGCGACATCGTCGAGGTGCTGACCTCGAAGGGACCGCACGGCCCCAGTCGCGACTGGCTGGGCTTCGTAAAGACCGCCGGGGCCGCGCAAAAGATTCGCGTCTGGTTCAAGAAAGAACGGCGTGAGGAGAACGTCACCAAGGGAAAGGAGCTGCTGGACAAAGAGTTCCGCCGCATGCAGCAGCGTGCCCTGGCATCCATCGGCGACGAGCGAATCCTCGAGCTGGCCCGGGAATTTCGTTTCACCGACCTCCCCGATTTCTACGCCGCCATCGGATACGGCGACGTCAGCCCGCACTCCGTCCTGCTGAAGTACATGGCGGCCGGTCAGCAGCCCGACGGCAACGGGGAGTTCCCCCTGATCCCGTTGGTCCCGCAGTTCAAACCCACCGGCGAGATCCGGGTGAAGGGCGAACGCGGGGTGCTCACCCAGATCGCGCAGTGCTGCAAGCCGGTACCAGGCGATCCCATCAGCGGGTACATCACCCGGGGCAAGGGGATCACGGTGCACCGGACCACCTGCAAGAACGTCATGAACGTGACCAACCAGGAGCGGGTGGTGCAGGTCGATTGGGACACGGGCGGCCGCCAGCTCTATCCGGTCGGGATCAAGATCGAAGCCTGGGACCGGACCGGGTTGCTGCGTGACATCGCCACCGTCATCGCGGAGAGCAAGATCAATTTGACCGGTGCCGAGGTCCAGGTCTATGACGACAAGACCGCGGTGATTTCCACCACCGTCGAGATCAGCAGTCTCACCCAGTTGAGCCGGCTGATGGAGCGCCTGGAAACGGTCAAAGACGTCCACACCGTCGCCCGGGAGGGCAATCTCGCCGCCACCTGACGGGCGGGCTTAACTCGAACGTTACGAACTCGTTTGCGGACAGCCCCAATGCGGGGGCGGGGAAACGGTCGCTGTAACTTCACCTGCCTAGCATCGGAGTGCGATGGGTGCCCATTCGAACGGTGGAGGCGCGCTCGCCGGTTTCTTCGGGCTGGCCGTTCTGGTCGTCCTGCTGTTCGGACTGGTGGCGCTGGTCGCCATCCGACCGACGGATGGCCTTGCCTGGGTCCAGGTCCCGGATCTCAGCGCTGATCTCCGGCTCGATGCCGGCCTGCAGACCAAGCCGCTGAAGAACACGGTGCTGGCCGAAGCGCTTCACGACCGCGCCCTCGAGGGTAACGCGGTCGGGGCGCTGGCCGTGGCCCCGGCGCTCGCCGTGCCTCCGGCCAACCCCGTGGTCGCCATCATCATGCCGCCGTCGGCGCGCCCGGTGACGACGCCGGCACCAACCCCGACCCCTACCCCGACTGCGCAATCCACGCCAACGCCGGCACCGACCCCGACACCCGCGCCAAGCCCCACCCCGACGTCGGCTGCCACGCCAACCCCGACGCCATCGCCGAGTCCATCACCGGCGCCAACGCCCACCCCCACTCCGACACCGAGCCAGCAGTTCGCCATCAGGTCGGCGACCGAGTCGGTACAGCGTAACGGCAACAACGGGAATAAGCGCTGCTCCATGAGCAGCGTAACCGCGACTGGCAGCTTTACCACCAACGGCGCCGGCGGATGGGTCTTCTATGAGTGGGACCGGGTCGACAGCCAGGGCAACCTAACGGTGATCCCCGAGGCTCCCATCCGGGTTGCCGCTGGAGACAGGAGCTCCCATGCCGTGGTCACCGATAGCTTCACGCCGCAACAGAGCGGCACCGACCAGCTGGTCTTCCTCAACCCGGCGTACACGGTCGCCGCCCAGAGCTGGAGCTGTGTTGGCTAAGCGACTGACGATGCCGACTCTGCGAATCCGGACCCAGATCATCCTGCCGTTCCTCCTGCTGATGCTGATCCTGGGCATCATCGGCACCTTTTTGACCACCAGCCTGGTCGCGACGTCGCTCGAGCGTCGCATCGCGGATCAACTCGTCAACGCTGAAGACGCGGCGCTCGACGCCGCCGTCAAGCTCCAGGGGCGTCAGGTGGCCGCCATCCGGCTCGTTGCCAACACGCAGGGCGTCGACCAGGCCGTC
This sequence comes from Chloroflexota bacterium, assembly GCA_005889225.1. Classification (GTDB taxonomy): domain Bacteria; phylum Chloroflexota; class Dormibacteria; order CF-121; family CF-121; genus CF-13. Next base: position 19,768 of record VBEW01000031.1, on the reverse strand, counting down.
CGCGCCGGAGACGCCACGGCGTTGCGCGAGCTCATCGTGCCGCTCGAGGTCAACAACCGACTCGGCACGGTGATGGTCTTCGATGCCCGCGGACGCACCATTCTCGAGATCAGCCAGCCGGACGAGACGAACCCGAGCGGCCTGGTGTTCAGGAGTGGCACCGATCTGTCGGGTGAGCCGATCGTCAAGCCGGTACTGGCCGGCGAGTACGACTCCCTGGGCGACAAGTTCATCGGCTACCGCGGGTCACCCGCCTCGTCCCTGGCCGCGGCCGGGCCAGTCGTGCTGGGGGATCGTGTCGTCGGCGGCGTGCTGGTCGAGACCGCCTTGCCCGCTGTGCTCAGCGACATGCAGAGCAAGTCGCAGGCGCAAGTCGTGTTGCTCGACACAAAAGGCGGGCTGCTCGGCAGCACCCTTGCGAACGTAAAGGGGGACCTCCTCGACGAGCGTCTGCGCTCGTACCTCGCGCTGGCCTCGCCCGGGCGGGCAGCGACCCGAAGCCTGACCGTCGCCGGCCAGGAATACGAGTTCCAGTTCACCAACTTCTACCTTCGCCAGCACGTGGAGGGCTACCTCGCGGTTGCGCTGTCGCGGCGCAGCGTGGTCGATGCCGGCCTTCAATCGGCGTTCCAGATGACCGTCCTCTTCGCGGGCGTCGTGCTGATCCTGCTCCTGATCGGGTACCTGCTCGCGCTCCGCCTCACCCGGCCGATCGAGGCCCTGGTGGCTGGAACCCAGGCCGTGGCCCGGGGCGACCTCAGCAAGCGGCTCGAGGTCAGGCGTCGCGATGAGCTGGGTGAGCTGGCGACGGCTTTCAACACCATGACGCAGGACTTGCAAGAGCGGACTCGTTCGCTGAATGAGCAGATGCGCCGCCTCGCCGCCTTGTCGCAGTCAAGCCAGGGCCTGGGCAAAGAAACCGAGCCCGCGGCGATGGCCGAAGCCATCCTGGGGGTCAGCATGAAGGCGCTCGGGCTCGAAAAGGCGCTGTTGCTCGCTCGAAACGAGACAAGCGGGCTCGAAGTCCGGTCGGTGGTCGGCCTCGAGCCAAAAGCCGCCGGACAACTGGGCCGGCTGACTCCGGCGAAGCTCGCCGAGGGTTTTGCCCCGGAACCCACCGCCGCCGTCGAAACCGTGACCACGTTTTCCGGTGACCCCCGGCGGGGCCTACGCCTCTTCGGCGAGCTGGCCGGGATTCAGGAGGCGCTGGTCGTCCCGCTCGTCCGGGGGGAACGGAATGCCGGCTACCTGGTCACCGGTATCGCCGCCGGGTACCGGCTGCCACAGCAGGACGTGGAACTGCTGCAGACGATCGCGACCGAGATGGCGCTGATGATCGAGAACGCGGACCTTCGGAAGAAGACCGAGCTGCAGGCCCATCGCCTCGACCAGGCGATCATTGCCCTCGAGAAGATCTCGCAGGCGCTCACCGCGGTGACCGTCGGGACCGACAACCTGCTTCGGGCCGTCGCCCACGCCACGGCTGAGATCCTCGACGCCCCCTATGCCTCCTTGCACCTGCGTAAGTCCGCCTGGCGCCAGCAATTCAACGACGTCATCGTCGGATCGACCACCCGGCGAGAAATGGCCGCGGTCCGCCAGAGTGGGGACCTGGCCTCGAAGCGCGTCGAGCGACCGGAACAGGTCCTTGAGCTCGACCTGGTCGATGAGCATGGGGAGCCCCTGCCCGCCGCGCGACGGGTGGGGTTGCAGCGGGCGGTGGCCGTTCCCATGTGCCTGGCGGGCGAGATCGTCGGCGTGCTCGTCATCCACCTGCGCTCGCCGCGCACCCTCGAACGCACCGAGGTTCGCGTGCTCCAGACTCTGGCAAACCAGGCGGTGATCGCGATCGAGAATGCCGCGGCCTACGAGCACACCAAGCAGCTGGCGACCACTGATGCGATGACGGGCGTCGCGAACCACCGCGAGCTGGAAGCCTATCTCGACCGTGAGTTGCAACGCTCGAGGAAAACCCGGGAACCCCTGGCTCTGATCATGTGCGACCTCGACCACTTCAAGGAAATCAACGACACCGTCGGTCACCCCGCCGGGGACGCCGTCCTTCGCCACCTCACCCGCCAGATCCTCGTGCCGGCGGTACGACCCAGGGACCTCGTGGCGCGCTACGGCGGGGACGAGTTCGTGCTCGTCCTGCGGGGCGCCGACAGCCGTGCGGCGGTCGCCATCGCCGAGCGGATTCGCCGCACGATCGGCGGCCAGGCCGTCTTGCTGGATGGAAAAGCGGTCTCCAACCTTTCCCTCAGCCTGGGCATCGCCGTGTTCCCGCGGGACGGCGACACCCGCGAGGCGCTCGTCCAAGCTGCGGACCAGGCGTTATACGTGGCCAAGCGGACCGGTCGCAACCGGGTGGTCCGCAGCGACGCGAGCAATACCGACGCCCAGCTCGCGAGCTAGCGCGCAACACCGATCTCGCGCCGGGCATTCGCTATCCTTTCGAAACCATGCCCCCGATCGCGCAGCGTCCCCGCGGGACGCAGGATTTGTTGCCCGCGGATCAGCCTTATTGGGCGGCGATGTCGGGAACGGCGAAAGACCTCGCCGAACGGTTCGGCTATCTCCCGATTGAGACGCCGACCTTCGAAGCCACCGAGCTCTTCGTGCGCGCCGTGGGAGAGGCGAGCGACATCGTGAGCAAGGAGATGTTCACGTTCAAGGATCGCGGCGACCGGTCGCTGACGCTGCGCCCGGAGGGGACCGCGCCCATCGTCCGCGCCTACTTCGATGCCGGGATGCAGCTGGAGCCGCAGCCGGTGCGCCTCTATTACCTGGGCCCATATTTTCGGTCGGAGCGGCCGCAGCGAGGTCGCTACCACGAATTCCGCCAGTTCGGCATCGAGGCGATCGGCGACGCCAGCCCGCTGCTCGATATCGAAGCCATCGTTTTGGGGTGGAAGTGGTTCGGCGGGCTCGATGTCGGTGGGATCCAGCTCCAGCTGAACAGCATTGGCGACGAAGTCTGCCGCCCGGCGTACCGCCAACTGCTCCGTGACTACTATCGGCCTCACCTCGCCGAGCTCAGCGTGGAAAGCCGCATGCGATTCGAGAAGAACCCGCTGCGCCTCTTCGACTCAAAAGAGCCGCAGGACCAGGAACTCAAACAAAAAGCGCCGCGCATCGTGGATCACCTCTGCCAGCCCTGCGCCCAGGCCTTCCAGGCGGTAAAGGACGGGCTTGCTGCGGAAGAGATTCCGTTCTCGCTGAATCCGGAGCTGGTCCGTGGCCTCGACTACTACACGAGGACGGTCTTCGAATATCAGCACGAGCGCCTGGGTGGAGCGCAGAACGCGCTCGGCGGCGGCGGCCGGTACGATGGCCTCGCCGCCGCCCTGGGCTACCGGGCGACGCCCGGCATTGGCTTCGCCATCGGGCTGGACCGGACGGCCATGGTGCTCAAAGAACGCAAGCCGCTGGCGCCTCCGCCGCCAGATGTCTGGGCCCTGGCGGTCGATCCCAAAGATGAGCTCTACGTCTTTCACCTGGCCGGGACATTGCGGGAGCGGGGTTTGCGGGTGGTGGTCGATCCAGGCGCGGCCCGGCTCGACGCGAAACTCCGCAAAGCCGCCAAGCGAGGGGCGCGCGTCGCGCTGCTCGTCGGGCCGGAGGAACGAGAAAGGGGCGAGGCTGTCGTCCGCGACATGCGGTTGAAGACGCAGGTGAGTGTCGCCGAACGCGAAGTCGTGCCAACCGTCACGCAGACCTTGAGCGCCGGGTGAGCCGGACACCCCGAACCCCCTGTGGCGCACTCCGGATCGCGCAGGCTGGGCAATCGGTTGACGTCTACGGCTGGGTGCATCGCCGGCGTGATCTCGGCGGCCTGATCTTCATCGACGTGCGCGACCGAAGCGGGATCGTCCAGGTGAAGTTCGATCCGGTGCACGCGCAGGCGCATGCGACGGGCGGCGAGCTGCGGCTGGAAACCGTCATCCACGTCCACGGGCCGGTCGTTCAGCGCCCAGCGGGAACGGAAAACAAGGAGCTCCCCACCGGCGCGATCGAGATCGATGCGCAGGCCGTCGATATCCTCAACCGCGCACAGCCACCCCCCTTCGCGGTCAACGAGGACGGCGTCGTCGATGAGCAACTGCGGCTTCGTTACCGGTACCTGGATCTTCGGCGGCAGCGGATGGCACGGAATCTCCAGCTCCGGCACCGGATCGCCAAGGCGATTCGGGACTTTCTCGACGACGAGGGCTTTGTCGAGATCGAAACGCCGGTTCTGATCCGCAGCACGCCGGAAGGGGCGCGCGATTACCTGGTTCCCAGCCGGCTGAATCCGGGCCATGTCTACGCGCTGGCCCAGTCGCCGCAACTCTACAAGCAGCTCTTGATGGTGGCGGGCATGGACCGCTACTTCCAGATCGTGCGCTGCTACCGGGACGAGGACCAGCGCGCTGATCGCCAGCCGGAGTTCACTCAGCTCGACCTCGAGATGTCCTTCGTCGCTGAGGACGACGTGCTCGATGTCGTGGAACGCTGCTTCGCGCACGTCTGGAAGCAGGTGCTTGGCGTGGTTGTGCCGACCCCGATCCGCCGTCTCACCCATGTGGACGCGCTGCTTCGCTACGGCGTGGACAAGCCCGACCTTCGCTACGGGCTCGAGATCCAGGAGCTGTCGTCGATCTTCGCGGGGACCGAGTTCAAGATTTTCCGGCAGGCGCTGGGTGCCGGCGGGGTGGTGCGCGGTCTTCGCATTCCGCGGACCGTCGGCGGCAAGGAGATCGACGCCCTGACCGAGGCCGCCCGCGCCGATGGGGCGAAGGGCCTCGCCTTCTGGCATCGGGAGGCGCAGGGCTGGCGCTCGCCGATCACGAAGTTCTTCACCGAGAGGGAGCTTGCCGGACTGGAGCAGGCGACGCACGCACAACCCGGCGATGTGGTGGTCGCGGTGGCAGATCGTCCGGAGGTCGCGGCGGCGGCGCTCGGATCGGTCCGTAAGGCAGCGGCCCGATCGCTTGGGCTGATCGACGAGGGCGCCTTGGAATTCGTCTGGGTCACCGAGTTTCCACTCTTCGAGCGGAGCAAGGAGACGGGCGAAGTCACCGCCGCCCATCATCCGTTCACCTCACCACGGCCCGAGGACATTGCGCTGCTGGCGAGCGAGCCGTTGCGGGTGCGCGCCCGCGCGTACGACCTCGTCCTCAACGGCACTGAACTCGGCTCGGGCAGCATCCGGATCCACGATCCGGAAATGCAGCAGCGGGTTTTCAGCGGCCTGGGCATGACGCGCGATGACGCCGAACGACGGTTTGGTTTCCTGCTGAATGCATTTCGTTACGGCGCGCCGCCTCACGGTGGCTTCGCTTATGGCCTCGACCGCGTGGTCATGCTGGCCGCCGGCGAGCAGACGATCCGCGAGGTGATTGCGTTCCCGAAGAACCAGCAAGCGGAAGAGGTGATGACCGACGCGCCGGCTCCGGCTGACCCCAAACAGCTGCGCGAACTGGGCCTCGAATTGGTGCGTCCGACCCTGAAACAAGGCCGATAAGACTCCAGCCGTAACTGTCACCGTGGTTTTTCGGCCCCGTTACGGGCCGCAAGGTATCGCCATCGAGTGCGTAAGGTACGCAAATTACTGTAGGCAGCATGAACGCCGCCATCTTCACCAAATCCGCAAAAGGTCTCATTCTCGCGTCCGGTTTGATCGCCGCGTCGAGCATCATGGGCTACGCACAGGATGCCCCGGTGGCCCTGGGCGCCCAAGCGACCGTCCCGCTGAGCGGGCTATACGCCGGAGCGCCGACCGGCAGCGTCTCCCTCGGCGGCCACACCTTTGACCTGAGCGCCGGAAACCTGGCTTCGCTGGCTAACGGCCAGAGCGTGAGCTTCAGCGGTTCCTGGGCCAATGCGACAGGTGCCTACCTGCTGCTCAACTCTGCCAACACCTACCTGTGGTACGACCAGACGGTGGTCGGCAATGTGACGCTCACCTTCAGTGACGGCACGACCCAGAGCACTGACCTGATGGTCGGCAGCAACCTCCGCGAGTGGCGGACCGGCGCCGGCTTCACGGTCAACCTGATCACCGACCCGGCTGCCGCGCAGGTCTGGACCGGTAACGCGACCGATGGCTCAGCCGCCGTCATCGACATGCTCACGATCAGCCTGACCGGCACCAAGACGCTCACCAGCGTGACCGTCAACGACACGAACGGCTGGGGCGCGCTTGCGATCTCGCTCTCCGGCCTCACGATCTCGTCGCCCGACCCGGCGCCCGCGCCGGCGCCAGACCCGACCTGCACCCGCCCGGGCAACTCGTGCAATACGCCGGCCGCGGTGAACAGCAACTCGCAGAAATGGCTGCCGTCGACCAGCGCGACGACGCCAAGCACGACGACGATCGACAAGCACACGAACAGCGGGCATCACAGCAAGTAGACAGACGCGAGCTTCAGGAGAGGTCCGGCCAGCTGGCCGGGCCTCTCTTTGTTTAGATCGCTCTCGACATCCGCTACACTCGCGGCGTTGCCTGTGCCGATCCCGCCGGTCTTCGTACTGGCCACGCTCCTGATCCTGCTGGGCACGCAGCTGGCCTACCTGGTGGCTCCCAGGGCGCCCCAGTACCTGACCCGGCTGGGGCTCAGCACCCTGGCGGTGCTGGCCGGCGAGGCGCTCGGGATCGCCGGCGTAGGACCCCGGCTGGCGCTTGGCGAGCTGCACCCCATCAACGACCTGGCGATCCTGGCGGTCTTGCAGTGGGCGGTGACCCGCTGGACCCGACGGGAGCAGGCGGCCTAAGGGAGGGTTTGAGCGCTCCACAAACGCGGTACAACTTGGGCAACATCCCGTGACGGGCAACGTCGGGAGGATTAGGTAAGTGGTATGGGAGGTCGGCGTGCTCCTGGTCGGTGTTGGGTTTCTCCTTTTCAGCGTCTTTGCCGCGTTCACCCTGCTGAACATGACCCGGAGCTTGCGGACAATCGAAGCGATCCTGACGCTGACGCTTGATGAGGCCAGGCTCGCCCTCCCCGATCTGCGGCACAGTCTGCAGCAGATCGATGACATGGTCACCGGGGTCAACGACAAGTTCACCGCCGCCGATCGGGCGATGAACGCGACCAGCGCCGCCATCACCGGATGGCGTGACCGGATCCGCGAGCGCCTTGGCGGGCTCGGCCGCCGCCGGGGCGGACCACAGGCGAGCCAGCATCGGGAGGAATCATGAGGGAGAATCGACTTCGCCATCAACCGGCGACATCCGGCCACGAGGCTCAGGGTGGCGCCTATCTGACCGAGCTAAAATTGCCGGCCGTCACCGATTACATCGTGGTCGCCAAGCGCGCGGCGTCGTCGTTAGGACTCGTGGTTGGTTTTTCCCTCCAGGAGATTGACGATCTGAACATCGCCATCACCCAGGCATGCGAGAATGCCTGCGCCGCGGCCGCCCAGCAGTGGGGGAGCGGTAACGGGCAGCTGAAGTTGATCTTCAAGAGCCGGCCGCGCCGGTTGGAGGTCGAGGTCCGAAGTGTTCCGCCGCGGGCCGTCGAGCAGCAGCAGCAGGCGGTTCGCAAGCCCCATCGCGAAAGGGAGCTCGATTATGAAACGATTGGATTGAATATGATCCGGCTGTTTGTCGACGAACTCCGCTACCAGGTGGATGACCAGACGGGCAGCCTGCGGATGAGGATGGTCAAATACCTGATCGAGTAGAACGCCCGCCCTCCCCGCAGTCCACCGTCCGACCGAACCGTGAGCTTGTTCGCCGGCTCTTCCTCAAATATCAGAAGACGAAGGATCCACAGGTCCGCCAGCAGCTTGTCGAGCTGTTCAACAATCTGGTGGTCTTTCTGGCCAAAAAATTCAGCAACCGGGGCGAGCCGCTCGAGGACATCGTCCAGGTCGGCTATATCGGACTGCTGCAGGCCATCGAGCGCTTCGAGCCGCAGCGGGGCCTGGAGTTCTCGACATTTGCCACGCCCACCATCGTGGGCGAGATCAAGCGGTACTTCCGGGACAAGAGCTGGGCGGTGAAGGTGCCGCGGCGACTGCAGGAGACGATGCAGCGCGCCGACGTGGCGCAACAGCGACTGCAGGCGAAACTCGGCCGTCAGCCGTCGGTCAACGAAATCGCCAAGGAGCTCGGGCTGGAACCGGAAGAGGTGCTGGCCGCGATGGAGGCGAGCCCGGCCCAGCGCACCATCCCCTTCGAGTCGACCGGTCCCGCCGCCCGCGACGACGACGGCCTGCAACTGACCGAGCGGCTCGGGCTGGAGGACGAGAACCTCGACAAGGTGGAGCTGCAGGATCTCCTGGATCAGGCGATGCGCCACCTGACGCCGCGTGAGCGGCGGATCATGTACCTCCGCTTCGTCGACGAGCTGCCCCAGGCGGAGGTTGCCAAGCGGCTCGGCATCTCCCAGATGCACGTCTCGCGGCTGCAGCGGGCGGCCGTCGAGCGGCTGAAGCGCGAACTACCCGTCAGTTAACCTGGCCAGCGGCGCGCCGGGCGCGGCGCCGGCACGCCGGGCGTTCGAGGTTGGGTGACGGCCGAAGCCTTCGAGGATCAATTCCAAAAATGGCAGGGCGTGCAGCACCTGGCCACCACGAATCAGCAGGTCCCAGAGCGGCTCGAACTTTTTCCAGCCGCCTGCATAGGCGATGTGCCGCAGACGATCGCGAGGCGCCGGCTTGGTTGCCGCGCTCTTCCAGATCGACTCCCAACGATAGAACTCGCGGTAGGCCCGCCAGTATCCGGCTTCCAGCTCTGCGGGTTGGAGCCGGGCGGGCCGAAAGACGACGTGGCGGGTGTCGTACAGATCCCAGTCTCGATGGAGAATCCGGTTCTCGGCCTCCATCCGTTGGTAGAGCGCCGTGTCGGGGTACGGCGTCAGGATGTGGAAGGTTGCGGTCTCAATGCCTTGCCCGACGGCCCATGCGACGGTCCGGTCGAAGACGTCCGGCCCATCATGATCCATGCCGAAGACGAAGCTGCCATTCACCATGACCCCCAGGTCATGGAGCCGCCGGACCGCGGCGCCGTAGTCACGGCCGATGTTCTGGAACTTTCGCTGCTCGGAGAGGTTCGCCGAGTTCACCGTCTCGAAACCCACGAAGAGGCTGCGTAGCCCGGCGCGCACGGCTTTCTCGAGGAGCGCGGGTTGTTCGAGCACGGCTTTCACCGTTCCCGCGGCCTGCCAGAGCCGGCCCATGCCCTGCATTCCATCGAATAGAGCCGCGGCAAACGGTGGGCTGCCGAACAGGTGATCATCCAGGAAGTACAGATGCCGCCCGGGCAGCCGGTTGATCTCGGCCAGCGCCGACTCGACAGGCTGGACATAGTATTCCTTCCCGCCCTTGAAGAAGGCGACCTTGTAGCAGAAGTCGCAAACATGAGGGCATCCACGCGACACGACGATGGAGTTGGGCACCAGGTACTTATGCCGCCGGATCAGATCGCGCCGGATGGGCGGCACACCCAGCAGGGTTCGATGGCGCGAGATATAGCGCCTGGACGGGTTGCCGGCTCGGAAGTCCTGGAGGAAGCTCGGCCAGGTATCTTCGCCCGGACCCAGGAATACGGTGTCGGCGTGCCGCTGGGCCTCGTCGGGGAGTGATGTGGCGTGCAGGCCGCCGATGGCAACGTACACACCACGGGCACGGTATCGGTCGGCAATCGCATAGGCGCGCCGTGCGGATGTGATGTAGGCCTGGATGACGACCAGGTCAGGATCGTCGTCCATCGGCACCTTCTCCACGTGCTCGTCCCAGATCGACACGTCGTCGTCCTCGTCGAGGAAGCCCGCCAGGGTCGCAAGCCCAAGCGGGGGAAAGAGCGAGTACTTGATGGGGCGGAAAAACGGGCTCGTGGCCTCGGTCAAGGCGGGGAGAATCATTTTCACCCGCATCTGGCGCCGGCCTCCTGACGCATGTGCCATGGTCAACGTCGGCCGCGGGCCGATGGTTTCAGTGCCAGAAATGAGATCTCGGTACAATTCAGTGCGCGCAAGGACCAAGAGTGAAGAGCGCGGAAATCCGCCAGCGTTTTCTTAACTTCTTCAAAGAGCGGGACCACAAGGTGTTAGCGAGCGCATCCCTGATCCCGTTCGGCGATCCTACCCTGCTGTTCACGAGTGCCGGCATGGTGCCCTTCAAACCCGTCTTCCTGGGTCAGGCCCAGCCGCCCCATCCGCGCGCTACCACTGTCCAAAAGGTCTTCCGCTCATCGGACATCGACGTCGTCGGCCACGACGGCCACCACCTGACCTTCTTTGAGATGCTCGGCAACTTCTCATTCGGTGATTACTTCAAGGAGAAGGCCATCCCGTATGCCTATGAACTCCTGACGAAGGAGCTGGGGCTTGAACCGGCTCGCCTGTGGGCAGGCATCCACGACGAAGACGACGAGAGCGATGAAATCTGGAAGAAGACCGGCATTCCGCCGCGGCGCATCCGCCGCTTTGGGGACGAGTACAACTTCTGGGCGGCGGGTCCAACGGGACCGTGCGGTCCGGACTCCGAAGTCCACTACGACTGGGGCGAGGAACACGGCTGCCGGCTACCGGATTGCGGACCGAACTGCGAGCATCCCGGCTGTGACCGATTCCTCGAGATCTGGAACCTCGTGTTCATCCAGTGGGACCGCGACCAGGCCGGCCACCGGACGCCGCTGGCACGCAAGGGGATTGATACCGGGATGGGCCTCGAGCGCATCACCGCCGTCGTCAACCGACAGCGTCGCGGCGTTTTTGAAACGGACCTCTTCCGGCCGCTGATCGAGCATTGGGAGAAGGAAACTGGAAAGCAGTACGGGACGCAGGCCGAGGTGGATACGTCGCTTCGGGTCATGGCCGACCATGCGCGTGGCACCACCATGCTGATGGCCGACGGGGTCATCCCCTCGAATGAGGGGCGGGGTTATGTGCTGCGGCGCCTGATCCGGCGCGCGATGGTTCACGCGCGACGGCTCGGTCCCAATGCCCACTTATCGTCGGGCGTGCCGATGGTGGCCAGGCTCCTGGGTGATATCTACCCCGAGGCCCGCAAGCAGGCCAACCAGATAGCGGATGTTGTGCGGTCGGAGGAGGAACGCTTCAGCATCGCGCTGCGGCAGGGTATGGAGCGTCTCCAGGGGCTGATCGATCGGAAGGCGCTGACCGCCGAGGAGGTCTTCTACCTGCACGACACACTGGGTTTCCCGGTCGAACTCTCCGCCGAGCTGGCCACCGAGCAGGGGGTCAGTGTCGACATGACCGCGGTCGCGGCGTTGATGCAGGGTCAGCGGGAACGTAGCCGGGTCGCAACCGGCGGATTCACCGCGCCGCTGGCGGGCCGGGCGACGCGCTTCGTCGGCTACGACCGGCTCGAGGTGGACACCGTCGTCACCGACGTCTTCGCGGTCGCCGGCGACCAGGGGCAAGCGGACGTGTTTCTCGAAGAGACGCCCTTCTATGCGGAACGCGGCGGGCAGACGGCCGACACCGGCTGGCTGACCTGGAACGGCGCGAAGGCCGAGGTCCTCGACGTCCAGCCACAGGGTGAGGCGATCCGTCACCGCATCGCGGCGGCGCCCGATCGGCTCAAGCCCGGCGATCGCTTGCGCGCCGCCGTGGATGCTCCGCGCCGTCAGGCGATCGCTCGCCACCACTCGGCCACGCACCTGCTTCACCGCGCCCTCCGCGACGTGCTGGGCGACCAGGCGGCACAGGCCGGATCGTCGGTGCAGCCCGACTCTGCGACCTTCGATTTCCGTTTTCCGCGCGCGCTTGCTCCCGACGAGATCGATCGAGTCTTTCGCCTGCTGAATGACAAGATCCGGGCGAACCTGGTGCGCCGGGTGGAGGAGCTTCCGCTCGAGCAGGCGATCGCAACCGGCGCCGTCGCACTCTTCGACGAAAAATACGGCGACCTGGTTCGGGTCGTCTCCTTCGGGGAATGGGCGCGCGAATTGTGCGGTGGCACCCACGTGGAGCGGACCGGCGAGATCGGCATGGCCCTGATCTCGAGTGACCGCAGCATCGGCGCCGGGATTCGCCGAATCGAAATGCGGGCGGGCGCGGCGGCGGACCAGCGGGTGCGGGAGTATGAGCGGGTGCTCGCTGACCTTGCCGAAACGCTGCGAGCAGGCCCCGCCGAGCTGCCATCCAGGGTGGCCACGCTACAAGCCGAGGTGAAGCGCCTGGAAAAGGAGATTGCCAACCTGCGCCAGCGTCTCGCCGCCGGTGGTGGAGCGCAGCTCGAGGAAGCGGACGTCGACGGTGTCCGCCTGTTCCTCCAGCGGGTGGATGCGGGCGAAAGGGACTTGCTCACCTTTGCCGATCACGCGCTGACGAGGGTCAATGGCAACGGGGTGGCGGTCGTCGTCGGAGGCCGCAACTTTGCCGTCAAGGTGGCAAGCCAGCTCGCCGACCGGTTGCCCGCCAATGACCTCGTGCAGGCCTTCCGCCGGGTGGCGGGCGGGAAAGGCGGCGGCCGGGGGCCCGTCGGGCAGGGTGGTGGGATCGATCCCAAAAGAGTGGATGACGCGTTCAAGTCCTTGCAAGACTATGTGCGAGAGCGGTTGAACCCCCCACCCCGACCCTCCCCCGCAAGGGGGGAGGGAGATGCCAAGCCCTCCCCCACAAGGGTGGAGGGAGATAAAACCTGATGATCAAGATCAAAGATCGGATCAAGCGCTTGCGGCGGGGTGCCGACTACGAGAACTACTACACCGCCCTGGATATCGGCACCGAGTACATCAAGGCGCTGGTCGTCAAACGTGAGGGACGCAACGGCGTCGTGCTTGGCGCGTCGCGACAGCGGCAGGAATTTGCCGACATGCAGGCCGGGGTACCATCCGATATCCAGGGGATCATCGACAGCTGCGATAAGGCGATGTCCCAGGCGGAGGACATGTGCGACATCATCCCCGGCCAGGCGGTAATCGGCATCGCCGGCGAACAGGTCAAGGGCTTCAGCACATCGGTAACCGTGCCGCGTGCCGACCCCAACCTGAAGATCAACGAGGTCGAATTGATCCAGACACTCCAACTGGTGCAGAAACGCGCACTTCGGGAGGCCCGGCATGCGATGAGCCTCGAGCTCGGCGTGGCCGACGTCAGCGTCAAGTTGATCAACTCCGCGATCACCAGCGTCCGTATCGATGGCTTTGTGGTCAACAACCCGATCGACTTCCAGGGCAAGCAAATGGTGATCACCGTCTTCAACACCTTTGCGCCGTTGACCCACGTGGGCGCCCTGCAGACGATTGCCACCGAGTTGGACCTCGAGCTCCTCGCCACAGTGGCCGAGCCCTATGCGATGGCGCGCTGCGCCGCTACAGAGGAGGTCTACGACTTCGGGGGAATCTTCATCGACATTGGCGGCGCCACCACCGATATCGCCCTGATCCGCAATGGCGGCATCGAAGGCACACGAATGTTCCCGATCGGCGGGCGCGTCTTCACCAAGAAGCTGGCGACCCGCTTCGGCATCTCCTTTACTGAAGCGGAGGCCGTCAAGCTTCGCCACTCCAAGGGAGAGCTCCCGCCGGAGCAGGCCGACAAGGTCCACGCCGTCCTGGCCCGGGATGCCGAGGTGCTGGTCGAGGGCGTGGCGATCACGCTGCAGGAGATGGCGAAGGGGGACCGGCTCCCGACGGCAATCTATCTGGCGGGGGGCGGCAGCGCCCTGCCGGAGGTCAAGGAGCAGCTGCGAGGCTTTCCCTGGGCGGACAAACTTCCGTTCGGCCGCACGCCCGGCGTCAACGTCCTTCGCCCGGTTGATATTCGGGGCATCTACGACTCCACCGGGTTACTGCTGGATCAGCAGGACATCACCCCGATGGGCCTGGCTTTCCACGCTATTCAGCAGCAATCCGAGGATCAGGCCCCGCTTTTCGGGCTGATGCGGAAGGTGCTGAAGCTGATGAAAGTCTGACGGCCGGGCCACAAAACCTGACAGCGTAACGACTCGACTATCGGTGACGTTTCGGGTATGAAAGGCCGCGACGTGTTAAAACTGTGAAGACTCTGGCCAAGCTGCTCTACGTCGAAGCCGACGAGGAGATCACCGACCTCGTCGATCGCCTGCGTGATCTCAGCCTCGAGGATGAGGTCACCTTCGTGGTCCCTGAGCGGGCGCGCGCCCTCCAGAGCCCAATGAACTTCAGGCTACTGAAGCGCTACGCCGACAGCTATGGCAAACGGGTGAACCTGGTGAGCGGCGATCCCCGCCTCCAGGCGATGTCGCTCGAGGCCGGTGTCACCGCCTACCCAAGCCTGGCGGCTTATGACACCGGGACCGAGATCCACCAGCCCGGGCTTGCCGACGAGCCGCCCGCCCCAGACGGCGCCCCGTCGACGCTTGTTCCGGGTATGGCCGAGGCCGGTTCCCGAACGGGCAGCCCCGGCGGGGTCGCGACGCTCGACCGCCCGCGGCAGGCGTCAGTGATCTCGGCACCGCCGAAAAAGACGCCCGCAGCTCCGAAACCGCCACGGTCGGGTCCCTCCTTCAACAGCTACCGGCCCTACGTGATCGGCGCCGGAGCGCTGGCGATCATCGCGTTGCTTGTCGGCATCCTTTACTGGCCAAGCGCAACCGCGACGCTGACGGTGTCGGGAACGGCGGTCAAGGCCGACGTGACCTTACTCGGAGCACCAGGGACCGCGGCGGGATCGCCCGACCACTTCGCCACCCAGTCGGTTCACGCCAGCCAGTCGCAGACGCTGCCCGGCGCACCGACCGGGCAAAAGCAAGTGGCTGCGGTGCCCTCGACAGGCCAGATCGTGATCACGTCCACGTGCGTCTTTTGCCTTGGACAAGATGTGCGGAAAGGCCAGGTTGTTAGCACCGACAGCGGAAAGCGATATTCGACTCAAAAGGTCGCTCACATCGGGGCTGGATACGGCGCCCAGGACACCGTTCCGATAGTGGCCCTAACTGCGGGGGTTGACGGCAACGCAGATGCGCACTCGATTACGAATATTGAAAATGGTGGCAACGATCTCAAGGTTGACAATCCTCAGGCGACCAGCGGGGGCGCCGACGCACGAACTGCAACCGTCATCCAGCAGTCAGACATCGATGGAATGCGCGACATCTTTGCGAAAGACGCCGTGCCCCAGGTGACCGACCAGTTGAAGAGCCAGGCGCAGGGGCAGACCGTCGTGATGGTCGGCAACGGTGTGCAGGCTACGGCCAAGTCAGACCACAAGGTCGGCGAGGAGGTCTCCGGCTTCACCGTCACCATCACCGTCGAGGGCTATGGCGTGGCTTTCGATGAGAAAAGAGTCAAGCAAATGCTGAAGTCCGGCCTGCAGCGCAAGCTCCAATCAGGAACTCAGCTGACCAACGACGTCAAGCTCACCTACGATGCCATCGATGCGACAACCGATGGGCATGTCACCCTGAACGGTCACCCGTCGGGCTTTTCGATCCCGGTCTTTCTCGAGAACAACATCCGAGGACATCTGAAGGGTATGAGCCCATCAAAGGCGCATGCCTTCCTCCAGTCGCTTCCGAACGTCGTCGACGCCCGCGTCACCCAGTCACCGTTCGGCCTGCCCTGGCTGCCGCTGTTCAGCTCGCGCATCTCACTCAAGATCCAGGAGGTCGCCTCCAGCTCGAGCTCTTGAGGATCCTCGCGATCGATCCGGGCAGCGTCCGGCTCGGGCTTGCGCTGAGTGATCCATCGGGGACGATCGCCCAGCCACTGAGCGTGCTCTCGCGACGCTCGGAGGCGGAGGATCTCGAGGCACTGGTGAATCTCGTGCAGCGCCACGACGTCGACGCTATCGTGATCGGCCTTCCTCGTTTGATGGACGGCCGCCTCGACGCCGCGGCCCAGGACGCCCAGGCCTTTGGGGCACGCGTCGCGCAGGCGACCGGGCGCCCGGTGGCATACTGGGACGAGCGCCTGACAACCGTGGCCGCCGAGCGTTATCTGATCGAGCAAGGCAAACGGCGGAGCAAACGGCGGCAAGAGGTCGATCGGATGGCCGCCACGTTATTGTTGCAGGGGTACCTCGACTACCAGCGCGCGCGGGGGCCAGGAGGCTGAATGCCAGAGATTCCCGAAGCGAACGGCGAGATTCAAACCATCGAGCTGGTCAATGAGAAGACCGGCGAAGAGGAAAGCTACGTCGTTCACGACGTCGTGGAGATCGAGGGTGAAACGTACTACGTCCTGCAGGCGGAGGCCGACGAGGACCGCGTCCTGATCCTGCGCCGTGAGGGCGAATCGCTCGTCACCCTGGACGATGAGGAACACGACCGGGTAGTCGAGCAGCTCGAGGAATTCGAAGAGGACGACGAAGTCGATGAAGACGGCGGCCCGGAGCGCTGACTGACCCGGCTCGGCAACCGATGAGCGTGCCGGCGCCGCGGCGACGCAGTCGCGCGTTGGGCTGCGTGCAGTGGTTTGTCGTCTTGCTGTTTCTGCTGCCGGCGGCGCTCGGCATCCCGGGCGTACTTGCCTACAACTGGGTCGACCATCAGCTCCATCAGCCTGCCAACCCGGCGAACGCCAAAGTGCGGTTCGTCGTGCCACCGGGCGCCAGCTTTCATGAGGTCGCCGATACGCTCCATCGCGTCGGGTTGATCGACTCGGTACCGGTGTTCGATTTCTACGCCCGCTACAAACATCTGGACCGCAACGTCCAGGCCGGCGCGTACGAGCTCAGCCGCAATCTCAACATGGTCCAGATCCTGCAGGCGCTTCAAACGGCCATCCCGGAGGAAATCTTCGTCACAGTTCCCGAGGGCTACACGATCAAAAAGACAGCCGCACTGCTCGACACGGGGGGCGTGATCAAGGGCAGCGACTACCTGGCGCAGGCCGTGGCGGGCCAGTTCAACTACGACTTCCTCAAGGACCTTCCGCCCGGAACGTCGCTCGAGGGGTTCCTGTTCCCCGATACCTACCTCATTCCGCGCAATGGGACGGCCAAGCAGCTGATCACGCTGCAGCTCGACCAGTTCGGCAAGCGCTGGAATGACACACGCAAAGGGCAGGCGAGCCAACGCAAGCTCAATGCTCTTCAAATCGTCACCATCGCCTCGATGATCGAGCGGGAGGCCCTATTCGACGAAGACCGCCCGCTGGTCGCCAGCGTGATCTACAACCGGCTGTCGGCCGGCTGGGCGCTGGACATCGATGCCACCGTGCTCTACGCGAAGGGCGCCTGGCAGGCGACCGTCACGACGGACGACCGCAAGATCAATTCGCCCTACAACACCTATCTACATACCGGACTCCCACCAGGACCCATCGCGAACCCCGGCATCAAGGCCATCGATGCCGCCCTCCAGCCGGCCACAACCGGCTACTTCTTCTACCTCTCCGACAAGCAGGGTCACAACCACTACGCCAAGACCAACGAAGAGTTCGCCCGCCTCCTCAAGCAGTACGGCCTCGAGTAACCCCCTCCCGGACCCTCCCCGCGGGGGAGGGAGGGGCGTTGCCGCGTCCCGGCTCCTGCTGGTCGGTGGGGAAGAGGGCGGCGAGCTGGCCGCCACGCTTTACGACGCGGGGTTCGCTGCGGCCGGCATCGATGCCAGATGCGAAGCGCGCGTGGTCAGGCCGGCTGAACTGGCAGATGCGGTAGCGCACATGCGGGCGGATACCCGGGTTCTGGGCGCCGCCGTGACGATGCCGC
Organism: Chloroflexota bacterium; assembly: GCA_005889225.1. Taxonomy (GTDB): domain Bacteria; phylum Chloroflexota; class Dormibacteria; order CF-121; family CF-121; genus CF-13. The sequence goes on along the minus strand of VBEW01000031.1, from coordinate 2,177 downwards.
ATACGGTTGCGATCAGCCGGCTGCTTGACGGGCTGGGCCCGGAAGCGCAGGTCGTCAGGGCCGTGGACACCGTCACCCATCGGGCGGGTGCCCTGATCGGCTGGAACACCGATCGGTCGGCGTTCACGCTGGCCCTCGAGGAGGCCGGCTACCAGCTGAAAGGACGCACGGCGCTGGTCCTGGGCGCGGGTGGCGCCGCCCGGGCGTCCGTTGATGCGCTGCGGGAGGCCGCCGCCAAGATCTGGGTATCGAGCCGCGATCTCGAGGAGGCCCGGGCCCTGTGTCGGGACCTCGACATCAGCAGCGGCGGTCCCTCGCCCCTTGGGTCGCTATCCTTGCTGGTCCGCAAAGTCGAGCTGATCGTGAACGCGACCCCGGTGGGCAACGACGGCCGGGGCGCGCCCTTTCCGATCGAGTGGCTCCTGCCCAGTCATTTCGTCTTCGATCTCATCTACCAGCCGCCCATTACCCCACTGGTCCGGGGCGCTCGCGACCGTGGCGCTCACGCGATCAATGGGTTGTCCATGCTGCTCTTTCAGGGGCTCGCCGCCTTCGAGATCTGGACCGGCCAACCGGCGCCGGAAGCCGAGATGCGGGCGGCATTGGAGCGGGCCGTGCTGGGGCGGCTCAGTTCGTGACCCACCTGCCCCTGGCGCTGGCGTGGGCCGTCGGCGGCGTCCTGGTAGGCGCCGGCCTGAACTACGTGTCACGCTGGCTGGCGCGCATCGAGGAGATCGAGTTCCAGCAGTCACGCCCGGAGATCCTGCTGATGCCGGGTCTCTGCGCCGTGCTGTTCTTTCTCTTCGCCCTGCAGCTCGGCTTCCAGCCGCTGTTGCTCATCGATTCCGTCTTCGTCGCCATCCTGGTGCAGGTGCTGGCCTTCGACCTGAAAACGCGCTACATCCTCGACCTGGTGATGTTCCCCAGCTGGGCGATCGCCTTTGCGCTGGCTTTTGTGACACCCTGGACCGCCTTCGCCACCTGGCCATGGCCGGATTGGCGGACCGCCCCCGTCGCCGCGTTGATCGCCGGCGGGGTCTTCTTGCTCCTCTACCTTGGCGGGCAATTCGTGTTCGGCACGGAGGCCTTTGGGTTTGGCGACGTCAAACTCGCCGTGCTCATCGGGATGGCGACCGGCCTTTCGAATCTACGAATGGTCCACGCCCTGCTCTACGGCGTGTTTCTGGGCGGGCTTGTGGCGATAATTCTGCTCATCACCCGGATCCGCGGATTGAGAGAGGCGGTCCCCTATGGCCCGTTCCTGGTCATCGGGACCCTGATCATTCTCTTTACCCAGCCACCGTGAACGCGCACGACCTGCTCCCCGGCGAACGCATCCTGGTGAGATCAGTTCGGCACTGGGTGGTCCTGTTGCGCCCGACGGTGACGACCGTTCTGGCCGTTGCCGTATCCCTCGTCGTCCTCCTCCTGCTCCCTATCCCAAGAGAGTTGCGCCTCCTGTTGATGCTGGGCGCGGTGCTCGCCGGGCTGGTCGTCGTCAACCTCTATTACTGGGGATGGCGGGCTCATGAGTACGTGCTGACCGACCAGCGGGTCATCCTGAACGAGGGGATCATCTCCAAGTTCTCCCGGTCGATCGCCATCGATCGGATCCAGGACCTCACTACCTTCCAGGGGCTCTGGGGCCGGACCTGGGGGTTTGGCGACATCGAGCTCGAATCGGCGGGGCGGGACAGCGCCGAGGTGCTCAGCATGGTGCCCCGACCGCAGCAGCTCCGTAACGCGATCTTCTCTCAGATCGAAGCTCGGCGTCATCCGAGCTGAGGTCCCGGCCTGACCCTCCCCCGCAAGCGGAAGGGAAATACTCCACCACGGTAAAATCCCTTGCCGGACATGGTTAACCCCAGCGATTTCCGCAACGGGATGACGATCGAGTGGGAGGGCGAGCTCTGGATCGTGATCGGGTTTCAGCAGGGCCAGAATGCCCGCGGCGACACCTTCTTTCGCACCAAACTCCGCAATGTCAGAAACGGCTCCATCATCGACCAGAAGTTTCGCGACAAGGACCGCTTCGCCCGGGCGCGGATCGAGAAAGTGCCCATGCAGTACCTTTACAGCGATGGTGACAGCCACTTCTTCATGGACCTCGCCAGTTACGACCAGCTCCCGCTCAACGATGACCAGCTGGGCGATACCTTGAAGTACCTGAAGGAGAA
>VBEW01000030.1 GCA_005889225.1 Chloroflexota bacterium | reverse complement strand
GCTGCTGAGCACTCGGCTGGCGCCGATGACCGGCGGAGTGATCGCGCTCGTGCTCTTCTTCGTCGGCTGGATCGGTGGCATCGCCCTGGGCATCGGTCAGGCGTTCCAGAACAGCACCATCATCAATATCGGCGTCGGCAGCCGGCTGCTGATCCCGACGGACGGCCTCTGGCATGGCGCGATCTTCTACCTCGAGCCATCCGACTTCCTGGCCG
>VBEW01000029.1 GCA_005889225.1 Chloroflexota bacterium | reverse complement strand
CGAGGCCTGCACCAGCAGAGCGATCAGCGTCGCCAACGCGAAGCTCGCACCGATCCCAAACCGGTCGAGGCCGAGGGCCAGCACCAGGAAGAAGCTGGCAAAAGCAAAGAGCCCCAGCAACAGACCCCTGAGCACCTTAGTCGCTGCGGCGCCGCCACCCTGGCGATGGGCGAAGATCGCCAGAACACCCGCGTAAACCGGAAAGGGCGACAGCAGTCCGCTGAGGTGGGCGCCGATGCGCGGCGCGATGCCGGTCAGCACCACCACCAGCCCGGTGGCCAGCACGATCCGGACCGGTAAATCCCAGTCTGGTGCGACAGCCCCGGTGGCAGCCGGGCTGTCGCGCCGCCGGATGAACAGGAGCCCGATGACCAGCGAGGCGACCACGGCGCCATACGCCGGCAGGGCTGATAGCCTGACCTGCTGAAAGCCAACCGTCGCCAGGGCGAAGGTAATAGACCCGGCGGCAACGGCGGGGAACCACCCGGCGCGGCCGGCGACCCGCGCGTAGGCCACCGCGAAGGCGGCCTGCGAGATGGTGCCGAGGAGGACGGCCAGCGATGCCGTGGTGGCAAATGTCGTGCCCTGGTCCAGCGCGAGGAAGAAAACGACGGGCGCCGAGGTCAGCGGCAGCCCGACCAGCCAGCCGCTCATCGTTTCGCCCCAGCGACGACCCACCAGCGTGGCGGTGGCGATGAGCGCGGGCGTCAGGACCACCTTGAGCAACAGGCTGGGAGTCAACGGGCTGAAGTGTAGGCGGGCCATACCGTTTTTCCTCGCCAGGGTCGCCTCGCAGAACGGTCCGCGGGACCATTGACTTAGGCGCTCGCCGAACGTACATTTAGCTTCGCAAAAACGGCGACGGCAAATTCAAGGAGGGGAAACATGGGAGTCGCGACCTTAACGCCTCCGGCGCAGCGAATAGGGGAGGAGCTCGTCTATCCCGACGGCCGCCATGAGTTGGCCGACGACTCGTCGATCCGAAACAGCCCGCTCTACAACAAGGACCTGGCGCCCGTCAAGCTCAAGGATCGGACCTGGAATACCTACAACTACATGGCGCTCTGGGTCGGCATGGCGCACAACCTGCCAACCTACGGTCTGGCAGCCGGACTCGTGTTGCTGGGCATGGCCTGGTATCAGGCGATCCTCACGATTTCACTGGCGAACTTCATCGTTCTCGTGCCGATGCTTTTGAATAGCCACGCGGGGACGAAGTACGGGATCCCCTTCCCGGTCTTTGCCCGGGCCTCCTTCGGCGTCTTCGGGGCGAATGTGGCGGCCCTGTTGCGGGCCGGGGTTGCCTGCGGCTGGTTCGGGATCCAGACCTGGATCGGCGGCGAAGCTCTCTACGTGCTCGCCGGCTCGCTGTTTGGTAATGGCTGGACCAACGCCACGGTTGTCGCCGGCCAGCACTGGACCCTCTGGTTGAGCTTTGGGGTCTTCTGGGTGCTCAACATCTTCATCATCCTGCGCGGCATGAATGCGATCCGCCGTTTTGAGAACTGGGCGGCCCCCTTCGTCATCCTGGTGGCGGTCTTTCTCCTCGTCTGGATGGTTAGCAAGGCCGGTGGTCTCGGCCCGATCGTGACGCAAAACGGCACGGTCGGATGGGGCGCGCCGTTCTGGAAGTTGTTCTTCCCGGCGCTGATGGCGCAGATCGCGTTCTGGTCCACCCTCTCGCTGAACATGCCCGACTTCACGCGGTTCAGCAAGAGCCAGCGTGCGCAGGTCATTGGCCAGACGCTCGGTCTACCGACGACGATGACGATCTTCCCGCTGCTGGCCGTGTTGATTACGTCGGCCACCGTGGTGGTCTATGGCAAGGCCATCTGGGATCCGATCGTCCTCACGGCGAAATTCAACAATCCGATTGTCATCGTGCTGGCGCTGTTTACCCTCGCGGTCGCCACACTGTCCGTCAATATCGCGGCGAACGTCGTCAGCCCCTCGTACGATTTCTCGAATGCCATTCCGAAATGGATCAGCTTTCGGACAGGAGGGTTGATCACAGGAGTTTTGGGGATCCTGATCCAGCCGTGGCGGCTCTATGCCGACCCGCACGTCTACATCTTCACCTGGCTCGGCTTCTACGGCGGTGCCCTGGGCGCGATCGCCGGGGTGCTGATCGCGGATTACTGGGTGATGCGAAACGCTAACCTGAAACTCGGTGACCTCTACCGCGAGAATGGGGAGTACCGATACAGTGCCGGCTTCAACTGGCGTGGCGTGGTCAGCCTCCTCGTGGGTGGCGTGCTCGCGGTTGGAGGTGCCTATACGGCGACAGGAACGTCCGGCCCCTTCCCGGCTAAGGGCCTCATCCCGTTCCTCTATCAGCCGGTGACCTTCTACGACTACAGCTGGATAGTCGGCCTGGTGGCGGCGTTCGTTCTCTACCTGGCGCTCTCGGCTGTGTTCCCTGCGGCTGTCGTCAGGCGGCGTCCACAGGCGGCGGCGACCTAACCTCGGCGTCAATCGCGCTGGAGCCCCGACCTCGCGGCCGGGGCTCCAGCCTTTCAGGAGATCGATGGCACGATTGAGCTTCGGCGTCTGCTTTGCTCCGGATCCTCCCCCAAGCCGGTGGGTCGATCTGACAAAGCTTGCCGAGGCGCAGGGCTTCGAGTATGCGTGGCTGTTCGACTCGCACGTCCTCTGGCAGGAGGTCTACCCGATCTTCACCCTGATGGCGGCCAACACCCGCCGGATCAAGATCGGTCCCTGTGTCACCAATCCGGCCACCCGCGATCCAACCGTGACGGCAAGCGCGCTGGCCACGCTGAACGAAATCTCGGGCGGCCGGATGGTGATGGGGATCGGACGGGGCGACAGCGCCCGTCGGGTGCTCGGCCAGAAGCCCGTCAGCGTCGAGCAGTTGGAGGCGGACTGCCGGCTGATCCGCGACCTGGCCGCCGGACGGGAGGTGAGCTACGACGGCGTGAAGATCCGGCTCAAGTGGGCGGAGCACGAGTTGCCCATCTGGATCGCCGGTTACGGACCGAAGGCGCTGCGGGCGGCCGGTCGGGTGGCCGATGGCGTGATCATTCAGCTCGCCGACCCGGCCATCATCAAGTGGTGCCTCCAATTCGTGCGGGAGGGGGCTCAGGAAGCTGGGCGCTCTTTCGACGACATCCAGATCCAGGCGGCGGCGCCGGCCTTCATCTCCAACGACCTGGCGGCGGCGCGGGAGCAGGTGCGCTGGTTCCCGGCGCTGGTCTCCAACCACGTTGTCGACCTGCTCAAGCGGTACGACGCCCAGGATCTGCCCAAGACACTGACCGACTACATCAAGGCGCGTGACCACTATGACTATGCTGACCATGTCAAGCGGGGCGCGGCCCACGCCGACTTCGTGCCCGACGACGTCATCGATCGGTTTTGCGTGATCGGGACGGTAGAGCAGAGCCGGCAGCGGATCGAGGAACTGATCGACGCCGGCGTCGACCAGTTCAACCTCTACCTGATGGTGGAGAAACCGGAGGCGGTGATCGAGAAATACGGCGAAGCCATCATCCCGGCGTTCAGCTAGCGAGGAGGCGAAGCATTCATGGCCAAAGTGCGGGCGGCGCTGATCCAGGCGCACGCGAACATGCCCAAAGAGGAAGCGATCGTAAAACACGAGGAGCTGATCGGAGAGGCCGCGGCCAAGGGTGCGCAGATCACCTGTCTTCAGGAGATCTTCTTCGGTCCATATTTCTGCGCTGAGCAGGATCCCAAGTGGTACGACACCGCCGAGCGGGACGACGGCCCAACCGTCAGGCGGATGCAGGCGCTGGCGAAGAGGCACAAGATGGCGCTGGTCGTGCCTTTCTACGAGGAGGCCCAGACCGGCGTCTACTACAACACGGCGGTCCTCATCGAGAACGACGGCACGATGCTGGGCAAGTACCGCAAGACGCACATCCCGCACGTCGGCCCCTGTTTCTGGGAGAAGTTTTATTTCAAACCCGGCAACCTCGGCTACCCGGTGTGGGACACCTCGGTCGGCCGAGTCGGGATCCTGATCTGCTACGACCGGCATTTTCCCGAGCCCGCGCGCGCGCTCGGGCTCAAGGGTGCCGAGCTCGTCTTCAACCCGTCGGCCACCGTCAAATCGCTGTCGCGGTATTTATGGGAGCTGGAGCAGCCGGCGCACGCCGTGGCCAACGGCTACTGGATCGGCGCCATCAATCGCGTCGGCGTGGAGAAGCCGCTCAACGAGGCGCAGTTCTACGGATCGAGCTACTTCTGCGATCCGCGCGGCCGCATCATCGGGAAGGCGTCGGAGACCGAAGATGAGGTGCTCGTCTGCGACCTCGACCTCGACATGAATCGGGAAGTGCGCAACACGTGGCAGTTCCTTCGCGATCGCCGGCCGGAGAGCTACGAAGACCTCGTCAGGGAATTGCCATGAAGACGCTGATCAAGAACGGCACGGTGGTGACCGCGAGCGACACGGCGAAAACCGACGTGCTGATCGATGGCGAAAAGATCGCGGCGATCGGCAACGGCCTCGAGGTGAAAGCCGACCAGACGATCGATGCCGAGGGCCGTTACGTAATGCCGGGGGCGGTCGATGTTCACACCCACATGGAGCTGCCCTTCGGGGGCACCTTCGCCTCCGATGATTTTGCCACCGGCACTGCGGCGGCAGCATGGGGCGGCACGACCACGATCGTCGACTTCGCGGTGCAAACCTTCGGCCAAACCCTGCGACAGGGGCTCGACCAGTGGCATCAGAAAGCAGATGGCAAGGCCCATGTCGACTACGGCTTCCACATGATCGTGCGCGAGGTCAACGACTCGATCCTCAAGGAGATGGACGCGTTGGTCAAGGAAGGAGTTCCCTCCTTCAAATTGTTCATGGCTTATCCGGGCGTGTTCATGCTGGACGATGCGTCAATCTTCCGCGCCCTAAGCCGTACCGCCGAAAACGGTGGGTTGATCATGATGCATGCCGAGAACGGCGGCGCGATTGACGTGCTGGTGAAGCGATACCTGGCGGAAGGCAAGAGCGACCCGATCAACCATGGGCTGACCCGGCCTGCGAGCATGGAAGGCGAGGCGACCGGCCGCGCCATCGCGCTCGCCCGGCTTGCGGAGGTTGCCGTCTACATCGTGCACCTCAGCTCTCGCGAGGCGCTGGATGCGGTCCGGGCGGCGCGCGACGACGGCGCCCCGGCCTTTGCCGAGACCTGCCCGCAGTACCTGTATCTGAGCCTCGAGGACCTCGGCCGCCCCGGTTTCGAAGGCGCGAAATATGTCTGCTCGCCGCCGCTCCGAACCAAGCCGCACCAAGATGAGCTGTGGAAGGGCCTGATCCAGGATGACCTGCAGCTGGTCGCGACCGACCACTGCCCATTCCATTTCAAGGGGCAGAAGGAGATGGGCCGGGGCGATTTTTCCAAGATCCCGAACGGGCTGCCGGGTGTCGAGGATCGGTTTAGCCTGATTTTCCACGGTGGCGTGAACTCCGGACGGATCTCCCTGAACCGGTTCGTCGAGCTGGTCGCCACGGCGCCGGCCAGGATGTTCGGTCTCTTCCCCAGGAAAGGCACGATCGCGCCCGGGAGCGATGCCGACATTGTCATCTTCAACCCGAACGTCGAGCGGACGCTATCGGCCAGAACCCACCACATGAACGTGGATTACAGTTGCTACGAGGGCATGACTGTGAGGGGCCTCCCCGAAGTGGTGATGCAGCGGGGCAACGTCCTGGTGCGCGACGGGAAATTCCAGGGCGTCAAAGGCGCAGGTCAGTTCCTGAGGCGTTCGGCATTCCATGGGGTGCCGGCCGGTGAGCCAAGTCCGGCAGGAGTGACAGCATGATTGCGACGAAGACCGTGCAGAGCTTCATCGGCGGAAAGTTCCGAGACTCGGGCGCGAACAAGGCCGATCCGATTCCGAACCCCGCGACCGGCGAGACAATCGCCAGCCTTCCCTATTCAACCCGCGACGAGATCAACGAGGCGATTGCCGCCGCGAAGAAGGCTTTTCCCGGATGGAGCGAAACCCCAGTGCCGGAGCGGGCCCAGGTGCTGTTCCGCTTCAAGGCCCTCTTCGATAAGCACATCGACGAGCTCTCCGCGCTGGTGACCCAGGAGAATGGCAAGACGCTGGATGAGTCGCGGGGCGAAGTCAAGCGCGCAATCGAGGTGATCGACTTCGCCTGTGGCGCTCCCACGCTGATGATGGGCCAGAACCTCGACCAGATCGCCAAAGGCATCGATGAAGAGCTGACCCGATTCCCGGTTGGCGTCGTTGCCGGCATCACGCCCTTCAACTTCCCGAACATGGTGCCGATGTGGATGATCCCGGTGGCGATCGTTACCGGCAACACCTTCGTGCTGAAGCCATCGCAGTTGACACCGCTGTCGGCGATGCGGATCGCCGAGTTGCTGCAGGAGGCCGGGCTCCCAGAAGGCGTCTTCAATGTTGTGCATGGCGCCAACGACGCCGTCAACCAGTTACTGACCCATCCAGATGTGTCCGCGATCTCGTTCGTCGGGTCTGCCACAGTTGCGGCTTACATCTACGCGACGGCCGCCGCGAACGGGAAGCGGGTCCAGGCGCTGGGGGGCGCCAAGAACCACATCCTGGTGATGGATGATGCTGACCTGGAGCTGTCCGCGCCGCATGTGATCTCGTCGGCGTTCGGCAACGCCGGCCAGCGCTGCCTGGCTGGGAGCGTGGCCGTCGGCGTTGGCAAGATCGGCGACGCGCTGGTGCGGGAGCTTGCCAATGACGCCGCCAAGCTGAAGGTCGGTCCGGGAACCGATCCCAAGGCGACGCTGGGGCCGGTGATCCGGGGTGAGCGGAAGGCGAAGCTGATCGAGTACATCGACGGCGCCCAGAGGGAAGGGGCGCAGCTGGTTTCGGACGGCCGTAGCGTCGAGCTGAAGGATGGCTTCTTCCTGGGGCCGACCATCTTTGATCGCGTCACTCCGAACATGAAGATCTGGAAGGAAGAGTTGTTCGGTCCTGTGCTCTCGGTGATGCGCGCCTCGGACATCGACGAGGCGCTGAACCTGCTCAACGCCAGCACCTACGGGAACATGGCGTCGATCTTCACCGGTTCCGGCAAGTACGCCCGGGAGTTCAAGCGCCGAGCCCAGGCCGGCATGCTGGGCGTGAACATCGGCGTTGCCGCCCCGATGGCGTTCTTCCCCTTCACCGGCTGGAAGAATTCGTTCTTCGGGGATCTGCACGCCACCGGACAGGACAGCATCCGCTTCTACACCCGGCACAAAGTGATCACGACGCGATGGTTATGACCATCGCGTCGTCCAACGTCTCAAACGCTCGGATGGCACTGAAACGCCCAATACGCCTCAAACGCTCGTTCCGCACGTGCCGCGCGACTCGCGTCGGCCGGCGGGCCGGGCGTGGGGCGACGCCCCGCCGATGGCTCTAGAAACGAGCACCCGGCCTCACGTGCTGAGCGGCGAGGAGATCGTGGCCCTCTGCCGCCAGTACACGCTGTACGACTGGACCGCCCAGTCCGCTGCCGACCCGATTCCCGTTGACCACGCCAAAGGCGTCTACTTCTACATGCCGGACGGCAAGCGCATCATCGACTTCAACAGCCAGTTCATGAGCGTGAATGCCGGCCATGGCGACCATCGCATCATCGAGGCGATCAAGCGGCAGGCCGAGAAACTCGCTTTCATCAACCCCTTCATGGCCCACGAGCCACGGGCAATGCTGGGTAAGAAGCTGGCCGAGTTGCTCCCGGGAGACATCGACAAGGTTTTCTTTACGTTGGGTGGCGCGGAGGCCAACGAATACGCGATCAAGATGGCGCGCTGGGTAACCGGCCGCCACAAGATCGTTTCGCGCTACCGCTCGTACCACGGCGCAACCGCCGGGGCCATCGCCTTGACCGGTGATCCGCGCCGGTGGGCCAATGACATCGGCGATTCAGGCGTCGTGCACGTGCTCGATCCCTATCACGGCCCGCAGCGAGAAGTGGACAGCGCGGAGGAGTCGCTGCGCTACCTGGAAGAGACGATTCAGCTCGAGGGGCCGAGTACCATTGCCGGCTTCATCCTGGAGCCGGTAACTGGGACGAACGGGATCCTGATCCCTCCCGATGGCTACCTGCAAGGTGTGCGGGATCTGTGCGACCGGTACGGCATCCTGATGATTTGCGACGAGGTCATGTCCGGATTTGGCCGGACCGGTGAGTGGTTTGCCGTCAACCATTGGAATGTCGTGCCCGACATCATCACGATGGCAAAGGGTTTGACGAGCAGTTACGTCCCGCTCGGCGCGGTTGGAATACGCCCGAAGATCGCGGAGTACTTCGAGAACCGCGTCTTCTATGGCGGGCTCACCTATAACAGCCATCCGCTCGCCTGCGCCGCCGCGCTGGGCACCATCCAGGCCTACGAGGAAGACGACATGATCGGTAACGCAAAGCGGATGGGCGAGGTGATGAAGCGGCATCACGAAACCCTACGAAGGAAGCACCCATGCGTGGGGCTGACGCGGTCGATCGGCCTCTTCGGCATCCTGGAGCTGGTGCGCGACCGCAAGACAATGGAACCGCTGGCGCCGTTCAACGGGACGTCAGACGAGATGAAGGCGATCGGCAAGTACTTCCGCGAGCACGGCCTGTACACGTTCGTGCGCTGGCACACCATCATGACGAACCCGCCGTTATGCATCAACGAGGACGAGCTGGCGGAAGGCTTCGCCATCATCGATAGGGCGCTTGACGTCGCCGACCAGGCCATCGGCTAGCCGCATCGTACGGGACGACCCGTGGCGGCCTGACCCGGGGTTTGCCGAGCTCTACGCGAGTCTGCCCGACGCCACCGATCTCTGGCCGTGGAAGGACCTTGCGCTTGAGGCAAGGCAGCCGGTCCTCTATCTGGGCATCGGCGCCGGCCGGCTCGCCGTCCCGCTGCACGAGGCCGGCGTCGCCCTGGTCGGGGTCGACAGCCACCCCGGGATGCTCGAGTCGCTGCGACGACGTCTTCCGGACACCGAACTGATTCAGTCCCGGATCGAAGACCTCGACCTGGGCCGGCGGTTCCATCTCGTGATCGTCCCGTCGAACATCCTCTGTCTCGTGGAGCGGCTGCGGTCCGCCGCCAATCACCTGGCCGACGACGGGTCGCTCGCCTTCGAGTTGACCAATCCCTACTGGTTACAAGCCGGTGCGAGCCACGGGGTGCGGGTGCAGTCGTTCGATGGCAACGGAGCGCGCTTCCAGATCGACTACACGCTGGCCGATGGACGCGTCATCACGCAGCACGCCGAGATTCCACTCGTCTGGCCCGACGAGGTCGAAAACTGGCTGGCTACCGGAGCGGGCTTGAGGTTGGGCCGGATGTTCGGGCCTCAAGACGCAGAGCTTGCCTCGAGCCCCAGTTTCTACGTCGTGGCCAGCCGCAGTTAGAGTTAGCGAGACCATGGGTGAGCAATCCGGCGAGCGGCGCACCGGAGGGATCGTCCGACGTGGCGTGGAGCGGCAGATCGAGGACCGCAAGCTGCTGGAGCGGCCCGAGGCTCCAGAGTTCCTCGAAAGCGACCCCTGGCGGGTGCTGCGGATCCAGGCCGAGTTCGTGGCGGGCTTCGATGCGCTCGCCACGCTAGGTCCGGCCGTGACCTTCTTCGGTTCGGCGCGCGTCCGTCCGCCCGACCCGATGTACGATGCGGCGCGCGCCATGGCGGCCGAGCTCGCACGTCGGGGCTTTGCGGTTATTACCGGCGGCGGGCCGGGCACGATGGAAGCGGCCAACATGGGCGCCCGCGAGGGTCGCGGTCTATCGGTCGGTCTGAATATCGAGCTCCCGTTCGAGCAAGGCCTCAACGAATACGTCAACCTCGGAATCGAGTTCCACTACTTCTTCGTACGCAAGACCATGTTCGTCAAGTACGCCGAGGCCTTCGTAATCTTTCCGGGCGGCTTCGGCACGATGGACGAGCTGTTCGAGGCATTGACGCTGATTCAAACGGGAAAGATCGTGCACTTCCCGGTGATCATGTTCGGCTCCGACTACTGGGCCGGGCTGCATCAGTGGATCCGCGATCGGGTACTCGCGGAGGGCAAGATCTCGCCCGAAGACCTGAACCTCATGGTCGTCACCGACGACATCCAGCACGCTGCCGACATCGTGCAGCAGTACTACCAACGGAAGGTACTGGAGAGTAAACCGCAAGCGCGGGCGGAGCCAAAGAAGAGCGACGCTCAGTGACCTCGTCGCTGGAGCTGTCGTTCCTCCAGGATGGGGCGCAGCCAGCCGAGCGGGTGGCGGGCGAGCTGGCGGACTTTATCAGCGGAGCGCAGCGCAGCATCGACATCGCGATCTACGACCTGAACCTGACCGACGGTCCGGCTGAGCAGGTCCGGGCCGCGGTCAGGGCCGCCGCCGGTCGGGGAGTTGCGGTACGGCTGCTCTACAACGTCGACTTCCCCAACCCGATCCCGGTGCCGCCACCCTCGCAGGCGGACACGGCGTTCATCGCCAGTCTGGGCGTCTCGACCAAACCGGTCTCAGGCGTTCCCGACCTGATGCACCACAAGTACCTCGTGCGGGACGTGGCGACCGATTCCGCAACCGTCTGGACCGGCTCGACGAACTGGACCAACGATTCCTGGACCCGAGAGGAAAACGTCATCATTAAGATCCCGTCGACCGCGCTGGCCGCGGAGTACGCAAAAAACTTCGTGGAGCTCTGGGAAACCGGACGGGTCGAGGGCAGCGGAAAGTACGATCTCGCCGGCGTCCCGGTTGTCTATCGGGACACTCCGGTCAAGGCGCACCTCGTGTTCGCCCCGGGACGTGGACGGCAGATGGCGCACATGATCGCCGACCGGATCGCGCACGCCCGGCGCCGCATCCGCGTCTGTTCGCCGGTAATCACCGCCGGGGTAATCCTGGGAACACTCGGAGACCTGGCCCACAAATCGCACCCGGATTTCAAAGGCGTCTTCGACCGGACGCAAATGGCCGAGGTGCTCGGCCAATGGCGAGTCGACCCGCACGCGACCTGGAAGGGGCCGGCGTTCCAGGCGGTCAGCAGCGCTCTCGCGTTCGCCTCCAAAGTCACCACGCCCTACACCCCCACCTCGGTCCATGACTTCATGCATGCCAAGATCACGGTGGTCGACAACACCGTGTTCACCGGCAGCTACAACCTGTCGCATGCCGGGGAGGACAACGCGGAAAATCTCCTCGCGCTCGACAGCGCGCCGCTGGCCGACCGATTCGTCGAGTTCATCGACGCCGTCTTTGCCCGCTACGCGGCCACCCCGGCGGCTGCGCGACAATAGAGCTCATGGCGCGGCGTCATCGCGCAGCCCTGACCGCCGGGTCGCTGTTGTCCACCGCTGCCCTGCTTCCGCCGGCCATCGGATTCGCCGACCGGCGACTCAGCCTGCACATGCTGTTGCAGATGCTGCTACTGGCTCTCGTCATCCCCCTGCTGGCGTATGGCGTGCACCCCTTGATCGGCGGGCGCCTGGCGCGGCTACACCCAATCGCCGGCATCATGGCACTCAACGTGGTGCTGTTCGGCTCACAGCTGCCGGTCGTCCTCGACCTCACGACCAAAGACCTGCGGCTGGCCGAGGCGGCCCAGGCCGCGTTCATGGCCGGCGCGTTTCTGTTCTGGTGGCCGATTGTGCGCCCGGGAGGGCTGACGCCGATCGCCAAGATCGGCTACCTGATGGTGGCCGGTGTGCCGCCAACCATCCCGGGGATCACGCTGGCGCTCTCGCACCATCTCTTCTATCAGGCGTATCGCTCCATCGAGGACCAGCAGATCGCGGGCCTGCTGTTGTTCGGAACGGCGAAATTCGCGCTGGTCGCCGGAACGTTCGTCATCCTCTGGCGGATGCTGGCTCCCCAGCCCGATCCACCGGATTGGGAGGATCACGAGCTGGAGGTCCCGGACCTCCCGCCCAGCGCGCCGGCCTGGTTGCGCCGGCTCGACGACGAACTGCCGGAGGAAGCCGCCCGTCCACGCGTACCGATCCCGGCCGGCCGCTAGCCCAAATCGTCTAGACCAGCGGCCAGGGGTAGGCCCAGCGCGAGGTCGGTTCGGGGTATCGCCCCACGTCGGCCAGGCGGCGGGCCCGCTGGCTGAGCGCCCTGAGCTCGGTGGTTGAGATCAGGGCGCGAAGCTCATCGACCCAGCCTTCGCCGCTTAAGAGCTCGCCGGCCAAGCGGCGGGCGTCTTCGCGCAGGTTCGCCGCCACGTCTTCGCCCGCGAACTCCCAGATGACAGTTCGAAGCTTGGGTAAGGCATGAAACGTCAGGCCGTTGTCGACGCCCCAGATGCGACCCTGGCGATCGACGAGACAGTGACCGCTCTTCCTGTCGGCGTTGTTCACGATGACGTCGAAGGCAGCCATGGTGCGAAAGTCCCCGGCGCGACCCGGCATCAGCGAAAAATAATGCTCGCGCAGGTCGGCGACGATGAATTGCTGGAGCGATCCTGGCCCAAGTGGTCCGTCGCTCCGGTAGACGGTGAAGGGCACGACCTGCCAGCGGAGCGCGTCGCTGACCAGGTAGGCAGCAACCTCGCGCTTCCCCAAGGTGCCGTCGGGAAAGTCGTCGAGCGGTGTTTCGCCAGGGCTCGGCTTGTAGACGGCGAGGGTCTCCGCGCCATCGGGGCCGCGGACCTGCGCCAGGTAGGTGTAGTTGGAGCAATCCGGCATCAGGCCGCGCGGCTTGATCCGCCCTTCGCGCAGCAGTTGGCGCTGCGCCTCGCCGTCCTCGGATGGGGCCGATCGTGCCATCGACCTCAGTGATGCCCGTTGAGCCGCGGACAGACGCCGCCATCGTGGTCGATGGGTCCGCCGCACATCGGGCAGGGTGGGCGGCCGGCACTGATGATCCCCGCGGCGTGGGTGGCAAGCGCTTGCATCTGGGCGAGGCTGGCCTGAAAGTGGCCCGTGGCCGGCTGATCACCCTCGGCGACCAGCTCCACCAAAGAAACCTCGAAACTCTTTTCGTCCTGGCTGTACGTCAGCGTGATGAATCCTACGCGCCAGAGCGGGGTGACGGGTTCTTCGAGCGCCATGTTCGGCATGGTCCCCGCGGGCGCAGCGGCGACCCGGGAGAAGACGTCCTGCAACCGCTCCGTCATGGCCCGCAGCTGATCCTTTTCCAGCGCCAGGCTGACGAGCTGGGCGCCGGCCCGCAGCTGGAAGTAGAAGGCGCGTTTTCCCGGTTCTCCGATCGCGCCGGCGGTCACGCGGGTGACCTCCTTGAAGTCGAAGCTGTCGGACGCCATCGCTGCTATTCTCCCGCACGGTTTCCACCCGCTGAAAAGAAAGCGGGCCGTTGGGGAAACGGCCCGCAATAGAGGGGGAGGGTAGGTCGACCCGGTCCTATCTCTACCCAGTTTGCGGGCGCCTCACCACGGTCGGGCATCCGGCGCGCACCTGATTGCGCCCCGGCCTGAACTGATTCGGCGGCCCGAGCTCGAAGTTGCTCTCCAGGACGTGCCTAGAATGAATCGTGAGGATCTCGTTGGACCCTCGGTGGTGGCATCGCAACCTCACCACATTCCAGAAGGTGGTGGTGGCGAACAGCGCCATCATCGCCGCGGGCGCCGTCAGCGGACCGCTGATCACTCTGAATTTCTCCGGCCGCACCCGGCTGCCGTTCCTGCTGGGCCTTCTCGCCATCGGGCTGGTCGCCATCCTGGTCGCCAACTTCGTAATCCTGCGGCTGGCTTTCAAACCGATGCGCGAGCTCGAGTCGACCATGAGCGCGGTGCAGCCGGGCCTCGAGGAACCCCGTGTCCACACGAACTTCTCGGACCCCGATCTGCGGCGGATCGCGACCGTCTTCAATACGATGCTCGACCGGCTAGAGCACGAACGCCACGTGAGCGCGCAACGCGTCCTGCAGGCACAGGAGCGCGAGCGGCAGCGGGTGGCGCGCGAGCTCCACGATCAGACCGGCCAGGCCCTGACTCACGAGATCATCAGCCTGGATCTGTTGCTGGAACGCACTGGCGATGCCAAGGCCCGTCAGCAGCTCGAGGCGGTAAAGCGGACGCTGGAGGAAACGCTCGAGGAGGTGCACCGCATGTCCCAGGACCTGCGACCTTCGGTGCTCGACGATCTCGGCCTGGTCCCGGCCCTCCGGACGCTGGCCAAGCAGCCCTCCGGAGCCCAGGTCGCGCTCCAGGTCGATGGGCTGCGCGACCGCCTGCCGGCGCCGATCGAGACGGCGCTCTACCGGATCGCGCAGGAAGCGCTGACCAACGCGAACAAATACGCGAAGGCCTCCCGCGTCAACATCGACCTGCGCTGCCTCGACGGCCACGTACGGCTCCGGGTTCGCGACGACGGCATCGGATTCGATCCGGGCAGCATCCCTGAGCGGGAAGAGCCGGGACGTGCGGGCCTGGGGATCTTTGGGATGCGGGAGCGCGCCACGCTGCTCCGCGGAACACTCGAAATCCGTTCGGCGCCACTGAAAGGCACTGAGGTCGTTGCCCAACTGCCACTGGAGGACAACCATGTCGGCGGTTGAGCGCCGGTCGATCAAGGTGATGCTGGTCGAGGACCACAACCTGGTGCGCGCTGGGATCCGCGCCGTGATCGACGGACAGAGTGACATCCAGGTGATCGCGGAAGCCACTGAGGGCCGAGAGGCCATCCGGCTGGCGCGCGCCAACTGTCCTGACGTCGCGGTCGTCGACGTGGCCATGCCCAACATGTCGGGCATCGAGGTGACGCGGGAGATCCGCCGCCTCTGTCCACAGACGCATGTGTTGATCCTGACCGCCCACGACAACGAGGAGTATTTCTTTCAGACCCTCAAAGCCGGGGCGGTCGGCTATGTCCTCAAGAAGGCGGCGGCCTCGGACCTGATCGCCGCCATCGAGGCCGCCAGCAAGGGCGAGCCCTATCTCTATCCGTCGGTGGCGCGGCTGCTGGTCTCCGACTACCTGCAGCGGGCGCCCGAGCGTGAGACCTTCGAACCGCTCAGCGACCGGGAGCGCGAGGTGCTGCGCCTGGTGGCCGAAGGCAAGACGAACCGGCAGATTGCCGACACCCTGTTCCTGAGCATCAAGACTGTGCAGACGCACCGCGACCACATCATGAAGAAGCTGCGGATGCACGACCGCACCGAGCTGGTGAAGTATGCGATTCGCAAGGGTTTGATCGAAGCCGACAGTTAGATCTACGCAGGCTCTTGTCTGAGTCTTACTTAACCTTTACACTGTCGGACAGCGCATCGCGCGCACCCACCAGGGAGGAGGAAGACTCGTGCTAGGTCCACTGCTGCGTCGCCTGTCGTTCGCGCTGTTACCGGTCGCCGGCGGACTGGCCCTCGTGCAACCGGTTGCCGGAAGCGCCATCGCCCCATCCCGCGGGCCAGCGGTGTCGGCGAACTCGCTGGTCGATCTCGACCATGGCAGCCTGTTCCCGCAGAACAAGCAGAACGAACCCGCGATCACCCGTGACCCGCTGACCGGAGTGCTGGTAGCGGGAGCCAACGACGAGCTGGACAACCCGCTCTGTCACGACCCGACCGCCCCATTGACCAGCCCTTGCCCGTTTGCAACCGGCGAGCAGATATCGGCGTTCTATGTGTCTGGCGATAACGGTGCAAGCTGGACCGGTGGCTACCTACCCGGGTACGACAACGCCGGAATTCGCCGCGCCTCGGGTGGCGATCCGAGCCTCGATTCCGGGCCGAGCGTGTGCCCCGATCACCGGACGTTCGCCTACCGCTGTGGCGTCACGATCTACTACGCAACCCTCGCCGATCCGATCAACCCGGATCAGCATTTCAGCGAGGCGATGGCCGTCTCGCGGACGCACGATGACGGCAGCACCTGGCTCGCGCCATCTCTCGTCAACGCCCTCGACAAAACCTCGGACTTTGACGACCACGAGTGGATCGCCGTCGACAAGGTTGCCGGCAGTCCCTATTTCGGGCGCGTTTATCTCTTCGTCGCGATCTTCTGTGGCGAGTGCTCCGGCAATGGCAACGTCAAGCTGATGGTGGTGCATTCGGACAACGAGGGCGCCAGCTGGTCGCCGCCCGTCAAGGTCAGTGCCGCCAGCAATAACGCAGCTCAGGGTTTCAGGGAGACCGGGCAGATGGCGGTGGCCGCGGATGGCACCGTGGAGGTCTTCTGGACGGAAAACGCGGACTCGCCCAAGCTTCCCTCATTGCAGGTGGTGGCGACCTCAAAGGACGGCGGCACCACCTTCACGGACCCGATCACAATCGCGCGGGTGACCGACTACCCGCTGACCGGAACGCCCTTCGATGCGGTCGACCTCTTCAATCGCGTTCCCGGGATGAGCGCCCGGGTCGACTGTTATCCACACCCGGCGGCCGATCCATCGAGCAGTCGCGTCTACGTCGTCTGGTGCGACTTCAGCAGTGGCCACGGGGTGGTCAAAGGGGCGGTCTCCAGCGATGGATTGAGCTGGTCGCTGCTGGGGACCATCGCTGACGTCGCAAACCGCAACGCCTTCTTCCCGGCGGCCAGTGTCGATCCCTCCGGCGTCGTCAATCTGACCTTCGACGCCCTGACCGCGCCGCCGGCAGGCAACCCCTGGCAGACCGGCGTCCAGGTCTATGACAACTACTTCGCGCAGTCGACCAATGGCTCGACCTTCGGACCAGCCCTGCGCGTCAGTTCAGCTTCGTCAAACCCCGACGGATCGAGCTACAACAACCTGATGGAGCAGTTCATCGGTGACTACGTCGGCATCGTGTCGGGGCCGCACGCGGCTTACCTGGTCTGGACCGATTCACGAAATGCGACGGCCTGCGCCGCGGTCAATGACTATCGCCGAGCGATCTACGCGGGATCCAGGACGGCCGTCGCACCCAATCCCGACACGGCGTGCGCAACGAGTTTCGGTAATACCGACACGTACGAAGCAACCGTTCGCTACTGACATCTTGACGATCGGGGAGCCGGCCAGGCAGCCGGTTCTCCGATTTTGATCTGAAGCGGAAGGGCCAGGAAGCGGCCGAGGTCACCCGCCTCGGCCTCGATTCCGGCGTGGACGGCCCCGCTCAGCTTCTCGAATGGCTCGAGAAGGACTTCCGGCTTGCGGCCGGCGCCGGCCAGGCGCCAGGCGGCGATCGCGCGTCCATCCACGATCACGGCCGGGTGCAGCCATCCGCCGCCGCGCTGCAGCCGACGTCGAAGTGACGTTTGCGGAACCATCAGCTCGCGGTTGCGATAGCCGAGGAGGTACGTGTCGAAGGCAGGCAGCAACCGAACGTCGGGGTTCGCCCGCGCCGGCGGCCGCGATCGCGGTGGCCGCCCTTTCGACAGAAAGCCTGGCTGTCCGCGAATCGTCACCTCGGCGAGCCCCGGCCTCGCCAGTGCCACCGCGGATCGCGTTTGCGATAGCGGCAGGCCCGACCAGCTGGCCAGATCCTCAACGGTCGCGGGGCCGTAGGCAGCGAAGTAGCGCCGAGCCAGCTCGCCAAGCGCGGACGCACGGGATGATGAGGGCTGGCGGGCCCAATCGTCGATCAGCACGTAGGTGGGCTCCCCATTCTCCTGATCAGGCCCAAAACATAGGACGCCCTGAAGCGCGGCCAGCCGGATGAGGTGGATCGGCGCCTGCGATTTTGGATCGAGCCGGATCCCCCGCCGTCGCAAGCGATCGACCAGGTCGTATCGCGTGAGCGGTCCGGCGTCGGCGAGGATCCGGCGGATGGTGTCGACACCTCGGAGCTTCAGGTCGCGATCGAGCCCAAGTTGCGCATGACGTGTCTTACTTCCCGCTGCGAACTGGGGACCGAGCAGGCTGAGCAACCAGCCGAGGTCTTCGGCGGCGACAACGTGCAACGTGCCGCGCATCAACCACGTCCGGACGATCGAGCGTTCCTGGTTGAGGGCACGCGTGACGGAACCAGCACTCAGACCCGCGCTCCGGACCCGTAGGCCAAGACGAGCTGCGCTCATGAGCTGGGCTTGCAGGCCACAGATGTCGCGCAGGATCGCCGCCGGCGTCGACATCCGGCGGGTGGACTCAGTCAATCGCTGCGCCTGGGCGCGAAGGCGCAGGACGAGCGCATCGGACAGCGACAGGTTAGCCGCCGGCGGGTCCCACCTCCACACCGGGCTCGGTCATCCGCGCGGGATCCAGCAAACGGTCGAGCTCCGCAGCCGAGAGCCTGGTGCGCTCCCGGGCCACGTCGCGAATCGTCTTGCCGGTGGTCAGCGCCTCCTTTGCGATGGCTGCCGCGGCGTCGTACCCGACGGCCGGCGCCAGCGCCGTGGCGAGCATCAGCCCCTGCTCGACCATCTGCGGCCCCTGTTCGGTGGCCCTGATACCGGTGATGCAGCGCTGGGCCAGGTTCTGGGTCGAGGCGGATATGATCGCGATCGTTTCGAGCAGGCAGTAGGCTGCCACCGGCATCATCAGGTTGAGCTCGAAGATGCTTCCCGACTGGGCCGCGACCGTGATCGTCTGGTCATTGCCCAGCACCTTCGCGACCACCATGGTCATCGACTCGATGATCACGGGATTGACCTTCCCCGGCATGATCGAGCTCCCCGGCTGCACCTCGGGCAGCGTGATCTCGCCGAGGCCCGCCCGCGGCCCGGAGGCGAACCAGCGCAGGTCATTGCCGATCTTCCAGAGGCTGACCGCGACAGTGCGCAGCGCACCGGCGGTCGACAGCACGGCATCGAGGGTGGCCTGGGCCTGGAAATGGTTGTCCGTCTCGCGCACCGGCACCCCGGCTCGGCGGCTCAGGTGCGCGCACACACGCTGGGCGAATTCCGAATGCGCGTTCACCCCAGTCCCCACGGCGGTGCCGCCCAGGGGTAGCACGGCCAGTTCTTCGGCCGCCCGCCGGATGCGATCGATCGACCGTTCGGCCTGGCCCGCGTAACCGAGAAACTCCTGGCCCAGGCGAATCGGCGTCGCATCCTGGAGGTGAGTCCGTCCGGTCTTGACCACGGGCATGAATTCTTTCGCTTTGCGCTCGAGCGCCTCCTGGAGGAAGCTGAGCGCCGGCACCAGCTCCTCATGGATGGCGACCAGCGCCGACAGCTGCATCGCGGACGGAATCACGTCGTTGCTCGACTGGCATCGATTGACGTGGTCGTTCGGATGCACCGGTTGCTGGGAGCCGAGGGGCTGGCCCAGAATCTCGTTGGCGCGGTTGGCGATCACCTCATTCGCGTTGGTGTTCGTCGACGTCCCTGAGCCGGTCTGGAAAACATCGACGACGAAATCTCTGTCAAATTTTCCTTCCTCGACTTCTTCGGCGGCCTGCTGGATCGCGCTGGCCAGGCGTGCGTCCAGTAATCCGAGCTCGGTGTTCACCAGCGCGGCGGTCCCCTTGATCTGAGCCAGGGCGCGGATAAAGCGACGCGGCATCCGCAGATTGCTGATCGGGAAATTCTGCCGGGCTCGCTCGGTGCTGGCGCCGTAGTAGGCGGTCTGTGGGACCCGCACCTCTCCCATGGAGTCTCGCTCCACTCGCGCGTCGTCCTCCGCCATGCGCGGTCATCGTAGCAAGGGCGGGCTCGACGCTGGCAGCCCCGCGCCCCATCCCGTAATCTTTAGCGGTGCCGGCACGCATCGTCTCTATCCAGCTCTGTCCGGGCCACCGGCAACCCATGCAGCTTGTTCCGACCGCGACCCTGATCACCGGCGTCGGGATCGAGGGTGACAAGCACGCCGTGGCCGCCTCAGATAGGCAGGTGCTGCTGGCCGACCAGGAAGCGCTCGACGAAGTCGGCGTCGAACCTGGCACCATCAAGGAGAACCTCACAGTTGAAGGCCTCCATGCGATGGGCTTGCCGGCCGGCACCCGCGTCAGGTTAGGCGACAGTGCGGTGCTCGAGATCATGAAAATCTGCGAACCATGCTTTCGCATGGATGAAATCCGCATGGGACTGAAGGACGAACTCGTTGGCCGGCGTGGCATGGTCGCTCGCGTGGTAAACGGCGGATCGATCGCCGTGGGCGATCGCATCACGCTCGAAGAAGCAGAGCCACTGGCCTCGTAAAACTTGATCCGCGCGGTCGACCTGCACGTTCATTTGCCGCTCAAGGAGTGGCTGGAGGGGAGCATGGGCCCGTACCGGGAGGGGGCCGCCCGCTATTTCCGCGGTGATGTGCACGAGCGCACGGTCGACGAGCTCGCTGTCGAGTTCGCCCAGGAACAGGTCTTCGGCATCCTGCTCGCCTGGGATGCCGAGACGGCGACCCACCGGCCGCCGGTGTCCAACGACTTCGTGGCCGGCATCGTCAAGCGGCACCCGAAGCGGTTCGCCTTCTTCGCTTCGGTCGATCCATGGAAACCGACGGCGATCCAGGAGCTCGAGCGAGCCGTCACCGAACTCGGTGCCCGGGGAGCCAAATTCCACCCCTCGATGCAGGACTTCTATCCCAGCGACGATCGCCATTTCAGGCTCTGGGAAAAAGCCGCGGAGCTCAAGATCCCCTGTCTTTTCCACACCGGCACCAGCGGGATCGGCGCCGGGCAACCGGGTGGCCAGGGGATCAAGCTCGACCCAGCTCGGCCAATCCATCTCGACACCGTGGCCGCGCGCTTCCCCGAGCTGCCGATCATCGCCGCCCACTTCGGCTGGCCGTGGCATACCGAGCTGATCGCCATGGCGCTGCACAAGACCAACATCTACATCGAGCTCTCCGGCTGGTCGCCACGCTATTACCCGGAAGAGCTGGTTCGCGAGATCGGCGGCCGGCTGCAGGATCGAACGCTATTCGGCAGCGATTATCCGTTCATCAAGCCGGCACGTGTGCTCGAAGAGCTTGACGCACTGTCACTCAAGCCGGAGGCCAAGGCGAAAATTCTTCGCGAGAACGCGGCGAAGTTGCTCAAGCTCGAGCTGGCCTAACCCCACGG
>VBEW01000145.1 GCA_005889225.1 Chloroflexota bacterium | reverse complement strand
ACTACGACGCGATCTGGGGAACGGTGCTCAATCGCTTCTGCGTCCAGGCCGCGCTCGGTGTGCCCCTGACGGTCTACGGCAAGGGCGGACAGACCCGGGGCTTCCTGGACATCCGCGACACCGTCGCCTGCGTCCGCCTCGCGCTCGAGAATCCGGCCGGCGAGGGCGAATACCGGGTCTTCAACCAGTTCACCGAGCAGTTCTCGGTCAAGACCCTGGCGGAGAAGGTGCGCGATGCCCGCGCCGCTCACGGGCTGACGACGAATATCGTCCATCTGCCCAATCCGCGCGTCGAGCGCGAGGAGCATTACTACAACGCCAAGCATCAGAAGCTGCTTGACCTCGGGCTGCAGCCTCACTATCTCGGCGACACCTTGATCGAGTCGGTGATCGACATCGTCGAGCGGCACGCATCGCGGGTTGATCCGGTGGAGCTGGAGCAGCCGAACGTCGACTGGCGCCATGGCGGCAGCGCAAACTGGCGGCGCCGGCCGGTGGTCGTCAGTTCGAAGACCCCCTCCCCCGCCCTCCCGGAGAAGGAGCGCCGGGTCGCTCAGACCCGCTGAGCCTCGGCTTCAGCCGGCAGTGCGTCGTCGGGGGCGGGCCGCCGGAACTGGAGGACGGCCCATCCCAGCGCCGCCTGCGGAAGCGAAATCAGCAGGTCGAGCAGGTGGACCGCCAGGCTGGCCGTCAGCGCCGCCGGGGCGGACCAGCCAAGCAGCGTCAAGCCCGCCGTCCACCACACCTGCGTCGTGCCCAGGCCGCCAAGGCCCTGGATGGGCACCGCGAACAGAAGCGTGCGCACGCTCAAGGCAAACCAGACCTGGACCAGCGAAAGCGGCTCGATGGCCGCGAACAGCGCGAAATATTGAAGGCCGGTCGCGACTCGCGCGGCCAGTGTCGCGATGACCAGCATCGCCGGCCGGCTGCCCGAGCCGAGCTCCTCGATGGCGACGTGCAGCCGTTCATGAAGGCCGGCGGGCAGCGGCAGGGCCTCGAGCCAGCGGACGATGATGCGCCGGGTCCGCTCGTAAAAGAGCGCCGTCAGGCCGGCGGCGATCAACAGCGCCACCAGCAGACCGCCGACCAGAAAGACCCTGGGCAGCCCGACGCCGGCCAGCGGCGCGGTGACGAGCGCGATCAGCACCAGGCTGACAACATCCAGCAACCGGCTCAAGAGCGCGGCGCCCAGCCCAACCGCCACCGGTTTGCCAAGCCGCGTCCTGGCCAGCCAGGCGAACACCGCATCACCGCTCGGCCCGGGAAGGATGAGGCTCGCCCCCCAGCTGCTCAGGGTGACGGCCAGCAGCGTCCCGGTCTGCGTTCGAGGAATGCTGAGCAGCAACCGGTAGCGCCAGGCACGCGCCGCGACGAAGGTGAAGGCCGCGATCGCGGCCAGGAGCGGCAGCACGGGCGGCACTTCGGACAGCGCGTCCAGCAGCTCGCCGAACGGTACCGCCCTGAGCACCAGGTAGAGCAACACCGCGCTCACCGTCACGGACACCCCCACGCGCAGCAGGCCGCGATGCTGGCCGGCAAATCGACGGATTGGGGTCATCGATGAGCCCCATCCCGCGTCGGATCCTCGTCACCGGCGGCGCGGGCTTCATCGGCATTCACACGGTGCAGCGTCTTAGCGCGGATGGCTTTGCGTTGCTCGTCATCGACGACCTGCGGCACGGCTGCGGTGAGCCCTTGCCGGCCGGGGTCGACCTGGAAACGGTCGACCTCACCAATCCGGCCTCGGCCTCGGTGGTGACCCGCTTCCGTCCGCACGTCATCCTGCACCTGGCGGCGCAGGGCGGCGTCTCGCGCAGCGTCCGCGATCCCGCCGGCGACGCGATGGTGAACGTCGTCGCGACCGTGGGGTTGCTTCGCGCCAGCGTTGACGCCGACTGCCGGCGCTTCATCTTCGCGTCCTCGGGCGGCGCGATTTATGGCCATGCGCCCCATTTGCCGACGCCGGAGCGCACCACCCCGGCTCCGCTCTCGCCCTACGGCGCGGCGAAGCTGGCCGCGGAAGGTTACCTCGGTATGTTCAGTCGCAGCTTCGGGTTGTCCACGCTGGCGCTTCGCTATTCGAATGTCTACGGCCCGTACCAGGATGGGACCGGCGAGGCGGGTGTGGTCGCCATCACCTGTGACCGTTTGCTCTCCGGCCGGCCACCCGAAATCCGCGGCGATGGGCAGCAGACCCGCGACTTCGTTTTCGTTGGCGACGTCGCCGACGCCAACGTCAACGCCCTCAAGTCGCGCGCCATCGGCGCCATCAACATCGGCACCGGGGTTGCCACCAGCGTCCGGACCATCGTCGACGAGCTGACTATGCTCGCGGCGTACCAGGGGCCGCCCAGTTTTGTCGAGGGCCGTCCCGGCGAGGTCCGCGACACGGCGCTCGAGATCGCGCGCGCGGCGAAGCTGCTCAACTGGACCGCCCGCACGCCGGTGCGCGATGGGCTCGCGCAAACCTTCAGGAGCTTTCAGGAACGGGCCGGGCGGGCAGCGGCGCCCGCCACCCGCGGGCCAGCCGCAGCCGAAGCCAGAGAAGGTCACGGATCGCGCGCAGGATCGGAATGAGGCGCGCCCCCGACCGGACGCCGGCGACGCGCGGATAATGCCGGACCGGCACCTGGGTGATCCGAAGCCCGCTGCGCTGCGCCTTGAAGTACAGCTCGGTGTTGAGCAGGGCGGAGCGGGCCAGCAGCGGCGCCGCGGCCTGGAGCACCCGGCGGCGCATCAGCTTGAGACCGCAGTCGAGATCGCGGACCCGAACGCCGTACAGCACGCGGACCAACAGGTTGAAGACGCCCGCGATCACCAGCCGGTAGCCCGGGTCGGCGCGGTGCTGCCGCCAGCCGGCGGCCAGGTCGGCGCTTCCCATCAGGCCGGCGAGCGTGGCGAGGTCGGCCGGGTCGAACTGGCCGTCACCGTCCATGAAGGCGACGTAGTCCGTGCGCGCGGATCGGAGCCCATCGGCCACCGTGACGCCGTAGCCACGCTTGCCCTCGTGCCGGATCACTCGCAACCGGCCGGCGTCCGCGCCCATCGTGCGGCGCGCCACCTCGACGGTGTCATCCGTGCTGCCATCGTCGACCAGCACGATTTCCCACTCGGGCGCGATCCCCGAGAGGGTACGGACCGACCCGCCGATCACCTTGACCATGTTCGCCGCCTCGTTGTGCGCCGGGATGACGAGGGTTAGGGGCCCGTCGAGCATGGGCACAGGGTACGAGAATGCGACACGGTCCGTTATGAAAGCAGCGCCGAATGAGAAAACGATGAGACTGACGAACGCTCGCCGGCTGCACTGGCGGACGGTCGACGTGTTGCCGTTGGTGCTGGCGTTGATCGCCGCCATCGCCTACGGATCGATCAGCGTGTACCGGCATAACGTGTTCGCCAGCGGCGCGTTCGACCTCGGAGTCCAGGACCAGACGGTCTGGGGCTACAGCCGGCTGGAGATGATCCCCAACACCGTGGAGATGGTCCGCAACCTGCTGGGTGATCACTTTCATCCCATCTTGATGGCGATCGCCCCGCTGTACTGGATCTGGAACGACGTGCGGGTGCTGCTCATCGTGCAGGCGGTGCTGATCGCCGCCGGCGGCGTCCCGATCTTCTGGTGGGCCCGCCGGCAACTGGGCGTGCTGCCCGCCATCGTGTTCGAGATTGCCTATCTCGCCTTCTGGGGCGTTCTCTCGGCGGTGGTCTATGACTTTCACCACATCGCCTTCGCCGTCCCGGCGGTGTCGTTTGGTCTCTACGCCGTGCTGACGAAGAACAATCGCCTGCTCTGGGCGATGGTGGCGCTCGGGCTCCTGACCCGGGAGAACATCGCGCTCACCTTCGCCGCGATCGGCGTCTTTGTCATCCTGGCACAACGTCGGTGGCGCCTCGGCGCGGCATTGATCGCCGTGTGCGCCGCGTGGTTTGTGAGCGTGATCGAGGTCATCATGCCGGCCATCGCCGGCGCGCCGTACGGCCACTGGACCTACCAGGACCTCGGCCCCGGTCCGGGCAGCGCGCTGCTGCACATCGTTCGCCATCCAATCTCCAGCCTGGCGCTGCTCTTCAACAACCCGATCAAGCTGAAGCTGTGGGGCGGACTTTTCGGCGCGTGGCTCTTTCTGCCGATCCTTTCGCCGCTCTTCGTGGTCGCGATTCCCACGCTGCTGGAGCGGCTGTGGTCGTCCAACCCGGCGCTGTGGAGCGCGAGCTTTCACTACTCGCTCGTGATCGCACCGGTGCTCGGCTTTGCGACCATCGATACGCTGGCCCGCGTCCGTCGCCTGCTGCCCGACCGTCTCCGCCAGATCGCGGCGGGTACCGTCTCGATTGCCGTTCTCGTCGCGGGGCTGGTCCTGACCGTTGGCATCGTTCGCCCACTCGACGAGCTCGGTACCTACACCTGGGCGGGACAGGCCGCCGAGATCCAATCCTGCCTCGATGTCATCCCGGCGGATGCCGGCGTGTCCGCGTCGGATGCCCTGGTGCCGCATCTCAGCCATCGCCGCGAGATCTACTTGCTGACCATGAAGGCCGACGCGGAATACATTGCGATCGACCTGGCCTCGTACGGCGGTCACTTCTTCGCTGGAGAGCAGGCGCAGATCCGCGACACGATCACGCGCGCGTTAGCCGGGGATTACGGGGTGGCGTGCTCGAAGGGAACGACGGTCGTCCTGCGCCGCGGCGGAGGCAGCCAGTCACTGTCCCCGGAAATTGCGGCGTTCCTCGCAGCCGGCTAAGCGTCGAGAACGAAGTCGTACGTCGCCGCCAGTCCGCTCTCGCTGGGCTCGATCTTCAGTAGCAGGCGGGCATCGAAGATCGAGTCTTGCTGGTTTTTGCTGACACCCGGGAAATAGAGCTGGGTCGTGAGCGTCCCCGTCCCGGCGTGCTGTACCTTCACGTGGATGTGCTCGGTACGCCCCGGATACTCGCCGGGGACCACCGTGACCAGCGCAAAGCGTCCATCGGATCCCGTGGTCTGATTCCCTCGAAGCCGGTAGCCGGCGTTGTCGTAGGTGCCGCTCGCGTCGGCCTGCCAGAAGTCGAGCCGCGCGCCGGCAATCGGCCGGCAATCGCGGCTCAGCACGCGACCCGACAGCGCCAGACGGGTGCCGGCCATGCCCGGCTCGAGCAGCGAGGTGCGCGCCGGCGAACCAGGCTTGAAGTACGGCCCTTCGGTCTGCGCCGGGGTTGGCTGACCCGAGCACTGTCCCGACGCCGTACCCGTCGCTGACGCGGGGGCAGAGCTGGTCGGGACCGCCCCCGGAGAAGCCTGACCGCCGCAGGCCGCCAGAAGAACGATGACCGGCACGATTGGCAATCGCCTCATCCAGCCGGGGTTCAGCTTGCTAGCGGGCAGCATGGTCCGGTTTCATTGTCGGATGCCCGGAAAAAAGCGGCGTATGGTGAAGTCGGCACTACTGGGGGTCGCCGCGACTGCCCTGACGGTCAAAGGCGCACTTGGCAGCCCGATCGGGGTCGTGGCGCAGGGCCCGCTCGACAAGCTCAAGCACAACGTCGACGAGAAGAGGCAGCAGGCGCTCACCCAATCCAAAAAGGCCCTCGACCAGGCGGGAGCGAGGCTGGTCGCCAGCATCGTGCCGCTTCCGACCACGGGAGGATCGCCATCACGGTCGCCCGCACCAGCACCCACTGACCAGGTGCAG
Organism: Chloroflexota bacterium; assembly: GCA_005889225.1. Lineage (GTDB taxonomy): Bacteria > Chloroflexota > Dormibacteria > CF-121 > CF-121 > CF-13. The sequence goes on along the minus strand of VBEW01000145.1, from coordinate 896 downwards.
CCGTGGAGTCGGGACACCGACGAGCTCCCGCCCGGACCCCCGTACCGGCACGCCTTCATCCGGCGCGTCCTGCTCGAGTCGGCGCAACGCCACCATCTGGATCCGAAGCTGGTCATGGCGCTGTCCTACTGGGAGAGCGGCTGGGACCAGACCCTGGTTTCGTCGAGCGGCGCGGTGGGCCTGATGCAGGTGCTCCCCGCCACGGCGGCTGAGGCGGGGCCCGGGTTGCTGGGCCGCCCGGTCGATCTCAACGATCCGTACGACAACGCCGACGTGGGCGCGGCCATCCTCCGCGAGGACCTGGACAACTTCAAGGATCCCGCGATGGCGCTGGCCGCCTACTACCAGGGCCCAACCAGCCTCCGCGAAAACGGCATGTTCGCCGACACCCAGCAATACGTTCAGGGAATCCTCGACCTCGCCGCCCGGATGAGCTGAGGTCCGGATTTTATCGAAGGCTTAGCCCCCTCTAAGGGCGTTCTTATCCGCGCCCCCCAGACTTGGCCCCGGGGTTTGCTCGCCTTCACGCGACGCTCTAGCCAAACAGGGTTCACGAAACGGCGCGCGCTCTGGTTCGGCCTGGGCCTGGCGATCCTGGGACTCTGTTTTCGCGCCAGCGTCAGCGGCGATGGGGTCGGCTACTACAGCTACCTGCCCTCGGTCGTGGCTCACGGGACGTTCGATCTTGGCCCGGTGTTCGACCGGTTCATCGCGATCAACACGCCGGTGGCCCGCCAGTTCCTCGAGATCACGCTCCCCAACGGCCTCACCGCGGACTACAAACCGATCGGCGCGGCACTGCTGGCGCTGCCGTTCTATCTCGTGACCCACGCGATTTTCCTGCTGGTCGTTCCCGGCCACCAGGACCCCGATGTCAGCGCCGAGTATCAGCTCGC
>VBEW01000144.1 GCA_005889225.1 Chloroflexota bacterium | reverse complement strand
TCATGACGTCGCTCGCGAAATCGGTGGCGGAGCTCGTCAACCATATCCCGATCTTCCGCGCCTACGTCAGCGGCCAGGGCGATCTCAATCGCGCGGTCATCAGCGTCTTCTGGTTCGCGATGATGCCGTTAGTGCTCGCCGCCTTTGCCATCACCCAGGTCAGCCGCTGGACGACCGACGACACCGAGGGTCGCCTGGAGATGGTGCTGAGCGAACCAGTATCGCGCCGGCGTGTGGCGCTGGACCGCGAAGGTGCGCTGCTGGTTGCCACCGGGCTCATCGCCGCGGTGGGGAGCGCGGTCACGTTATGGGCCGCGGGTTCCCAGGGCATCAGCCTGGGTGTCGGGCCCATCGCGCTGGCGACGGCCCTCCTCCTGCCGTTCGGGTTGGCGTTCGGCTCCCTGGGAGCCGCGCTTGCCGGCTGGATTCCGCGAGCCACGGTGCTCCTGCTCTCGGGCTATGCGGTGGTCTCCTATTTCTTGACCCAATTCGTCCCGCTCTTCCGCTGGCCGCAATGGGTCGAGAACGTCTCGATCTTCTATCTGTACGGGACGCCGTTGACGACCGGCGTGTACTGGACGGGCTTCTGGGTTCTCATCGCCATCATTGCCATCGCCATGACCGTCGGTCTCTTGAGTTTCGAGCGCCGCGACCTCGGTCGCTAACCGCCGAAGGTCTTGGTGAGGAGGTGCAGCAGCTGCTTTTGCTCGGCGCGTGTCAATCGCTGCAGAAAGGCAGGGGGTTGGGCCAGCCGCTCCTCCAACGACGCTCGCAATCGCTCGCCTGCCGGCGTCAAAGCCAGCAGACGGAACCGCCGGTCCGCGGCGTCGGCGCGGCGCTCAATCAGGCCGCGTGCCTCGAGGGAATCGGCCAGTGAGGTGATGTTGGACGGGTCGTAGTGCAACCGCCGCGCCAGTTCGCGCTGCGACTCCGGCCGGGCGAGCTCCCGAATGAGCTTGCCCTGGGGGAGGGAAAGGCTGCACTCGGCGACGCGGGCGGTGAAATCGTCCTTCAGGCTGGCGAAGGCCCTGTCCCGCAGCATCGTCCAGAGCTGGAGTGCCGGTTCGTGTTCGACGGTCGTGCCCATCGATGGAATATACCCGCTGTGCCGATGGTTCAGTCATTATGTGAACGGTTCAATGATCGTGACAAGCATTGGAGGCACCACCATGGACGTACGGCCATATCGGATCGACCCGGCAACGGCGCGACAGAGCATCGAGGCCGGTGAGGCGGTCGTGCTGGATTTGACATCGCCGCTGATTGGAAGCGCCATCCGTGGACGGATTCCGGGAGCCCGCTGGGTGTCGCCACGTGACATCCTCGATCGCAACCGGCATACCGCTGACCTGGTCAGGGACCTACCCGACCTGCCGCGCGACAAGACCATCATTGCCTACTGCACCTGCCCGGACGAGGAAGCCAGCGCCCGGCTGACGCGCGTGCTGCGGCGCCAGGGCTACGACGCCTGGACGCTGATCGGCGGGCTACCTGCCTGGCGGGCGGCGGGCTACCCGATGGAAGCCAACGCCGCATAATTCGAGCAGGATGGCGCGGGCAGTCTGGACCGGAACGATCAGCTTCGGGCTGGTGAGCGTGCCGGTTCGTCTTTATCCGGCGACCCGCCGGAAGGATGTGCGTTTCCACGAGATCGATCGGTTGAGCGGGCAGCGCATCCGCCATCAGCGAGTCATCGAGCCGGCGCCGTTTCAGCCGCCGCTGGAGCCGGCGCGCGTGACGAGAGCGGCGATCATGCCGGAGGCAATCGACGTAGCCTTCGCCGAACCGGCTGCGGTCCCGACCACCCGGCCGGTGCCACCCGCGGCGCAGCCGGTCGCGGCCGCCGACATCATCAAGGGCTTCGAGGTTGCTAAGGATCGTTACGTCACGGTTGACCGGGGCGAGCTCGAGGAGCTGGCTCCCGAGCGAAGTCGCACCATCGACGTCGAGCAATTCGTGGACAGCTCCGCAATTGACCCGATCTACTACGACGTGAGCTACTACGCGGTCCCGGAACGGGGTTATGAGCGCGCCTATGGCCTGCTGGTCGATGCCATGCGGGAGACGAAGCGGGTCGCGATCAGCTGGTTCGTGCTCCGGCGGAAGCGCTACCTCGCGGCGCTGCGGCCGCACGGCCGCCTGATCGTGCTCAGCACCTTGTTTCACGCCGATGAGATCCTGCCCGCCTCCGAGCTGGAGCCCAGCGCCCCGCAAGACCTCCGCAAGAAAGAGCGAGAGATGGCCGCGCTCCTGATCAACACCTTGTCCGGGCCATTCGAGCCCGAGCGCTACCCGGATCAGTATCGCGAGCGGCTCAAGACCCTGATCGAGGGACGAGCGGCCTCGGCCCGGCCGACGGCGCCGGAGGTACCGACCGGCGCTGGAGTGAGCGACCTGATGGCAGCGCTGCAGGCGAGCGTCGAGCAGGCGCGTCGCGCGTCGAAGTCACGCCCCAGGCCGGCCGCGCGACGGAAACGAAAGACCGCCTGAGCCCTCGCACCGAACCGCTCAGCGCCCGACCCGAGCGGTGGGGGTTGCGCTGTAGGAGACCCAGGGTCCGCGCCGACCACCGTGCCGGTCGTAAAAGCGCTGCGCGGCGCGGTTGTCTTGCGCCGTGACCCAATCGAGCCGGGCGTAACTATGGGCCGCGGCGTAGGCGAGGCTGGCATCGAACAGGGCGGCGCCGACGCCCCCATTGCGGGAGGCGGGGTCGACGAAAAGATCATTCATGACGAGAATGCGGTCCGCCAACAGCGTGTCATAGCAGCTGTAGAGCGTGGCGAAGCCCAATAGGTGGCCGTCGGCCTCGGCGACCAGCTGGGTGCCTCGATCCGGATCCGCCTCGAGGGCATCGAGCAGCGCGCCCAATTTCGTCAGGCCCGGAAACGCCGCGCGGTAGAAGGCGAAATAGCCCTTGATCAGCTCGATGAGCGGCCCACGATCTTCGAGTCTGGCCGGGCGAACAAGCACGCGGCCAGCCTAGCATCACACTGATGACGCCGAAGACCGCACCTGGCCGCGGACAGATCGTCGGGTTGGCGACGGCGGTACCGCCGATCAAGGCGAGTGTCGATGAGGTCTGGGACGCGCTGCGCCGAGCCCGTGGCCGCCGGATGCCAAAGCTGCAGAGCGATGAGGGCGCCCGCACCCGCCACTTTGCGCAGCCGCTGACCTCCCTGATGGAGCCGCGCACCCAGAGCCAGCAGACCGATGCCTACCTCGAACACGCGCGAGTGCTGGCTCGCCAGGTCTGTTGCACAGCCCTGGAACGAAGCCAGATCGACCTGGCCGACATCGGGCTGGTGGTCGGCGTCTCGTGCACCGGCGTGGTGCTGCCCTCGCTCGACGCCGAACTGATTCCGATCCTCGGCCTTCAACCGGGCGTTGCTCGGCTGCCGATCACCGAGCTCGGCTGCGGCGGAGGCGTTGCCGGGCTGGCCCGCGCTCTCGATTACGTCCGCGCCTATCCCGACCGGGCCGCGCTCATCTTCGCGGTCGAGCTGCCCTCGCTGACGTTCCAGCCGGATGATCACTCGGTCGACAACCTGATTGCCGCCATCGTTTTCGGCGACGGCGCGGGTGCGGCCGTCCTGCGCGCGGACGGCGCGCCGGCCGGCTGGACGGTAGAGCACTGCGGAACGATGCTGGTACCCGAGGGCGCGAAGCACCTCGGCTACGAGCTGCGCGATGGGGGGCTTCGGGTGGTCCTCAGCCGCGAGCTGCCTCAGATGGTGGAGGCCAACCTGCTCGAGGCGGTCGAAGCGTTCCTCGCCACGGCCGGGACGAGCCTTGCGGAGATCGACCTGGTCGCCGCGCATCCCGGCGGGCCCGGCATCTTCGACGCGATCGAGCGGGCGCTCCGCCTTCGGGCCGGCGCCCTCGCCACCTCGCGGCGGGTGTTCGGCGAGGATGGCAACGCCTCCAGCGCGGGAATCTTCTTCGTGCTCGATGCCCTGGAGAAGGCGGCCTCGCCGGGGCGAGTGCTGGCGATCGCGTTTGGACCCGGGCTGTCGATCGAGATGGCGTTGTTGCGCCTCACGTTGTGACGGCTGGCCGTTACGCCATCGTCCTGTTCGTCTTTGGTGCCCAGCGTGGCGTCGAGCTGCTCTACTCGGCGCGGAATGAACGACGGATCCATCGACGCCAGCCGGGCGCCCCGCAAGCCGGTCGTTCGGTATTCAAGTGGATCGCCCTTGTCAATGTCGGCCTCTTCACGGTGCCGGCATTGGAGCGGGCGCTCCGCCGCCGTCCAGCGCCCGCGCCGATAGCCGCGATGGGATGGGCGGCCGCGGTGTCGGCGGTCGCGCTGCGTCTGAGCGTCCTTCTGAGCTTGCGTGGCTCCTGGACCGTGCGGGCCGTCGTGCCGACCGATCTGCCCGTCGTCGACCGGGGCCCTTACCGGTTCATCCGCCATCCGAACTACGTGGCGCTGGGGCTGGAGTTTCTTGGCTTGCCGCTGATCGGTGGCGCCTACCTGAGCGCGCTGGGCCTGGGTGTGGCCAACGCCGTCCTGCTGAGCCGGCGTATCAGGGAAGAGGACGCCCTGTTGATGGCGATCCCGGCCTACCGCGAGCGGATGGGGGAGAAGCCGCGCTTCGTGCCACGCCTGATCAGCGGCCGGTGAACATCCGCAACCACTCGCGTGGGGTGATGCGGTCGAAGCCCCAGTAACCGAACCCGACTCCGAGCAGCTTGGTCAGCATCCGGGGGGCGCGCTCGTGGCTCTGGAGGCCGCGCTCCACGAGGGCAGGCGTTCGGGTCAATCGCAGGAGGAGCGAGGCGACGCGGCGCGGGTCTTTGGTGAGCCGCCGGTGCGCCAGCCGGTATGCGCGCTCGGGATTCCGTGACTCGATCGCCACTGCGAAGGCGCGGGCCTGCCGCAACCCGGCGGCGATACCTTCCCCGGTGATCGGGTCGGTGAATCCGCCGGCATCGCCCACCAGGAATATTCCGTCTGCGGCAACCGTCGACGCGCGATACCAGAAGGGTCCGGCCGCGGCGACGGGCCCGACCAGCTCAGCATCGCCGAGCTCCGGGCGGAGCGACAGCACGATCTCGCGATAGCGGGTGGCAAGCCGCCCACTGAAGTCCCGCATGCGGGGCTGGTAACAGAGGAGGCCGACCATGCGCTGATTGCCCGCCACCGGGCCCTCGTAGACCTCGAGGTCCTGGTCGAACGTGATCCGGACCCATGGGTCGACCGGGCCATCGACCAGCCAGTGGCCGACGATCCCATAGCGATGGGGAGGCCGGGGTCCGACGGTCCAGCCCAGGCGATGGCGAACATCGGAGCGCAGGCCATCGGCGACGGCAACGAACCGTGCCCGAACGTCGCCGCTCGTCGTCGAGACGATGGAGCGCCCATCGGGATCACGCCGGATCTCACGGACTTTCGTGTACTGGCAGAATTCGATGCGCGGATCTCGGATGAGGGCATCCGCAAACCGGGCATCGAAGTCCAGTCGCCGAATGCCGAGTCCGGCCTGATCTCCACCATGTTCGGGGAACGGGACGGCGACCAGGGGCTTGTGCGGAAGCCCGAACTGGAGCCCGTTGAGTGGAGGCGCGCCCTGGGCGGTGACGACGGCCTCGAGGCCGAGCTCACGGAGCGGCGCCCGGCCGCTTGGCATCAAGCCTTCGCCGCATAGCTTGTCACGCGGAAAGGCCTGCATCTCCAACACCACGACGTGGTGTCCGCGGCGCGCGGCAAAGAGCGCGGCTGCGGCCCCAGCTGGGCCCGCGCCGACCACGGCAACGTCAGCCTCGACCGCGGAGCGGCCCGACATGGCCCTAACGATAATGAGCGCATGTGCCGAAGCATCAAGACGCTCCGCCGCAAAGAGAGCAAGCCGACCGAGCAGGAAATCCACGACGCCGCCCTGCAGTTTGTCCGGAAGATCAGTGGCTACCGGACACCATCGCGGGCCAACGCTCCGGCGTTCGATGCGGCCGTGAAAGAAGTCAGCGCCAGCTCGCGACGCCTGCTGAACGGTCTGGCGAGTTAAGCGACGCCGACCGGGAGGCGGAGCGCGAACGTCGAGCCCTTCCCGGGACGGCTCGACTCGAGCTGAAGCGATCCGCCCATCTGCTCGGCGAGACCGCGACTGAGATATAGCCCGAGACCGGTGCCGGGCTTCTCGAGCACGCGCCGATCGGTGCCGCGGGCAAAGCGGCCGAAGATCCGGCCCTGGTCCTGGGAGGAGATACCGATCCCGTCATCGACGACCGTGATGACGACCTGGTCGCCGTCGCGACGCGCCGTCAGTCGAACCTTCGGGGGATGGTCGCTGTAGATCAGCGCGTTGTTGATCAGGTTGTCCAGGATTTTGCTCACCAGCGTACGGTCCGCTTGCACCTCGATGTCATCTGCGATATCGGCCTTGAGGGTCCCTTTGATCAGCTCGGCCCGCGGCCGGCCCCGCACCAGCGCTTCCTGCACGACCTCGGTCACCAGAAACCGGTCCGCACTGGGCTTCAGCGCTC
>VBEW01000143.1 GCA_005889225.1 Chloroflexota bacterium | reverse complement strand
ACTACAAACCGATCGGCGCGGCACTGCTGGCGCTGCCGTTCTATCTCGTGACCCACGCGATTTTCCTGCTGGTCGTTCCCGGCCACCAGGACCCCGATGTCAGCGCCGAGTATCAGCTCGCGTTCACGGCGGCATCCCTCTTTTATGCCGTACTCGCCATTGTCCTGCTCTATCGATTCGTTGGCTCGGTCTTCGGCAAGCGCCCGGCCTCGCTGGCGACGGTCGGGGTGGTGCTCGCGACCCCGCTGGTGGCGTACGTCCTCTTTGGCGCTTCCTACTCGCACACCTTCTCGGTGTTCACCATCACGGCTTTTGCCATCCTGTTGTATGCGACGCGGCACGACCGCACGCCCAGGCAGTGGTTTTACGCCGGGTTGCTCGGCGGCCTGGCCACCATCACCCATGTGCAGGAGGCGCTCTTCCTGGCTCTGGTTCCCGCCGAGGCCGTCTTTGAGTTGGTCCATCGCGCCTGGAGCCCGAGACGGCTGACCGGATACAGCCTGCTGGCAGCTGGGGTATTGTTCCCGGTCGTTCCGCAACTGGTCGTCGACCAGGTGATCTTCCAGCAGTGGCTGCCGCAGCCGGCGCCGAATATCGCGTTCGACTTCGCCCATCCGCATCTGATGGAACTTCTGGTTTCGACGCACCACGGCTGGCTGAGCTGGAGCCCGCTGGTGGCGCTCGGCTTGCTCGGGCTACCCGCGGTGATCCGGCGGCTCGAGTGGTTCGGTGTGGGCCTGCTGCTCGTCGGCATCGGCGAATTCTGGATCAACGCATCCCTGTCCGACTGGTGGGGTGGAAACGGGTTCGGCGCACGCCGGATGACGGATCAGAGTTTGCTCATTGGACTCGGGCTGGCGGCCAGCTGCGCCTGGCTCATCCAGCGGCGGCTGGCTCGGCTGGCGACCGGGTTGGTGGCCGCCGGGATCGTCTGGACCGCGCTGCTCCTGGCCCAGTACTACTACATCATTCAGACCGACATCGGCCCGCCCTGGCGCGACTTCCTACTCGGCCAGCTGCAGGCCGTCGCGTTCATCCCACGCCTGTTCATCCAGGGGACGGTGGTGCGCGAGGTCGCCGCCGGCGCCTGGTTGCTGGCCCTTTACACCGGCCTGGTGATCGCCGCGGTCGTGGTGGCGGCCATCACGCTCGGGTGGCGGGCCGCGCCGCTCAGTGGCCGGCCCGGCGGAGATACACCGAATCCGGATAGCTCTGGAAGGCCAGTTCGTAGTCTCGTGCCAGCACCGGCGCGATCTCCGGCCACTGGCTGAGGGCCTCATCTGACGTAACGATCATCTGTGGCGCCATCGCGTCCACCCGGTCGGCGACCGCCGCGGCCGAGCCGAACAACACGACATTGTTGTAGATCGGCGCCGTCGGCAGACCAAGCGGAAGGTCCGCCAGCAGGTAGAGCCAGGCGGACGATGACCAGATCACCGCGCTCGACTGGGAAAGCCCGTGGTCGCGAATCCATTCCGCGGTGGCCTCGTCGGCGGGACTGCGGATGTCGAGCCGCGCCGACCATTCGGTGCGGTGCTGGCCCAGCTGTGCCTTGGGCCACGCGGCGTACGCCTGGAACGCATTGAAATCAGTTCCGGCCACCCACGCCAGCGGCACGGTCACGGCGAACGCCGCGGCCAGCGGCGCGAGCCGCCAGCGGACCGGCTGGCGAATCGCGCGGATCGACGCGAGCGCCAGGATGGTCGGCGCCAGCGCCGGAACCAGGAAATGGGGGTAGGGCCGGTTCGCCATGGCGGACACGGCGAGGTCGGCGCAGGCCCACAGCCAGAGCGGCCAGCTCGCCTGGACGTCGCGCCGGGCGGTGAACGCACCCAGCAGCGCCAGCGCCGGTCCAAGAATTCGCAACCCGATGCCGAGCGGGGAGCCGGGCGCGCTGAACGCGACGTACGCCTGGTAGAAGCCGACCAGCGCGAACGCGACAGCCGGGATGCCGGCGACGACCAGCACCGGCGTCAGCCAGCACGCCACCACGGCGAGGAACGCCAGCCCGTAGCCCAGCAGTGCGCGGCGACTGACACCCGGCACGAGCGCGGTGATCAAGGCAAACACGGCCGCGTCGGCCAGGGCGGTCTGTTGAAACCCTACTGCGATACCCATCAAACCTCCGGCCAGCGCGGCCCAGGTCCAGCGTCCGGCCTCGCCGCCAGAGATCGGAATCACCCGGGTCAGCACGAGGAATCCGGCCCACGTCGTCGGAGCGATCAGCAGACTCTCGGGAACCAGCAGTTCAGCCTGGAAGAGCGGGAGGCCGATCGCGATCCCGAAGGCAACGCTGGCAATCAGCGCACGGCGCGGCGAGAGAAGCCGGCGCGCCAGCAGGCCCACCGCGACGAGGGCCAGCAGCCCGCTGACGAAGGTCAGCGCGTGGAAGCCGGCCTCCCTTGAGCCGAACAGGCTGAGCGGCAGCGCGACCGCCCAGATATGCAGCGGTGGTTTGTTGGTCCAGGCCTGCACGTAGAGGGGCAGTCCGCGCAGCACCGCTCGGGCGGTCGTCGCGTATCCCGCCTCATCGGTGTACCAGTGCGGCTCGAAAAATGAAGGGACCCGGCAAATCGTGTAGACGAGCAGACCGGGCGCCAGCCAGGTCCAACGGCGCCAGCTCACGGCTCAGCCTTAAGGTGCGCCCGGATGATCGCCTGGCAGAAGGCGACGTCACGGGTCGCCTCAGCCGCGGTCGTCCGCGGCTCGCGATCGCTCACGACACAGTCGTAGAACTCGAGCAACTCGCGCTTGAACGCCTCTTCATAGGAGACGGCTTCCACGGTCCGCCACGACCGCGAGCTGTCGGGGCTCCCACCTTCGAGCACCAGCTGCGTGGGCGCGCTGCGCAAGAAGGGCGACGGGAAGACCAGGGTGGCCCGGCCCTTTGGGCTGAAGAAGGCGAATTCCTGCCGGTAGCGGGCGATGCCATCCTGCAGGTTGACCCAGGCCATCGACGCTGCCGTCTGGGGAAACGCGACATTCAGGCTGACCGCCGACTGCGTAACGCTGGCGAAGCGCAACCTGATCGGCTCCCCCAGCAGGCCGCGCATCAGGTTGATGTCGTGGATCATGCTGTCGAGCAGCGCGTGGCGGTACGCCGACCGCAGCGTCGGATCGCTGATCCCGATCGCGGCGGTGACGCGGGCCTCGTCATCGGCCTCGAATGCGCCGAGGGTCCGGGCATCGATGTCGGTGCCACGCACGATGGGGTACTGCCCGATGTACCACGTTAGCGGATGCTCGGCGGTGGTCGAGCTGGCAAAGCGCAGCGGCGAGAAGCCGCGCAGCTCCTCAGCCATTCGCTCGACCGCAGGGTCGTACCGCTTCATGTAGCCCACCATGATTCGAATGCCGGCCTTCTCCCCGGCCGCGACCATCGCCCGCCCTTCCGCTTCCGAGAGGGCGATCGGCTTCTCGACGAAGATATGCCGGCCCGCCTGCGCCGCCGCCACGACGATCGGTTCGTGGCTGCCGCTGGTGAGCACCATCACCGCGTCCAGCGGTTCCTGGAGGAGCGCCGCCCATTCGGTGAATCGGCGGCTGACCCCGTAGGCCTCGCCGATTCGGTCCACGACGGTTCGCGACAGGTCACAGACGGCCGCGATCTGGAAGCGGTCGCTGAGCTCCCGCAGATAATGCAGGTGCATCACCTGCGCGATGAGTCCACAGCCGATCACGCCGATCCGCAGTCGAGCCTGAGCCAAGCTGGGCGCGACTATACTCCGGTGGTCGATGGCCGGTCAAACCTCACCAGCAACCTGACCGCATCGATCGCCATCGCCGGCGCGCCGGTCTCCTTCGGCGCCTTCGAGGTCACGGTCGGCGTCGATCCGAATGTCCCCGATGCTCTGGCGGTGCTCGATGCTGTTGCGCGCGCCGGGTATGCCGGCATCGACCTTGGACCGCCGGGCTACCTCGGACGTGGCCGCGAACTGCCGGATCGCCTTCACCACGGTGGCCTTCACCTCGCCGGCGGCTACATCGCGATGCCGTTCTCCGAACCGGATCGGATGCCATCCGCGCTTAACGAACTCGGTCGTCTCCTCGATATCTTCGATGGAGTGAATGGCAAGGCCCCGATTCCCCCGCGAGCCACCCTCGCAGACGCCGGCTCCGATGCCCGCCGGCGGACGCCGGGCCGCGCGCATGACGATTCGTCGCTGATGCTCGATGCAGCAGGCTGGACCCGTTTCACCGACAGCGTAGACCGGGCCGCCGACCTCTGCCGCCGGCGCGGGTACGAGCCGACCTTCCACCATCACGGCGCCAGCTACGTCGAAACGCCAGAGGAGATCGGGGAGATGCTCGACCGGACCGACGTCGGACTCTGTCTCGATACCGGTCACCTGGTGCTCGGTGGTGGCGACCCGCATCGAGCCGTCAACGACTGGGCGGACCGGATCAACCATCTCCATCTCAAGGATGTTCGCCGGGCCGTGATCGAGCGCGTGATCGCCGCCGAGGGCGTGATGATGGACTTCTGGCGGGAGCGTGCCTTCTGCCCGCTGGGCGATGGCGATCTTGATGTCGACGCGATCCTGCGTGCGATCCGCGACGGGGGTTTTACGGGCTGGGTCGTCGTGGAGCAGGATATGCTGCCCCGGCCGGACGAATCAGTGGATCGCGCCGCCCGCGACCAGCAGCGAAACCGCGAGTATTTGCGGGTCCGCGGGCTGTGAGCGGTCCTTTCCCCGACCCCCCTCGGGAGGGGCCCCAATTTCCCTCCCCCTCTGGGGGAAGGCCCCAGTTTCCCTCCCCCTCTGGGGGAGGGCAGGGTGGGGGTTTGGTTCGAAACGCGAGCGACGGCATCAATCCGAAGACCGCCGGCTGGAACTATCTGTCGTTTCGGTCCGTTCGCTGTCGAGCCGACGACGTCCTGGCCGGGGAGACCGGTGGGGACGAGACGGCGCTGATCTGGCTGGGCGGTCGCGCGGAGGTCGACGGCTTCGGGCAGGTTGGGGAACGCGAGGACGTCTTTACGGGATTACCGTCGGCCATCGTCCTTCCGCCGAAGACCGCCTACCGGATGCGAGCCCGGACGCCGCTGCACCTCGCCATCGTCTCGGCACCGGCCGAGTCGGCACCCGCAGCGCGGCTGGTTCGCCCCAAGGACGTGCGGGTAGAGATGCGCGGCACTGGAGTCACCCAGCGCAAAATCCACTGGATCCTGTCGGAGAAGGAACCCGCGGCCCGCCTTCTCCTGGTCGAGGTGCTCACGCCTGCCGGCCACTGGTCGACCTATCCCCCGCACAAACACGACGAGGACAACCCCGGGGTGGAGCGCGCGCTCGAGGAGCTCTATTACTACCGGTTCAACCCGGAGCAGGGTTTCGCGTTCCAGGGGATCTACACCAAACCATCTCCCTCCCCCCTTGCGGGGGAGGGTCGGGGTGGGAGGTCAGCGCTCAATGTCTCGATCCGCGCCCACCACGATGATCTGGTCCTGGTGCCGCGCGGCTATCACGTCGTTTCGGCCGCGCCGGGATACGACTGCTATTACCTGAATGCGATGGCCGGGGCCGTGCGCGAGTGGCTATTCACCACCGACCCCGACCACCAGTGGCTGATGGACTGGACGAAAACATGACCGAGGTCGTCGTGATGGGCCGGCTGAGCGCCGACATCTATCCGACCCAGTTGCGCACCGCCCTGCGCGACCAGCGCACCTTCACCCGCTACGTCGGCGGCTTCGCCGGCAACGTGTGCACCGGCCTGGCGCGGCTTCAGGTATCGACGGCGATCGTCAGCAAGGTCGGCAATGACGGACACGGTGAGTTCATCCGCGATTTTCTGTTACGTGAAGGCGTCGATGTCGCCTGGCTGGGCGTGGACCTCACGCTCAACACGCCGGTCGTCTTCTGTGAGATCTGGCCGCCGGACCGGTTTCCATTGCTGTTCTATCGAACGCCAACCTGTCCGGATTGGGAGCTGACGGCGAGCGACTTCGACCTGGAGGCCGTCGCCAACGCGGCCGTCTTGGTGGCGTCCGGCACGGGACTGGCGCGCGAGAACAGCCGCCGGGCCCAGATGGCGGCTCTGGAGGGCCACCAGCATACAGTGATCTTCGACCTCGACTATCGCCCATCGTTCTGGCAAGAGGCGGCGGCGTACCGGGAGGCGGTCGCAGCCGCTCTACCTCATGCCGATATCGTCGTCGGTAATGAGGACGAGGTTCGCGCCGCCACCGGCCTGGTGGATCCACGGACTGGCATCGCCGCGCTGCGCGCGGCTGGGCCCCGCATCCTCGTGCTGAAGCGTGGCGGTGAAGGGGCCGTGCTCTTCGAAGGTGATCGCGTCCTCGAAGCGCCCCCCGTGAAAATGGAAGTGGTCAATGGGCTGGGGGCCGGTGACGCGTTTCTGGCGGCCTTCACCCATGCTCTGCTGCGGGGCATGGAGTTCGCCACCGCCCTGCAGCGTGCAAACCAGGCCGGTGCCATCGTCGCCAGCCAGATCTCATGCTCGGAAGCCATGCCCTTCCTGAAAGACCTGGACGCGGCCGTCGCGTCGGCGCCCTGATGGTCAGCTTGACGCCGTAATTCCCCGCGTGTAGAATTATTCCGAATCATGGATCGCGCAAGGGCGCAGACGATCCTCGGGCCACTGGTCGGTGGCCTGCTCATCCTGGTGGCGTTGATCGGGCTTATCGGTACGGCGATCAAGAATCCGCAGCCGCACGACATCAAGGTCGGACTCGTCGGGCCGACGCCCGCGCTTGAGCAGATCTCGACCGCATTCGCCGCGAACGCGCCTGGAGCGTTTCAGTTCACGACCTACGGCTCGGAGGACGCGGCCCGGTCGGCCATCGATGACCGCTCGGTCGACGGCGCCCTTGTCTTCGGACCGGACGGCGGCCCGCGGCTGATCGTGGCCGGCGCGGCCGGTGACGCGGTGACCGGCGTGATCAGCGGCGCCTTCACGAACGTGTTCAAGGCGCAGGGCCAGACACTCACCGTCGAGACCGTCCATCCCTTTGCCAGGGTCGATCCCCACGGGCTGATCCTGTTCTTCGTCGTGCTGGCCGTCGTGGTCTCTACCCTGGTGGCGCAGGCTGCGTTCGGCCTGCGAAGCCAGAGCGGCTTCGGTCTGCGGCTGATCATGGTGGTGGTTTACGCCGTGCTGGCGGCCCTGGTTGGAATGGGGATGGCGCGCTGGATCGCGGGGGACTACGGCTCCGGGTTCTGGGTCGCGACCGCCCTGGTCGCGCTGGGATCAGCCGCCGTTGGGGCAGTCGTGGCGGGCAGCGCCCGATTGCTCGGGGCACCCGGCGTCGTGCTGGCGGCGATCATCGTGGTGCTGCTCGACCTGGTCTCATCTGGAGGTCCGCTGGGCAGCAACTTGCTGCCCGACTTCTATCGCTGGCTGGCGCCGGGCATGCCGGTAGCTCAGCTCTACAGCGCGATGCGGAGCGCGCTCTACTTCGACAATGGCGGCATCGTCTTCCCGATCGCCGTGCTGGGCGCGTGGCTCGCGGGTGGCATCGTACTGATGGTGCTCGCTGAGCTGATCCGGTCGCGGTCGCACCCGCGACTCGCGACCGCACCCGCCCAATAACCGTCCCGTGGCGCGAACCGGCCGGCGTCCCGGGGCGGGCGGCACCCGGGACAAGATTCTGGCGGCGGCCCGCTCGCACTTCGCGGATGTCGGCTTCGAGGCCGCGACGATCCGCGGAATCGCCGCGGCGGCGAAGGTTGACCCAAAGCTCGTCCTCCATTACTTCGAATCCAAGGAGGGCGTCTTCATCGCCGCGGTCGACTTCCCCTTCGATCCCGCAGTCGCCATCCCGGCATTGCTCGAGCCCGGACTCGATGGGCTTGGGTCGAGGTTGGTGCGCTTTTTTCTCGAAACCTGGGAGTCGCCGGCGGGCAGCCCCATGCTGGCGCTGATACGGTCGGTGGTCTCCAGTGAGCGGGCGGCCGCCATGATGCGCGCCTTCGTGACTCGCGAGGTGCTGGCTCGAGTGGCCAGGGCCCTGGAGCTGGACCAACCGCACCTTCGCGCCAGCCTGGTGGGGAGCCAGCTCGTGGGGCTGGCCATGCTCCGCTATGTTGTTAAGGTGGAGCCGCTCGCGTCAGCATCCGTGGCCCGCGTTGCGGCGTGGATCGGCCCGACTCTCCAGCGATATCTCACCGACCCGGCGGCGACCAGGTCCAACGGCAGCCACAGAAAAGGACGGTGATGGTGTGAAGACCGACGGGCAAAACCTCATCCGTTTCTATGACGGCTGGCGGCTGTCGAACGACCGCCTCGCCGAGATGATTGGCTCGCTCACCCGCGAGCAGCTCGCACTGAAGCCCGCTGCCAATCTGTGGCCAATCTGGGCGACCACCGCGCACCTGGCCGGCATGCGTGTCTACTGGTTGTGCACGATCCTCAAGGAGCCGGGAGCCGAAGGCACGCCGTTCGGCGATCCGGCTGGCGAGGGCTGGGAGGACGACCTGGCCCATCCGCGCGACTCGAAGGAGCTCACCTCCGTGCTCGCGTCAACCTGGCAGATCGTGCAGGAGTGTCTCGAGCGGTGGACGCCGGAGATGCTTCAGGAGGAATTCCGCCGTGAGTGGGATGGAAACATCCAGATCCATACACGGCAGTCGGTACTGATGCGGATGATCACGCACGATGGTTATCATTGCGGCGAGATTTCGCAGACGCTCGGAATCCATGGTCTGAAGGAGCTCGACATCTGGACCGGTCGCGCTCGGCTGTCTGTGGCGTCGAGCCTGGGATCAAAGGCCTAGACTCGACGAGGGCATCCGCAATCGAATGTTCGAGTGGTAGAGGAGGTTGAGCATGGCCGAAGGGACCGCGACTCGCAAGCAAGTCGTCCGTAAGAATCTGACGTCGCCGGATGAAACGCGCCGATTCGACAAGGGCAAGATCGACATTGCCAACGTTGGGGACGCCGTGATCGGCAGGTTCGAGCTGCAGCCAGGCTGGCGCTGGTCCGAGTCTGTGAAACCGCTGGTCGGGACG
>VBEW01000140.1 GCA_005889225.1 Chloroflexota bacterium | reverse complement strand
ACCTCTTTGGCGATGTCCGCCTTCACCTGATCGTCGCTGAACGTCAGCATCCCGCAGTCGGTGTGGTGGATCAAAACGATCTCTTCCGTGCCCAGCAGCCGCTGCGAGATCGTCAGCGAGCGAATGGCGTCCTCCGTGGCGACCCCGCCCGCGTTGCGGATGACATGAGCATCGCCTTCTTTCAGACCGAGAATTTTGCTGACATGCAGTCGGGCATCCATGCAGGCCAGGACGGCGAGCTTCCTGGCCGGTGGCAGAGGCAGATTGCCCTTGTCAAAGGAGCGAGCATAGGCCTGGTTGTTCTTCAGGAGATCATCAGTCACGCTCATCGCACTTCCTCCTTACGCTCGGATGGCTAGGTCATCGCTCAGCATTGTTGACTAACTAGATCGAAATAGTCAGCAATCTGGCTGGCTTACTCTACCCAGAACGCACCCGGACGTCAAATTGCAGGCCATTCGACACAAAAAGAGGACGCCGAAAGGCGCCCTCTTAGAGCCGAGCTTGCGCTACGCGGCGCGGACGCGATTCGCCCGCGGGCCCTTCTGGCTCTGCTCGATGTCGAAGCTGACGGCCTCACCACCGCGCAGGCTGTCGAAGTTGAGTGTGGAATCGACCCCACTCTGATGGAAGAAGTACTCCTTCCCATCGTCGGCGGCGATGAACCCAAATCCGCGGTCGGAAACGATCTTCTTGACGGTGCCCTTTGGCATTACCGAACTCCTCCTCTCGAACACGACCCGTAACGCATCGGCCTGTTCGAGAGAGAAGAACACCGGCCGCACGCGAGATCGCCCGAAGGCCGGACGACCGGCGGTAGTTTACCATGGCCGGCCTGGCCTGCGTCCTAGCGAGGCTCCGTAGCCAGGCGTAGGCCAAGCCCAACCAGGACCAAGCCGGTAGTGGCTTCGAGCGCTCGGCGCACCCGATCGCGGCGCAGGAAGTCGCCAATCCGTGCCACGGCCACCGCGTACAGCGTCAGCCAGGTCAGCGTGATGCTGCAGAAAATCAAACCAAGCAAGAGCAGTCGCGCGAACGAAGCCTCGCCCCCGTCGACGAATTGTGGAAATAGGCTAAGAAAGAAGACGACGATCTTGGGGTTGCTCAGGTTACTGATCAGACCTTGCCGGTAGGCGACCGCGCGGCGTAGCCGCGGGCCCTTGGCCGGGCGAACCGCGTCAGTTCGGTGGTCGCCCTTAACGACGGCACCGTAGAGCGCCTGGAGACCTAGGAAGATCAGGTAGGCTGCACCGGCCAGTCGGACGGCGAGGAACAGTGGCTGCGATGCGACCAGCAGAGCGGCCAGGCCGGCGCTGCTGGCGACCGTCCACGTGGCGAGCCCGGTAACCACCCCGGCGGCGGTGGCGATGCCGCCGCCGCGCCCACCAAGCAGGGTATTGCGGATGGTCAGCGCCGTGTCCTGACCAGGCGAGAGGATCACCAGCAGCGAAATCCCAAGGAAGGCCGCGAAGTTGATCCCTATCACTCCTCTACAGTCGAAGCATATGGTTTCATTCTTCGAGTCGATGGGTAATAATGGGTGTGCACCCAGTGCGGGTGCGCTCGCCGTGGGCCCCGCTCGAACAGGCCTCGACAGCGCGAGGCACTACGTTCGGGAAAGGAGGTTCACACACCAAATGTCTGGAACCATCAAGAAGCTCGTCGCCGAGCGTGGATTCGGGTTCATCACTGCCGAAGACGGCAATGACTACTTCTTCCACCGCAGCGGCAGCGCCGACTTCGATCGGCTGGATACCGGCGTCAAGGTCAGTTTTGTAACTGAGCCGAGCGCGAAGGGTCCACGAGCGACGAACGTTCAGCTTGTCTAACGTTCTGAGCTAGATCGAAAAGAGCCTCGCGCCTTCGGGCGCGGGGCTTTTGTTCAAATACGCCACGTGGGGGTCGCGGCCGACAACCTGGCCCGGCATCGCGGCGACTACGGCGTCGATGCGCCATATGCGCCGATAATCCTTGGCGGCATCAGCCTGGGATTGCTGACCGTCTCGGCCATTCTTGCTCTTGTCGGATCGACGTTCTGGGTTGCCTTTTTGATCGCCGGCGTGTGGATGGGGCTGAATACGGCAAGCTTCATCTATACGACTCGCGCCGGTAAGTTCGCTGTCTGGGCAAACCTCCTTCGGCAGCTCGATCTTCGCGGGGACGAGCGGATCCTCGATATGGGTAGCGGGCGCGGCGCGGTGCTGATGATGGCGGCGAAGCTTGTCCCTCGCGGACACGCTGTTGGCGTGGATCTGTGGAAGTCCGCGGACCAATCGGGAAACTCGCTCGATGCCGCGCGCCGGAATGCCGACCTCGAGGGCGTCGCCCATCGCGTCGAGCTGGTGACAGGGGATATGACCGCCATGCCGTTCGAGCCCGCCAGCTTCGATTTCGTCCTGAGCGCCCTGGCGATCCACAACATCACCAACCCGGCTGGCCGGCGCAAGGCGATCGACGAGGCGGTCCGCGTGCTCAAGCCCTGTGGCCGGCTGGTGATCGCCGACTTCCGGTCGACCGACGAGTATGCCAAGCGGTTGCGGGAGCTCGGTGCAAATGATGTCACCCAACGACCCCTGGATTGGCGCTACTGGTATGGCGGGCCGTGGACCGCCACCAAGCTCGTCAGCGCGACAAAACCCGCTCGTTGAACCCATGGCGTTGAATCGCCCCGCGCTGGCCGAAGGCGTGCGCGGAGGGATCGTGCTGAGCATCGCGGTCATTCTTTTGGCCATCCTCGGCCTGACGCCGTCGTTGAGCTGGATTCCGGAAATCCCACTGATCGCCGCCGCGATCGCGGCGCCAGTCGTGGGTTACGCCCTGACCGGTTATCGGGCCGGACGGCGATCCGGCCGGATGGCGGCCGGCGGCCTCGCGGGCACCATCGCCGGCGGAATCAGCGGCGTGGTGGGAGGCACCGCCTACGTACTGTTTGGCAAGCCCCTCCTCAACATCGTGGTTGGTCTGCTGCTCGGCGCAATTGCTGGGGGCCTCATTGGTGCTGGAGGAGGTGCGCTGGGGCGGCGATAAAGCAACAGGATCGGTTACCGAGCGGTGACCGGCGGGGCGAAAGGAACGCCTTCACACAATCGTCACACCGACGAGCTAGATCAATGATCGTTAACCGCCACGCCAAGCGGGACTTCGGGATCGCCTGCGCGGCGGCGGTCCTGCTGACTTCGGCCTTTGCCGTGTGGATCGGCCTGCGAATCGACGGCATCGAGGTGAGCGAGGCTGTCGACGATTTTGGAGAGGGGGCCGCCGCGCTGATCGCCGCCCTGGCCTGCGCGGTCGCGGCAGTCCGTCACAGAGGGCGGATGCGGCTGGCCTGGGCGTTGCTCGCCAGCGGCGCCGCGGCCTGGGCGATCGGGGAAGGCCTCTGGTCGTACATCGAGGTTATTCAAGGACGGCAGGTCCCGTTTCCCTCACTCGCTGATGCTGGCTACCTTGCTGCGGTGCCGCTGGTGGTCGCCGGAATCGCCGTGTTCCCCGGGCGTCACCGAAGCGCCTCGAGGGCGGCCTTCCTGCTCGATGGCACGATCATCGCCGGCGCGTTGCTGATCATCAGCTGGTCGACGGTGCTCGGCATGCTCTATCGTGCCAGCTCGCGCGATGTCCTTTCAGCCGTCCTCGGGCTGGCCTATCCGATCAGCGACGTCGCGATCGCCGCGATGGCTCTCTTGCTGGTCAGCCGAACCGCCCGATCCGTCCGCCTCCCGCTGGTGCTGGTTGCCGCCGGTTTGTTCGCCAACCTGCTGTCGGACAGCGCCTTCGCCTACTTGACGACCGCGAAGACATATGGCCCCGCCCAGCTGATCGATACCGGATGGGTTGCCGGCTACTTGCTAATTGCGCTGGGCGCGTTTTTTGCCGCGCTCGTGCCGAAGCCCGCTCTCAAAGCGGACGACGAACCGCCCGGCCGCTGGAGCGTGGCGCTGCCGTATCTGCCGGTGGCGATTGCCGCCACCGTGACGGTTGTAAGGAACGTCAGCGGTTCGCCCGACCTGTTCCTCTTCTGGGGAATGATGGGCGTCGCCGGCCTCGTCCTGCTGCGTCAGTTCATCGTGCTCTGGGACAACCTGGCACTCAACCAGAAACTCGAGGCGCAAGCCGCCGCGCTGCGCGACACTGAGACAAACTTCCGATCGTTGGTGCAAAACTCCGGAGACGTTGTCGTGCTGGCCGATGCCGTGGGAACCATGCGATTCCTCAGCACCTCCATTGATCGGTTCTTCGCCTACAGCCCGACCGAGCTGGTCGGTCAGCCCTTTACCGAACTGCTGCATCCAACCGACGGCCCCGTCTTTGACGGCGGGGTGCAGAAGGCGTTGGCTGCATCAGCCCACCCGATTACGGTGAGCTGCCGCGTCCGCCACAAGCTCGGTAGCTGGACGCACTGCGAGATCACGATCACGAACATGCTGCATCAGTCGACCCTCCAGGCGCTGGTCCTGAACATCCGCGACGTGACCGACCGCAAGGAGATGGAGGAGCGTCTCGCCCACGTGGCGGCCCATGATCCGGTGACGAGCCTGCCCAACCGGATGACTTTCCGCGACGAGGCGGAGGCGGCGCTGGAGCGGAGTCAGCCTGGACGTGGCATCGCGGTGCTGGCGCTGGACATCGATGACTTCAAGGTGGTCAACGATGCGCTCGGCCAACGCGCCGGGGACGACCTGCTCGGGATGATCGGCGGGCGGCTGTCGAAGATCGTGCGGCCCGGCGATGTGGTGGCCCGGCTCGGCGCGGACGAGTTCGCCGTCCTGATGACGACGGTCGTTCATGAGGACCAGCCCCTGCGACTTGCGGAGCGGATTTTCGAGCATTTCCGGGCGCCGTTCCGGGTGGAGGAGCGGGAGGTGGTGCTGCGGCTCAGCGCCGGGGTCGCGGTTCAGGCCAGGCCGGAAGACACGGCGGAGACGCTGATGCGCAACGCCGACATCGCCTTGAATGCGGCGAAGTCTGGTGGAAAAGGGCGCTGGGTGCAATACGCGCCCGAGCAACATGCCAGCGTCAGCGACCGCATGGAGCTGGAGGTCGACCTGGCGCACGCGCTGGAACGCCGGCAGCTGGTCTTGCATTACCAGCCGGCGGTCCGGATCGCCGATGGCGCGATCCTCGGCTTTGAGGCGTTCGTGCGCTGGAGCCATCCTCGCCGCGGGATGGTTTCGCCGGCCGACTTCATCCCACTGGCCGACGAGACCGGATTGATCGTTCCGTTGCAGCGCTGGGTGCTCGCGCAGGCGTGCGCCGATGGGCGGCAGTGGCAGCTCGGCTATCCGGTGGCCTCCGGATTCACGATGAGCGTCAACGTCAGCCAGCGTAGTCTCGCTCACCCCGACCTGGTGGCGGACGTCACCCAGGCCTGTGTCGCGGCGGGGTTCGACCCGCTGCACCTGGTGCTCGAACTGACCCAGGGGGCAACTCTGAAAGGTAAGGAGACGATCGATCGTCTGATCGAGCTCCACCAACGTGGTGTGAAGCTCGCCCTCGATGACTTCGGTGCCGATTCGGCGCCCTTGAGCGCCCTGCGCGATCTGCCGGTCGATATCGTCAAGCTGGACCAGTCCTTCGTCGCCCGGATGACCAGTAGTCCGACCGACGCCACGGTGGCCCGGGCCGTCATCGACCTGGGGAACACGCTCGGGATGATGACCATGGCCGACGGCATCGAGCGCGCCGAGCAGCTCGTGGCGCTGCAGCGAATCGGATGCACCGCGGGACAGGGTTACTACCTATCGCGCCCGCTACCCGCCGCAGGGATCGAGCGGCTGCTGGCGGACTGCACCGAAGAAGCCGGGACGCTGCGCCTGGCGTCATTCAAGCTGGAACGCGCCGGATAGGGAGCCCGACCCTGCCCTCCCCTGAGGGGGGATGGAAAAATGAGAGACGCCCCATGATGGCACGGCTGCGCGTCTCCACCTGGTCCGCCCTGGCGGTTGCCATCGGCTTCCTGCTCACCGAGGGGATCATGCTCGACGCCCGCATTCGCGACTACGACGAGGGCGTCTTCTGGGCGACCATCCGGGCCCTCGCCCGTGGGGAGCCGATGTTCAGCTCGGTCTTTGCCACGTCGCCGCCCGGCTTCTTTTACGCGCTGCTGCCCTTCTACCTGGTGGTGCACTCGCTGGCCAGCGTGCGCGCCGGCGTGCTGCTACTTTGCCTTGGCGGGTTGGCGGCGACCTATGTCCTGGGGCGGCTGCTGACCGGCAATCTTGGCGGTCTGGTCGCCGTGCTGCTAACCGCCACGAGTCCAGCGTACTGGCACGAGTCTACGGTCCTGCAGGCGGATGGTCCGTCGCTTGCCCTCAGCACCGTAGCGGTGGCGCTCTCAATGCTGTCCGTGCGAACCGAGGGTCGAAACCGCGACGGACTGGCGGCCGCGACCGGTCTGGCGCTGGCATTTTCGGTCGGTACCAAGTTCTTTGGCGTCGTGGCGGCGGTGCCGATCGCGATCGTTTTGCTGGGTGCGAGCCGCGGGCGCGGCCGGCTGGTGGCCGCCGCCGTGCTGGGTGGTGTGCTCGGCGTGCTGATCCTCCTGGTGCCGGTCATCGGTTCGCCGCAAGCCGCCTACAGGCAGCTGATCGTCAGCCATCTCCGGGCCGGAGAGCTTGCCCACTTTGGCATCGGTCGGAATCTCAGTTTCCTGCTCATCCGTCACAATCTGCCACTCGAGGCA
>VBEW01000139.1 GCA_005889225.1 Chloroflexota bacterium | reverse complement strand
CCCGGCAAGAACGCGTCCGTCGAGCCTGGGGCACGATCGGGGTGAACGGCCAGATACCGACCAGCGTCGGGCGCTATCCCCTCCGTCTGCAGGTTTGGCACCTTGCCCAGGAGTACGCGATCCATGCCGACGACATCGAAGTGCCGATGCCATCACGCGACCGTCAGGCGCAGTTGCGTTGGCGAGCGGTCTTCGGCCTCTTCGCCGCCGAGGAGTACGGCGAGCCGGTGGATGCGCAGCTGAAGGGAGATCGCGTGCGACTGCATCGATCGGGCCGCGATATCGCGCTCGACCTCGAGACCTTCATCGCCTACCTGACGAACCGACCTCAGCAGTTGAAGGATGCCAGCCAGCGCGCCCTGGTACGGAGGCTCGTTGCCTAAGCGAGAGTATCTCTGCCGTCATTGCGGCCGGCGCGTCTTCGCCGAGCATGGTGTCCTGACCGAGGTGCAATTGTGCCGCTCGTGCTTCGAGAAGGCTCGCGCTCAGCAGCGGTCTGCCGATAAAGTTTCCCCGGAAACCAGCAAGAAGGAGGAATGACATGGGAAGGATCGTGGTAACCGAGTTCATTTCCCTGGACGGCGTCATGGAGGCCCCAGGCGGCGGCGAGCAATTCAAGTACGGCGGCTGGACCTTCAAGATCAGCCGCGGGGAGGAGGGCGACAAGTTCAAGCTCGACGAGACCCGCTCCTCCAAGGCCCTGCTGCTCGGCCGCGTGACCTACGAGGGATTCGCGGCGGCGTGGCCATCCAGGGACGGTGAGTTCGCGGACAAGTTCAACTCCATGCCGAAGTACGTCGTCTCGTCGACCCTGACGAACCCCACCTGGAACAATTCGACAGTCCTCAAAGGCGACGTTGCGGACCAGGTCAAGAAGCTGAAGCAGACGCAGGACGGCGACATCGTCGTGCACGGCAGCGCCCGGCTGGTGCAAACGCTCCTGGACCACGACCTCGTCGACGAGCTCCGGCTGATGGTGTTCCCAGTCATGCTTGGCAGCGGAAAGCGCCTCTTCGGCGAGACGTCCCAGCTCAAGGGCCTGCGGCTTGTCGACTCGAAGGTGGTCGGCGACGGTGTGATGATTCTCAGATACGAGCCGGCGCCCGAAAAGGCGACAGAGGCGGCCGCAGCAGCCTCGAGTCGGTCCGCCAGCACCAGCTAGTTCACTGAGGGTAAGCTGATCTCAGATCACATCAGCGGGAGGAAGGGTCAACTATGAGGACCGGGGCTCGTGCGATTGTTGTGGGCCTGGCACTGGCATTGACCGCCTGCGGCGGATCGGCGCCGGGCGCCAGCTCGTCCAACTCGTACCAGGGAAAGACCATCCACTTGGGGGCAATCCTGTCACTGACCGGTGCCGGCGGCGTCTACGGGCCGAGCTCGCAGAAAGGCATGCAGCTGGCGGTGGACAAGATCAACGGCTCGGGCGGCGTGAACGGGGCCCAGCTCGCTCTCGACGTTAAGGACGACAACTCGGACAAGGCACAGTCCGCCCAGGTGGCGCAGACCCTCATCCAGCAGGGTCAATTGCTCAGCCTCCTCGGTCCGACCCTCTCCAACTCGGCGGTTGCGGTGCATCCGCTCGCCGAGAGCTTCAAGATTCCGATCCTCGCGGTCAGCACCACCGGCATTCATATCGTGCCGGACTGCAACTACCCGAAAACGGATCCGTGCAAATACGTCTTCCGTGACAGTCTCGGCGAAGAGTCCGCCATCCCCGCGGACATCAAGACCTATGCGGACCAGGCTCATCCCAAGACCGGCGTCCTGATGGTGGCGAACGATGACAAGTTCTCCTCGGACGGCGGCAAGATCGTGCAAAACACGGTCAGTCAGTACGGGATCCAGTTGCTTGATACCGTGCAGTTCAGCAAGACGACCGCCGACTTCGCGACGCCGGTCACCAAGGCCGTGCAAAAACATCCCGACGTGATCTTCATCACCAGCCTCGGCGGGATTCCGGCGAAGATCATGATCGAGGCGCGCAAGCAAGGCTTCACCGGGCAGTTTCTCGGCGGCAACGGCTTCAACACTGCGGTGGTGTCCAAGCAGGCGGGGGCGGATGGGAAGGGTGCTCAGAGTGGCAGTGCCTGGTACATCAACAACACCTTCGCGTCCAACGCCGGGTTTGTGCAGGCCTACCGTGCGAAGTTCAGCAGCGACCCCGATCAGTTCGCCGCGCAGGGCTAT
This sequence comes from Chloroflexota bacterium, assembly GCA_005889225.1. Lineage (GTDB taxonomy): Bacteria > Chloroflexota > Dormibacteria > CF-121 > CF-121 > CF-13. The sequence continues at coordinate 4,415 of VBEW01000139.1, read as the reverse complement.
GCCGCGATCTTGATCCTGGCCGATGCGGCCAAGCGGGCCAACCTGACGTTTAGTGACGTCGCGGGTGACCGCACCAAGCTTCGGGACGCGATGGAGTCGGTGAACATCGACACGCCGCTGGGTCGCTTCCAATTCACGAGCGACCACGACGTCAAGCAGACGATCTGGATCATCCAGATGGACGGGAACGGCGGATTCAGTTTGGTGAAGTCGGTGACGCCTAGCTGAGCGCACGTTGACCCAGCAGATCCTCAACGCGATCTTCATCGGGTCGATCTACGCGCTCTTCGCCGTCGGCTACACGCTCGTCTTCGGCGTCCTCGATGTCCTGAACCTGGCGCACAGCGCCGTCTTCATGCTAGGCGCCGTCATCACCTACTCGTTGGTCGCGCTCCACGGCATGCCGTTCCTCCCTGCCGCCGTGATTGCGGTGCTCGTCTGCGGTTTACTCGGGCTGCTGATCGAATTCGTGGCACTGCGGCCGCTGCGCCGGCGGAATGCGCCGCCGATCTCGGCGTTGATCTCGACGATCGGGCTGGCCCTTATCTTTGTGGCCATCGTCGAGCAGGCGACTCCGGGCAGCTTCTTCAGCTGGCTCTGGCAGGACGGTGCCAATTCGGTCCGCTTCCCCGCCGGTACGGTGCCGAACCCGACGTTCCACGTGCTCGGGCTGACGATTGAAGGCACCAAGCTCCTGATCCTGATCACCGCCGTCGTGCTGATGTTGGTGCTGGGCTACGTCATTCGCTTCACCCAGATGGGGCGCGCCCTACGGGCGGTGGCGGAGAACCGGCGAGCCGCGACCTTGCTCGGCATTCAGGTGGACCGAGTCTTCGCCTCCACCCTGTTCCTCTCGTCGGCCCTCGGCGGGCTGGCCGGATTGCTGTTCGGGTTGGCGATTTCGGACATTAGCCCCTACATCGGGCGTGACCAGGTCGAGTTGAAGGGACTGGCCGTCATCGTCCTGGGAGGCATGGGCAGCATTCCCGGCGCGGTCCTGGGTGGCTACCTGCTAGGGCTCATCGAGGTGCTCGCCTTCGTCCGCTTTGGCAGCAACGTTGAAGCCGGGGTGGCCTTCGCCGCCCTCTTTCTGGTGCTGGTGCTCCGACCACAGGGGCTGTTCGGCGCCCAACTCCGCGAGCGCCTCTAAGGGGCGGCGTGGATTTCTTCATCCAGCTCTTCACCGATCCAGTTGGCTTTTACAACCAGCACGAGCTGCTGATTGCCCAGATTGGCATCAACGCCATCCTGGCCATCTCATTGTTCGTGACTTTCTACTCCGGCCAGCTGAGCCTCGCCAATGCCGGCTTCATGGCGATTGGCGCGTACACCACGGTCATCTTGAGCCTCTACCTGCCATTCCCTTTGCCGGTCAACATGCTGGTCGGCGCCGTGCTCGCCGGGCTGCTCGGGCTTGTGGTCGGCCTTCCGGTTTTGCGATTGCGCGGCGTCTTCCTTGCCATCGCCACAATTGGTTTCGTCGAGGCGTTGCGGCTGGGCGTCATCCTCAATGTGCCGATCACCGGTGAGGGTCAGGGGCTGAAGAACCCCACCGCGGATCCGTTGGGCGGGATCGTGCCGATCCTGGTATCGCTGCCGGTCCTCAGCTACCTGATCTGGCGGCTGACCCGCACCCGATTGGGTCAGGCATGGTCGGCCATCCGCGAAGACGAGCTGGCCGCCTCCAGCAACGGGATCAACGTTCCGCTCTACAAGATGATCGCCTTCGTCATCGGCGCGGTGATTGCAGGGTACGCGGGCGCTCTTGAAACCCACATCAACTTCTTCGTGGACCCGACCGAGTACGGCGTCACGCGCACGATTCAGATCTTGACCTTCGCGGTGGTCGGCGGCACCACCAATGTCTTCGGTCCGATCGTCGGCGCCGTGTTCCTGACCGCGCTGCCCGAGATCGTCCGCCAGTTCGCCTCGTATCGCGACGTCGTCAACGGCATCATCCTGATCCTCGTCATCATCTTCCGGCCGCAGGGCATCGTCGGACGTGGCGGCCTCGCATTGATCCGCCCGAAATGGTTGCCCGCCAGTTGGAGTGCACGTGAGCGCCCTGCTTCAGCTCTCTGAGGTCCGGCGCCACTTCGGCGGCGTGCGCGCCGTCGACGGGGTGTCGGTCGAGATCGAGGACGGCACGATCTTCGGTTTGATCGGGCCCAATGGAGCCGGAAAGACCACGCTGGTCAACCTGGTGACCGGCTACATCCCGTCGCAGGCCGGCAGCATCCGGCTGGCAAACGGCGGCAGCCCCACGGAGTTGGCCCGCCGCCCCCCACACACGATCGCCGGCCTCGGCATCGCCCGCACCTTCCAGACCCTACGCCTCTATCGCAACCTGACGGCTATCGAGAACGTGCTGGTGGGCATGCATACCCGGCTACGCGATGACACGCTGCGGCAACTGATCCCGATCGGACCCCTGCGAAAGAAGGACATGCAACGCGTCAACGAGGCCCGTGAGCTCTTGCAGCACGTGGGCCTCAATCCGGACCGGCATGGAGAGCGGCGCGCGTCGACGCTGTCATACGGCGATCAGCGCCGGCTCGAGGTAGCCCGGGCGCTGGCCCTGAAGCCAAGACTGCTGATCCTCGATGAGCCCGCGGCGGGAATGAACCCTGCGGAGAAAGACCGGGTCCGCGAGCTGATTCAGCAGCTCAACGCCGACGGGCTGACCGTGCTCCTGATCGATCACGACATGCGGCTGGTGATGGGCGTCTGCCGGCAGATTGCCGTGCTCAATTTCGGTCGTAAGATTGCGGACGGCTCTCCAAAGGACGTCTCCGATGACCCGGCAGTAATCACGGCCTATCTCGGGAGCCAGGCGCAAAAAACGGCTACCCACGTCCCGGGCTCGGAGGAGGCGGACGTGGCGGCTAGAGCGGCGCCAGCCGCTGCTCCAGAACCGCCCGCGCCCCTCCTACAGGTCCGCGATCTCCAGGTTTCCTACGGCGCTATCCAGGCGGTGCGCGGCGTTTCCTTCGGCATCGGCAAGGGCGAAATCGTGGCGCTGATCGGTGCCAATGGCGCCGGGAAATCCACCATCCTCAACAGCCTGTCCGGCGTGGTGCGCCCACAGGCCGGCGAGGCGCGCTTCGAAGGACTCGACCTCACCACCGCCGCGCCCGAGAAAATCGTCCGCCAGGGGCTGGTCCAGGTCCCGGAAGGCCGCGAGATCCTCGCCCGGCTGACCGTTCGGGAGAACCTGGATCTCGGCGCGTGGGTCCGGCGTGACCGGAACGCCGTCCAGGGAGAGATCGATGGCCTGATGCAGCAATTCCCCATCCTGCGAGAACGACAGCACCTGCCGGCCGGCCAGCTCTCGGGCGGCGAGCAACAAATCCTGGCCATCGCCCGCGGCCTGCTGGCCCACCCCCGCCTGCTCCTCCTGGACGAGCCTTCCTTAGGACTGGCGCCGCAGATGGTCGACACGGTATTCGACATCATCCAGCGCATCCACCGCGAGGGCGTGACGATTCTGCTGGTCGAGCAAAATGCACTGCGCGCGCTCGAGATCGCGGACCGTGCCTATGTCGTGGAAACAGGTCGTATTCTGCTTAGTGGGACCGGCGCCGCGCTCCGCCGAAACCCCGACGTCCAAAAGGCCTATCTCGGGGGTTGAGGAACGATTCGCCAGGTCGACTGATAGATTCGGTCGTGCAGCTCGGCGGTGGCGATGGCCCATAGTAGAGGACGCTGCTGCTCGGCGCCCTCCGCGGACGCTACCTGCATCGGCCACGCCACGAGCGACGCCGCCCGCGGGTCAACCGGTCCACCGGCCACGAGGTGGGGATGGGTAAAACCCGCAGGGAAGATCGCGCCAATCGTGACCGGCAGCAGCCCCCTTCCAGTCATTCGGTTGCTCACTTCCGCAAGCTCTGGCCACGTCAAGTGCCACGATCCGACGAGGCCGTCATGACCGTCCGGACCGGGCGCCTGCAGGGACACATCGCCGGTCCCACGTAGAAGCGAGGCATTAACCTCTTGCAGCACGTCGACCGCGACCGGAGTCAGCAGCTCGAAAGCGGCGACATAACGCGCGCTGCGCTCAGCTCCCGAGGCACCCTCGTACATGTCTTCCTGTAAGTCCTTGAGGTGCCGCCGGATCCCATCGACCCACACCGATTCGCTCCTGATTTTCATGACAGCTCCACCGTAGCTGATGAAGCGAGCAGCCGTCTTACACTCAAGAGGTGGCTCGGAGCGCCCGAGGTCTGGTCCAGTATTTCGAGGACTTCCATCCGGGGCAGATCATCGATGTTGGATCGGTGGCGGTTACCGAGGCGGACATCATCGCCTTTGCGCGACAGTACGATCCGCAGCCGATGCACATCGATCCCGACGCGGCCGGTCGCAGCATATACGGTGGACTGATCGCGAGCGGCTGGCACACGGTTTCACTGTTC
>VBEW01000142.1 GCA_005889225.1 Chloroflexota bacterium | reverse complement strand
GACCATCCGATGACGATGGGCTGGTCAGCATGCCCCGCGTCCACCCGGATTGTCAGAGACCCCTGCAGGCCGTCGCCGCGCCCAGGGTGTACGCCGCCGGGCGCCGCGATCACATAAGGCCTCGCCAGATGACGCAACGCGTGCTCATTGACGGTGTTCCCTTGCGCGTCGCGAATCCCCCACCAGCGGTTTTCCCGCCATTGCCACCAGGCCCAGCCGATCCCCAGCCGGTCGGCCTCGTCGAGGGCCGCGTCGGCATATGACAGTGCGCCCGTTTGGGTCAGGTCGTAACCGAGCTCGCCGATCCAGAGCGGCGCCGGGACTTCCGCCGCCTCTTTGATCCGCTGCTGAACGCGCTGGTGCAGGAAGGCCGGATCACCCGTCCAGAAGGGCGGGATCAGCGAGCCCTCGTAGAGGTGTGTGCCGTAGACCAGATTGGGAGCCTTGAGGTGAACCACAACGGTGTTCATCGTGAGCAGCAGGATGCCCTCGACGATGAACAGGTGGTTTGGATCCACGGCGCCGATCGCCTCGATCGCTTCCTTGAACATCGGCCAGAGGTAGTACTTGTCGAAGATGCGGGGCGGGATCGGCAGCGGATGGGCTTCGTTGAAGATGTCGTAGCCGGCGATCCCGGAGCTGTCCTTGAAGCGAGCCGCCACTGCCTGCCAGGCTTGATAGAAGTCCTTCTTCCAGTCGGACGACAGCCAGAAGTAGGTGTCGGAGGTGAACGACGCCGGCGACAGCGACGGGCTCCACGAGTACTGCGGCAGGGGGTTCCAGTTCGGGACGCCGATCGTGGCCCATCCCGGTGCGCCCGAGTAGCCGAAACGCGGACTCCAGCCCAGCCGGAAATGCATGTCGAGCACGACGTACAGCCCGTGCCGGTTCAGCATCGACACCGTGCCGGCGACCCGGTCGAGGTAGGTCCTGTCGATGCGGCCGCGCACCGGCTCGAGTTGGGACCAATCGATACCCAGGCGGACGACGTCGAAGCCCGCCCGTTGCATCATCGTGGCGTCCACCTCGTCGAGCGGTGCCGGTGGACTTTTTGGGTAGACCACGAGGGCGTCGGCATTGAAGCCGCGGAGGAGCACGGTCCGACCTTGCTCGTCGACGATGTGGCCGCGGTCCGTCCGCAGCCACGATAGCCCCGCGTCATCGGGAGCGTAACGGGCGGGCGCCACCGAGGCGGTCAGGCTGCCGGCCGGAAGGTAGGCCACGATCGTGACCAGGATGACGACGGCCAGCACGCCCAGCGCGATGCGGCGCAGCCGCCGCCAGCGGCGTTTCGGGGCACGACGCGACGGCTGGAGCGAGCCTTCGGACTCTCGCCGTCGGCTCAGCGGTGCGCGGCGCTTGACGGTTGGTCCACGGCGGCCCCGGCGGCCGCCACCACCTCCTCGATGGTGTCGCAGATCTCGGCACCGGCCCGCTTCAATGCCTGCACCTTTGACGACGCCGTCCCGGTGTTGCCCGAGATGATGGCGCCGGCATGGCCCATGCGCTTCCCCGGCGGGGCGGTGCGCCCGCTGATGAAGCCGATGACCGGCTTGCCGAAATTCCGGCCGATCACTGCCTCGGCGGCGGCCTCCTCGTCGCTGCCGCCGATCTCGCCGATCATGACCACGGCGCGGGTCGCCGGGTCTTCCTTGAACAGGCGCAGCACCTCGCTGAACGACAGCCCGAGGATTGGATCGCCACCGATGCCAACGGACGTGGTTTGCCCCACGCCGGCCTGACTCAGGCCCTGGATCACTTCGTAGGTCAGCGTGCCGCTGCGCGACACGATGCCGACGGAGCCCTCCCGATTGATGTGGTTAGGGATGATGCCGACCTTCGCCTGGCCGGCTGTGACCAACCCCGGGCAGTTCGGTCCGATCAGCTCGACGCCGGCATCCTCGACGAACGCCCGCGCCCGCACCATGTCGTAAAGGGGAATTCCCTCGGTGATACACACAATGAGCCCGATGCCGGCGGCCGCGGCTTCCATGATCGCGTCGGCGGCGAAGGGGGCGGGGACGAAAATCCCGCTGACGTCGGCGCCGGTTTCACGCTTGGCGTCGGCCACTGTGTCAAAGATGGGGACGCCGAGATGGGTGGTGCCACCCTTGCCCGGGCTGACGCCAGCGACCAGGTTCGTGCCGTAGGCCTTCATCTGCTCGGCATGGAACGTCCCCTCGCGACCGGTCAGCCCCTGGACGAGCACCCGGCTCTGGCTGGAGAGCAGGATGCTCATGAGGCCGCGGCGGGCCTGCTCGTGCCGGCAGCGGCGAGCTCGACGATTTTGCGGGCCGCCGCGCTGGCGCCGGCTTCGGGGGGAATCCCCGCCTCCTTCAGCAACTGCCGCCCTTCCTCTTCACGGGTGCCGGTCATCCGGACCACCAGCGGCAGTTTGAGGTTCAAATCCCGGGTGGCGTCGATGATCCCGTGCGCGACTTCGTCGCCGCGCGTGATGCCGCCAAAGATGTTGATCAGGATCCCCTTCACCCGCGGATCCCCGGCCAGCAACTCCAGCGCGCTGTGCACCACATCGGCCTTCGCCCCGCCGCCGATATCGAGAAAGTCGGCGGCATGACCCCCCTCGCGCTCCACCAGGTCGAGGGTGTTCATCACCAGCCCGGCGCCGTTGCCGATGACCCCGATGGATCCCTCGAGCCGGACGTAGGTCAGCTTCCGGCGCTTCGCCTCAGCTTCCAGCGGATCCTCGTCGGACTCATCGGCGCCGTGGAGGTCTTTATGGCGAAACAGGGCGTTTTCGTCGATCTCCAGTTTGGCGTCCGCCGCCACCAGGCCGCCGTCGCGTGTGAGCGCCAGCGGGTTGATCTCGATCGTCAACGCGTCGTAGGTCCGACCCAGCGCGTACAGCTTGGTGACCAGCGGCGTCAGCTGCGCCTGTAGCGGGCCGAGCCCGGCCCGGAAGATCAGGTCGCGGACCTCGAAGGCGAGCGGGCCACGCCACGGGTCCGGGTGGAGCTTCGCGATCGCATCGGGATGCGTCTGCGCGACCTCTTCGATGTCCATGCCGCCCTGGGCACTCAGGATCAACACGGGCTTGCGAGCGTCGCGGTCGAGTGTCAGACCCAGGTACAGCTCGCGCGTGATCTCCTGCGCGGTCTCGCACCACACCTCCCTGACGGTATAGCCCTTGATCGTCATCCCCAGGATTTCGCCGGCAGCCCGCTTGGCGTCCACTGGCGTCCTGGCCAGCTTGATGCCGCCGGCCTTCCCGCGGCCGCCGATAGGAACCTGCGCCTTCACCACCACGGAGCCAAGGGCGCCGGCAGCGAGCGCCGCCTCGTCCGGGTTGCGCGCCAGCCGACCGTCGGGGATCGGGATACCGGCGGCCCTGAACCGCTCCTTCACCTGGTACTCGAGGAATTTCAAAGGGGGATGTTTCCGTGGCGGCGGGTGGGGCGCTCCACCTGCTTGTCCCGGAGCAGGTGCAAGGATCGGATCAAGGTGGGCCGGGTCTCTTGCGGCTCGATGACGTCGTCCAGGAACCCTCGTTCGGCGGCCACGTAGGGATTGGCGAACTTCTCCTTGTAATCCTCGACCAGCTGCTCCGCCATCTTTGCCGGGTCCTTCGCGGCCGCGATCTCGCGCTTGAAAATGATGTTGACGGCGGCCTGCGGCCCCATCACCGCGATTTCGGCCGCCGGCCAGGCATAGTTGAAATCGCCCCCGATGTGCTTGGACGCCATCACGTCGTAGGCGCCGCCATACGCTTTGCGAGTAATTACCGTCAGTTTTGGCACGGTCGCCTCCGCAAAGGCGTACAGCAACTTCGCACCGTGCCGGATGATGCCGTTGTATTCCTGCGCCGTCCCCGGGAGAAAGCCGGGCACATCGACGAAGGTGACCAGCGGGATGTTGAAAGCGTCGCAGAACCGAACGAAGCGCGCGCCTTTGACCGAGGCGTTGATGTCGAGCGCACCGGCGAGGATCCGGGGCTGGTTGCCGACGATGCCGACCACCTCCCCATCGAGGCGGGCAAAGCCGATCACGAGGTTCTGCGCGAAGTGCTCCTGAACCTCGGTGAAGCTGCCTTGATCGACGATCCCGGAGATCGCGGCCTTGATGTCATAGGGCTGGTGAGGATTCTCCGGAATCAGTGACTGCAGCGATGGGTCACGGCGCTGCGGATCGTCGCTCGGCTTGGCGCTGGGCGGCCGCTCCCGGTTGCTCCCTGGCAGGTAGGACAGCAGCCGGCGCACGCCGGCAAACGCGCCCGCCTCAGATTCGTGAAGAAAGTGCGCCACCCCGCTTTTGATGTTGTGGACTTCGGCCCCGCCCAGCTCGTCGAAGCCGACCTTCTCGCCAGTCGTGACCCGGATCACCTCCGGGCCGGTAATGAACATGTAGCCGAGGTGCTCGACCATGAAGATGAAGTCCGTGATCGCGGGCGAGTAGACGGCGCCACCGGTGCATGGTCCGGCGATCACCGAGATCTGCGGCACCACGCCGGAGGACTGGACGTTCCGGTAGAAGATGTCGGCATACCCGGCCAGGCTGACGACCCCTTCCTGGATGCGGGCACCGCCCGAATCGTTGATCCCCAGGCAGGGACGGCCGGCCCGGACGGCCAGGTCCATCACCTTGCAGACTTTCTCGGCGAACACCTCACCCAGCGATCCGCCAAAAACGCTGGCGTCATGCGAGAAGATGAAGACGTCGCGGCCGTCGACCGCGCCGTAGCCGGTGACGACGCCGTCACCTGGGATCTTTTTCTCGCCCATTCCAAAGGCTTCCGTCCGGTGGACCGCAAAGGCATCGAGTTCGGTAAAGGATCCAGGATCGACCAGAAGCTCGATGCGCTCACGCGCCGTGAGCTTGCCTTTCGGGTGCTGCTTGTCGTCGGGATCGCCGCCCCGGTGCATCGCGTCGTACTTGCGCTTCCGCAGCAGGTTGATCTGGCGCTCCGACGGTGATGGGGCGGCGTCTTTCGCGGCGCGGGTCGCCATGGATTAGCTGCGGGTCCCCGGCCGGTATTCACCAAACACGTCGCGCAAGACGCCGCACACCTCTCCTATGGTGGCATAGGCCTCTAACGCGTCTCGCATCGGCGGCAGCAGGTTCGCCGTGCCCTCGGCGGCCCGGCGCACCTCGGCAAGCCGGGCATCCACGCCTGCCGCGTCGCGTTTCGTCCGAAGCTGGCGGAGCGCCTCAACCTGCTCGCGCTCGTGTTGGGGACTGATCTTCACAATCTCGACGGCGTCGTCGTCGCCGCCGAAGCGGTTGACACCGACCACGACCCGCCGGCCCCCCTCGACCGCCTGCTGAAAACGGTAGGCGCTCTCCTGGATGGCATCCTGGGTGAAACCGCTTTCAATCGCCGCGATCGCGCCGCCCCGCCGCTCCACTTCGTCGATCAGCGACCTGGCGGCCGATTGCAGCTCGGTGGTCAAGGCCTCAACCAGGTAGCTGCCGCCCAGCGGGTCGGCGACGCTGGCCACGTTGGTCTCATGGGCGATGATCTGCTGGGTCCGCACCGAGAGCGTCGCCGCCGTCTCCGATGGTAGCCCGAGCGCCTCGTCGAAGGAATTTGCGTGCAAGCTCTGGGTGCCGCCCAGGACGGCACTCATCGCCTGCAGCGCCACCCGGACGATATTGTTGTACGGCTGTTGCGCGGTCAGCGTGCTGCCACCGGTCTGGGCATGGAAGCGAAGCGCCTGCGCCCGTCCGTCCTTCACGCCATACCGATCCGTCATCAAGCGGGCCCAGATCGTGCGGGCGGCGCGGAATTTGGCCACCTCCTCGAAGAAGTCGGAGAAGACGGCGAAAAAGAATGACAGGCGAGGGGCGAACTCGGCGACCTCCAGGCCGGCGGCGCGAGCGGCATCGACGTACGCGATCGCATGCGCCATGGTGAACCCCAGCTCCTGGACCGCCGTGGCCCCGGCCTCTCGCAGGTGGTAACCCGAGATCGAGATCGTGTTCCAGCTCGGAAGCCGCTGCTTGCAGTAGGCGAACAGATCGGTCGTGAGTCGCATCGATGGCCGAGGCGGAAATATGTAGGTGCCCCTGGCGGCGTATTCCTTCAGGATGTCGTTCTGGACGGTGCCGTTGAGGCGATTCCCGGGTACGCCTTGCTGCTCGGCAACGAGCTCGTACAGCAGGAGCAGGAGAGCGGCGGGGGCATTGATCGTCATCGAGGTGCTGACCTCGCCCAGCGGGATGCCGGCGAGCAGCGTCTCCATGTCCTTCAAGGAAGAGATGGACACCCCAACCTTGCCTACCTCCCCGCGAGCCATGATCGCGTCCGCGTCGTGACCCATCTGGGTGGGCAGGTCGAAGGCGACCGAAAGGCCGGTCTGGCCATGTCCAAGGAGATAGCGGAAGCGACGATTCGTCTCTGCCGCACTGCCGAAGCCGGCGTATTGCCGGATCGTCCAGGGCCGCCGGCGGTACATCTCCGGGTAGATGCCGCGGGTGAACGGATACTGCCCGGGATCGGGCGCCTGCGGACCGGCGTCCTCCGACCGGTAGACCGGTTTGAGCGCCAGACCGCTATCGGTGGTCGACTCGGAGGCCTGGTCGGACCCGGGCTTAGGAGCCGGACTCGCCATCCGCTTCCACGAACTCGGTCAGGACGCCGCAGACGCTCTTGGGATGCACGAACCCAATCAGCGTGCCATGCGCTCCCGGACGGGCCACTTCGTCAAGCAGCTGCCCACCCCCGGCGGCGGCCCGGGCCAGCGAGGCGCCAACATCACTGGTTGCATAGGCCACATGATGGACGGCCTCACCGCGGTCTTGCAGGAACTTCTCGACCTTCGACTCGGCCGTCAGGGGTGTGATCAGCTCGATCCGACTTTCTCCGATCGGGATCATGGCGATCTCGATACCCTCATTTTCGAGCCGCTCCCGGCCGCTGGCCCGCAGCCCGAGTCGCCGTTCATAGACCTCGATCGCCTGATCGAGATCGCGGACCGCGATCCCCACGTGATCGATCCGGCTCAGCATTGGTTGATTCTAAAGCGGCCTCTCGATCGCTCCCGAATCCGGCGCCAGATGGGCCGGGTTGACAAGCTGTGCACCCTTTGTAGTAGGGTTGAGCACGGCCAGTTACATCACGGGCGGACTCCCTCCTTGCACTCAGGGTTCTGAACGGCCGGCACTAGACGGCGCATCTGATCCAACTGAGGGAAGGAGGTTGGACCGTGATTCGCACCGTTGGCGTGAGGCTGCGGCGCAGCGCGGGGGGAGGCGTGATCTTCGCACTCGGAATTGGCGCGATGTCCTCGGGACCGCACCAGCTGGTGTCGGCCGCAGCCGCCGCCCCTGTGCTTCCTTTCACGAGTTCCCTTGTGGCCACGGTCCGCGACAGCGACCCTCCGCGAGCGTTGCCGGCCCAAACAGCCGTTCAGATTTATGTGCTGCAGGCTCCGACAACGACCGCGGTCGTTACCTCCGCGGTGCCAGCTGCTGCGCCGTTACGGTCGAGTGCCCGAACGCCGGTTCGGTCTGGCCCAGCCTGGGCCGCCGGGCCCGTCTCGGGTGCCGCCAATGGCTTCGCCTACGGCTACTGCACCTGGTGGGTTGCCCACAAGCGCTACGTGCCGTGGCGCGGCAACGCCGCCCAGTGGTGGTGGAACGCGCGCGCATTCGGCTACGCTGAGGGATCCATGCCCCGAGCCGGGGCCATCATGGTGATGGGGATCAGCGGCACGTCGCCGCAGGGTCATGTCGGCTACGTCGAGTCGGTGAACGCGAACGGCTCCTTCCTGGTGTCGGAGATGAACTGGTGGGGCGTGCCCGGCGGAGGCTGGGGCCGCGTCGACTACCGCACCGTGACGTCCATGCGCGGCATCCTCGGCTTTATCTACTAGCCGCCGCATAGAACGGAGCGCCGGGTCTCGTTCGTTGGAGGTGTTGTGGGCTTCCAACACCTGGTGATGGAAGGCGAGCGGTCAACGCTTACGACCTCGTTGCCTGCTCCTGAGTGCCTCGCACGCCTGAGAGGCATAACTGCCGCAGCGTCGGTCGGCTCCACGGATCAACGCCGGGTCTTTTACGGCTTCCCCGAGGATCTCTATCGCCAGGACCTCGCGGAGCGGCCCCTGCGAGGCCGGATTTCAGAAAGGGGTTTTCGGGTCGGGCGGCGCATTCGAGTGCAGCAACGTCCGCTGTTGCTTTTGTCGTCTTATCGCATGCTCTTTGCAACCTGGGTTGACGGAAAGTTCGCAACAGACGGGTCAGCGACGCAGGTGACGGTAACAACCAAGGTCTTCCGTGGAGTCGGATGTTTCTGGTTGGTTGTCTCTGGAATGACGCTGCTGTTCGTCAGCGCAACCATCGGCCATCCGTCAGGGTGGCCTGCGCTGATTTTTCCGGCCGGATTCATCGGCTTAGGGATCATTGCCCGATTAGCAGCCAGCAACGACGCCAATTTCCTCCTCGGGGTGCTCAAGTCCACATTCGAGGCCCGCATCGTTCCGAGCTAGCCGCTCCGCTTCAACAAGCCCAATCGTTTGGCGCGGACCTCGGCGCGGCCGAAACACCAGACCGACGCCGGTACCAGGATTACCCCCATCACGAGCAGGATGGCGACGTCCGGAAGGGCGCCGGTGAGTGAAAGGCCGTGCAGCAAGGACTGCCGCACCCCGTCGAGCGTGTAGGTCAGCGGCGAGAGGATGCCGGCCAGATGCAGCGGCCCCGGCAGAACCGTGATCGGATAGTAGACGCCGGAAATCAGCAGCAAGACGCCCTGCACGGCGAAGGCCATCTGCTCACCCTTCTCCGGTGACAGCAATGGAAGGATCGAGGTGAAGATTCCCAGGCCCAGTAGCGGCAGGGTCGCGGCGGCAAAGATCGCCAGGGCCGCCCAGTAGTTGGCGTGGGAGAGATCAAGCTTGAAGAGGAAAACGAGTGCCAGCCCGATGAGCGCCGCCCGCGCGATCCCGTAGATCAACGAGGCCGCGCACATGCCCAGCAGATGCGTGACCCGCCTGATCGGCGCCATGAACGTGTACTCGATCGTCCCTTCCCACCGCTCCCAGGTGATGGCGAAGGCGATCTCGAAGAAGACCATCGAGAGATAGGTCCACAGGAGCGCCCCCACCAACAGGTACAGCTGCGCCTGCTGAAGGCTGGCCTGGCCTGACTCGAGGCCAATTGTTGACAGTCCCGAGGCGAGGTAGCCAATGCTCAGCACGCTGACGAGGTTGTAGAGCAGCCAGACCGCTTCCCACGCCCAGTAGCGGCGGTACAGGTTCTTTTGCCGCTCGATAAACCCGGTAAACGCGTTCAGTTCCCAGCGAAGGGTATTGCCGATCATTCCTCCTTCTCCTCCTCGTCTTCCTCGAGCCGCTTCCCGGTCAGGCGCATGAAGGCGTCCTCCAGGCTGCGGCCGTCGGGCCCGGCGTGGATGCGGATCAGCTCGGCCGGCGTCCCCTCCGCGAGGACGCGCCCGTGGTCGATGACGACCACCCGGTCGCAGAGCACCTCGGCCTCTTGCAGGTCGTGGGTACACAGCAGCACGGTCGCGGCGCGGTCGCGGCGGATCGACCTCACGAGGTCCTGCACCTCTCGCTTCGAGCGCGGGTCGAGGCCGGTGGTTGGCTCGTCCATCAGCAAGAGGGAGGGCGAAGTCAGGAAGCTGCGCGCGATCGCCACCTTCTGTTGCTGGCCACGCGACAGCTGCTTCATCGGCTTGTCCAGCGTGTCGAGGGGCAGCCCCAGCCGCTCCAGCATCGCCTCCACCCGGGCTCGCGTCCCCTCGCCCCCGCCGCCGTAAAGGCGCGCGGCGTAGAGCATGTTCTCCCAGGGGCTCATCTCTTTGAAGAAGGACGCCTCGACCGACACCCGATTGATGTGTCGGCGCACCTCGGCCGCCTGCGTCACGACGTCATAGCCGAAGACCGACGCCGTCCCCGCATCCGGCGTCAGCAGCGTCGCCAGGATGCGGATCAGCGTCGACTTGCCGCTGCCGTTGGCTCCCAGGATGCCCGTGATTCGCCCGGTATCGACGTGCAGGCAGACCTGGTCGAGTGCCAGCTTCGGCGGCTTCACCGTTCGCCACGGCATCAGGCGGCGGACGCGGCCGGGCTGGCCGAAGCGCTTCGAGATGCCGTCGATTTCGACCGCCGGCGTATTGAGTTCGCTTACCCGGATCGCCATGATGTCAACTCCTCGATGGATTTGGCTGGACAACAAAAAACCGTGGGCCTGAGGGCCACACGGTCGAAAGCGCTCGAAAAGGGATCTAGATTACTTGGCTTTCAATGATGTGAGGCCCGGAAAAGGCAGGCTCCGCCCCGGAAGGTCGCGATGCCCGCTGAACGGATCCGCCGCCTCATAGCCCCCGTACAGTACGCCCTCGGCAGGGCGAAAGTCAACCAGAGGTGGTGGTCAAGCGCGGTACCTCGCCGTCGATCGACTCGGCCAGGTACTGAGCCAGGTCTTTCACCTGCAGCCGGGTCTCGGCGTCTTTCGCCGCGATCCCGTCGCGGAACATGGTCAGGCAGAAGGGACAGGCCGTCGCCACTCGCGGCGCCTCCGTGCGCAAGGTCTGCTCAACCCGCTCGTGGTTGATTCGCTTTCCGATCTTCTCCTCCATCCACATCCGCCCGCCGCCGGCGCCGCAACAGAAGCCGCGCTTGCGGTGGCGCTCGATCTCGACCAGCTTCGCGCCCGGGATCGCTTCGATGAGCTCGCGCGGGGGGTCATAGATGTCGTTCCAGCGGCCGAGGTAGCACGAGTCGTGGTAGGTGAACTTGCCGTCGATCGCCTTGCTCGGCTTGAGCCGCCCCTCTTTCACCAGAGTGGCCAGCAGCTGGGTGTGGTGGATGACTTCGTACGTGCCGCCGAACTGCGGGAACTCGTTTTTGATGGTGTTGAAACAGTGGGGGCAGCTGGCGATCACCTTCTTGACCTTCGCGTCGGTCATCGCAGCGATGTTCTCTTGTGCCTGCGTTTGGTAGAGGTATTCGTTCCCAATCCGGC
>VBEW01000141.1 GCA_005889225.1 Chloroflexota bacterium | reverse complement strand
AGGCCGGCCGTCATCAGGTTGAAAACCTTTCCCAGGTACCCGATCTCGTCGGAGGGTCCGGCCGGCGCGCGCTGCGCCAGGTCGCCGGCGGCAACCGCCCCCATGGCGCCGACGAGCCGTTGGACCGGCCGGGTGATCGCACCCGCGAGCGCCAGGCCGATCATCAGCGTGATCACCGCGGCTGCAGCGAAGAGGATCAGAAGGAAGAGCCGAAGCTGGTCGAGCCCCGCCTGCAGTTGGGCAGTGTTGAGGGCCACGGCCAGGTAGCCAAGCCGCATCTTGCGCATCGTCCAGTCGCTGACGAGGTTCATGTAGGCCTCGCCGCCGGAGGACTGGCCGAATCGCACGGGCCGATCCGGTTGGACCATGCTCAGGGTCGCCGCCGGCAGAGCGCCGGTGGCCGAGAGCGACGATAGGAGGACGCCGCCCCCCGATCCGTAAAAGGTCACGTCGGCTGCGCCCGAGGAGCGGATGCCGGCGGCGATGGCCAACAGGGGCTCGCCCACCATGGCGACGCCGGTCACCTGTCCAGTCAGGCTCCGGATTGGTCCGGTCCAGTACAGGGTCGTGCCCGCCGGATCGGTCTTGAGGAATACGTATTTGTCACCCTGGGCATCGCTCCGCCCGGCCAGCACCGATGCCACCGCAGGCTCGGATACGAACGAGTCGCTTGGAGACTGTGTGGCCACCGGACCGTCGGGTCCGAGGACGATCACCTCTTTCCCCTGCCGGTCGAGCACGTGCAGGAGGAGACTCGGCACCGCGGCGTTGCCGACGACGGGCGTGAGCAACCGGGCCAATGTGGCGGTATCCTTCGCAGTCGTCGCCTCAGGCACGCCGGTGGTGGCGGCCGCCGCCCGGAGGGTGGTTAGCCGGGCCGCCTCGACCAGCGAAAGGTGATCGTTGGCGAGCAAGCTGGCGCGCAGCAAGCTGCTGTTGAACTCCGCGACCGCCTCACTGGTGACCAGGGCGGTAACGGCAGCCGTGCCGATGGTGCCCACCAGCGCGACAATCAGAACGAACGGACCAACGATTTTTGCGCGCAGGGAAAGGCGCACTCTGCCCACCGCTCCGATCATCGACCTGGGGGCTTGCGTCCGGCGTTGCGCGGGGAAGGAAAGTTTGCGAGGCGCCTTACAATCACAATCCCGGCGGTTGTCTCCGCCCCTTACGGTGGCAGTTGTCCCATCGGCGTAGGCAGGTGTTACTGTTTCGAACGTGCCGGACCCGAAGGTCGATCGGCTAGCCCAGGTGCCGCTGTTTGCGAAGTGCTCCAAACGCGATCTCGAGTTCCTGGCCAGCCGCGTGGATGAGGTCAGCCTCAAGCCCGGGCACACGCTGATCCGAGAAGGCCAGCCGACGGATTCCTTCTTCATCCTGATGACCGGCAACGTGCAGGTGACGCGTGCGGGAAAGCCGGCTGCCCGACTCGGTCCTGGCGAGTTCGTAGGTGAGATCGGCATGCTGGACCGAGGACCCGCAACGGCCACGGTGATAGCGGATGGGCCGGTCAACGCCATGGTGCTCAGTCACACGCAGTTTTCTGATGCGATCAGGGGGAACCCGAGCCTGGCGCTCCCGGTGATGGCGGCGATGGCCGAGCGCCTTCGCGCCAACGCGCTCGCCTAAAGGTTCGGCCTGTCCGTCAGCCTCGCTTCTAACCCCGTTAGGCGGGAGTCAATTGCCCGCATCGCTTCCATTAGCTCCGCGGTGGAGTAGTCCCTAACCTTTTCCGTTCGCTGCAGAAAGAAGGTGGTGGCCGTCGCGGTAATCAGTCCGAAACACGCAATGCCGAGGATCATCAATACGCCGGCGACGATCCGCCCCAGAAAGGTGACAGGTCCAGTGCTGTATCCGAGGGTCGCCATCGTCGAGAAGGCCCACCACAGTGAGTCGCCAAACGAATTGAACTGCGGATTAATGCCGCGCTCGAACTGATACGCGAGATCGGCACCGATCCAGAGGAAACCGAAGGAGATCATGAGTAGAGAGGTCAGACCGCTGCGGCGGCTGAGGCGCTTCCATTTTCCCAGTGCGTGGTTGGCATTGATCAAACCGTGAGCGACAACGCCGACCCGAACGATGCGAAGCAAACGAAGGAGCACCACGAGGCGGGCCAGGCCAAATATGCGGAGAAACTGCAACGTCGGCAGGACGGCGAGTAAATCGAATAGGTGGTGCCGCAGGTAGGTAAGCCGCGATTCAGCCCCGTAAAGGCGAATGCTGAATTCACCAATGAAGATCGCCGTGATGACGTAAATAAGCACTGGGACCCTGTCTGGGCCGAGGAACTGAACTGGCTCGCTGTCCACAAAGCTCAAGCCGACGTAGACGAGCGCAAGACCGGCCATGATCAGCGTTTCCGGCACTTCATAGGTCTCGAAAAACAAAGTGATCGCCCGGCGTGCAGCGCTCACCTTCTGTCGATCCCTGTGCCGGCCTTTTGTCGGCGTGATGCGTTCGCGCGCTGCTTGGGCGCGCCCGTTTGGCTTAGCGTCCTGCAACCGAATTCCCATGTTCGCTATGGCCCGTTCAGAGGCCGACGGTTGCCGCCGTGAGTGGAGCACGATCCCGACCGGCCGCCCGAGTGGCTGAACAAGCCATCAACGCACTGCTCGACATATCCATTCGTACTCTTCCAGAACGATGCAATGCAGCTGAAGTAGTTGCAGAAATTGCTTGGCGGGTTCGAGATGACGTTGCCGCCGCAGAAGTTATAGCCCCAAGGATTGGTAGGGGCACCGCAGGTATTGACAGGAGGCGCCGGATTCTGCGTAGGCTTGACCGGAGCGGCCGTTGGCGCCGCAGCCAAGGTCGGAGCAGGAGTCGGCGGGGGAGTCGCAGTAGGAGTCGCGGTCGGCGTCGGTGTTGGACTCGGTGATGGAGTCGGCGTCGACGCGGTCGATATAGTTGGCGCCTCAGTGGTCGAGGGAGCTCCACCACCAACTCCGCCTGGCTTTGAAGTCAGGCTTGTTGGCCCAGAGCTCGTCGCCGGCGCTTCGGTACCAGCCCACGCCCAAGTCGACAGAAAGAGAACGCCGACGATTCCCCAGCCGATCACGGCCGCGGCGCGACTTGTGGAGCCCAGTAAGGGCGCTCGGGATCTGATTCCCCAGCCATTGGCGATCAACACAGCGATCAGCAGGACGGCAAGTCCCAGAAAAGTGAAGCCGGGTTTGCCGATAAACGACAACATCCATAGGGCGAACAGGAGGTAGCCGATTGTCGCTACGGCCCGTTTCCATGGCCTGCCGGACCGAAATCCTGGCACGGCCCAACTCTGAAGCTGCTTTAAGAAAGCAGCCACGCCACACCTAGCCTCCCCAAGAAATACCCGCCCCTCTCCGGCGCACAGCGTACGCAGGATTGCGTTAAGAATCAATGAAATTGCGTGTCGGCCTTAGGTGAGCCTCTGTTCGCTTCATTATGACCTTGCAGGTTGACGAGGCAGCCAAACGCTCGGATGAGGCTAGAGCGGCGGTTCGTACTTCACGCCGGCGCCGGTCGAAAACAGGACGACATCCTCCTCGCCGCCGAGGAAGCCACTCCGTCGAAGCGACCTCAGCGCGGCCCAGCTCGCGGCGCCTTCCGGACACGTGTAGATGCCCGTCTCGCGAGCCATCTCGATTTGCGCCGCGCGGATCTCGTCGTCGGTGACAGCGATCGCTATACCGCGGCTCTCCCGCATCGCTTTCAGCACCAGGTAATCGCCGATGGCGGACGGCACCCGAATGCCGGCGGCGATGGTGGCGGCATCCTTCCACGGCTCGGCGTGATCGGCGCCCTGTTCGAATGCCCGAACCAGCGGCGCGCAGCCGGTCGATTGCACGACCACCATCTTTGGCCGTTTTCGTCCGATCCATCCGAGCTCCCCAAGCTCCGCGAAAGCCTTCCACATTCCGACGATCCCGGTTCCGCCTCCGGTCGGAAACACGATCACGTCCGGGAGACAGTCATCGCCCCAGCCGCCCTGCTCGGCCAGCTCGAATCCAAGGGTCTTCTTCCCTTCCTGCCGGTATGGCTCCTTCAAGGTGTTGAGCTCGAACCATCCGGCCATGGCGGCGCGTTCGTGTAGCACCCGGCCGGCCTCGTCGATCAAGCCGTCGACCAGCAGCACGTCGGCACCGCTCATCCGCATCTCGACGAGGTTTACCGGCGGGACGTCGCGCGGAACCGCGATGTGCGCGTTCATGCCGGCGGCCGCAGCGTACGAGGCTGCCGCTGAACCGGCGTTGCCGGCGCTGGGCAGCGCAATCTCGGTGATCCCCAGCTCCTTCGCCTTCGATATTGCGGCCGCCATCCCTCGCGCCTTGAAGCTCCCGGTCGGGTTCTTACCCTCGTCCTTGATGGCGAGCCGCCCGCCATGAAATCCGAGAGCACTAGCGACTCGTCTCCTCACCTGCAAGACCGGCGTCATACCCTCACCGAGCGTCACGACATTCGCCTCGTTGCGGACTGGCAGCAACTCCCGATAGCGCCACATGTCCCACGATCGGCTACGGAAGTCGTCGGCGACTACAGCGTTCTTTACGGCAGCCAGGTCATACCGGGCGAAGAGGACTTTGCCGCACTTCGGGCAAACGCCAAGTACCGCGTCAGCACTGAATTCGGCGCCGCAGCCAGTGCATTGCAGATTGCGTAGATAGCTCGTCGGCCTCGGCGCTGGCGGCGATCCGGCCATTTGCGTCCAAGATAGCGCCAGCCCGAGTGGCGGATTGCCGTCCCGACGCTTAGCTTGGCGAGGGCGAAGGCGTGGGCGTGGAGCTTGGCGTGCGGATTGAGCTGGCAGACATAAAAAAGAGAAGCGGTTCCGAACCGCCTCTCTTTGCGCGAATCGGTGTCTCTAGCGGCTGGCCGAAACGGCTTGGGGCGCCGGGGCGAGACCGAGCTGGCGAAGCATTCCGAGCCGATCCTGGACTCCCCAGTGCTCGGTGATCTTGCCGTTGGCCATCTTGACGAAGTGTGCCTCCGCCCACTCCGCGTCCTTTCCGGTTGCGGGCATCCCAAACGCCTCACCCTTGTGGGTGCCGCTGACCGTCGCGTAGGAAGCTACGAAGTCGCCGTCGGCGATCTGGAGGTCGATCCTGTATTTGAGGTCCGGGAATCCTTTCCGCAGCTGCGATGCAACCGCCTTAAGTCCCTCGCGGCCGGTTGGAATGCCCGGCATGAGCTCGCCGTGCTCCTTGAGGTCGGGTGCACAGATCTCGTCGACGACGTCGAAGCGTCCCTGCTCGAACACCTCGAGCGGAATGCGCCGAGAAATCGCTTTGTTTTGTTCTGTTGACATATGGCTTCTCCTTGTCCGACTCCAAATCGGAAGTCGTGACTACCTGAGGTATCGACCTTGAAGGGCCAGGCTCAGGCTCCTCAACCTGAGAATGGAGGGGCGTCAAGGCGCCCCGACGTGCCTTGGATTGTTCATACCCATCCAAACTGGTGCTCACCCTGTGTTGCCTGGGGTTCACCGAGAGCGGGTGCGTGACCCGCTCTCGGTATCCCGATGTCGTACTAGATGCGAGCTCCGTAGATGTTCTGGTCGAGGCCGCCTTGCGAGTTGCACGAATCGAGCGTCGACGCGTTGCACTGCAGGACATCGAAGCCGTCGGTGGCGTTCGGATCGCGCGGATCAACGCCCGGTATGAGGTCCCGGGAGTCGGTCCAGGTCACGTTGACGCCGCCGGGCACGGCCGAGATGTAGATGTAGTCGCCCCAGAAGCCGACCATTCGAGCGCCATGCGTTTCCCAGTTGTAGTTGCTGGAGAAGTTGCTGACCCGCGTCTCGGTCCAGCTGGCGCCGCCATTGCTCGACTGGGCGATGAAGGTATCCACCGCCCCACCAGAGTTCCGGCCGTCCGCCGTATTTCCGGTTGGCCGGTTCGGGGAGTAGCCCGCGTCGTTTCGCGAGTCGTAGAAGACGACGGTGATCACACCGTCCGCCGATGCGATGTCGGGAAAGTACTGGTGGCCGGTACCCACCGTATCGAGGGTGGTGGCCGCCGACCAGTTGGTTCCATCGGACGAGTTGCGCACGAAAACCTTGGATTGGCCGCTGGCCAGCTCGCCATTCCAGACCACGTGGACGCCGCTGGCGTCGGCGGTCACTGCCGAGAGGCTCGCGAACCTGGAATAGGTGAATCCACTGGGGCAGGACGATGCTCCGTCGCCGCAGTCACCGAAGCCGTTGCCGCTGAATTGGTTGGAATCAAAGGGCTGAAACTGCGCGATGACCTGCGGCTGGCTGAAGGACTGCCCGCCATCGGTCGACCGCTCGACCGAGATGGTGTCGCTCGTCGACTTCTGGTGCGCGAAGTTGCGATAGGTGAGGTAGACCGTGCCGTCCGGACCAACCGCGAGGTCAGCGAAAGATTCCTCGCCCAGGCCCGGCGAGATCCGAACCGGCGGGGAGAAGCTCGCGCCATGATCCGTCGATCGGGAGAAGAGAACGACGTTGTTTGCCGCACGGCCCGAATAGCGCGACCAGGCGACGTAGACATTGCCCGAGTTCGCTCCCGTGCTCTGGTCGACCGCCAGGTTGATCTTGTCCTGGAAGAGCCCCGACGAGAATTGCCCGGCAGG
>VBEW01000147.1 GCA_005889225.1 Chloroflexota bacterium | reverse complement strand
CAAACGCTGCGTTGCCATCGTCGCGCCGGTCGTTGCCGCGGGCGCGGGCCCAGAGCTCGCGTAGACGGGAAGGAGACGGAAAGGCTGCAGTCCGGACGCGTAGAGGGCAAGCACAGCCGCCAGGACGACCCTGCCGCCAGCCACCCGGAACACCCCTGGACCGCTCCTGTGCCCCTGCTGCAATCCCTTTTCGGAACGCCTCGCCGGGGGCCGAATTAACACTCTCTGCGTAGCACTTCGCGGACTACTGGACAATGGGACGTTTGGATCACTGGGAGTGTCCGGCGTCCCATCCGTTGCGGAACGCCGGAATCTGAGCGGGAGGCGACGGCTCCCCGCGCAGTCCCCACTCAGACGGCCGGCGTTCGCCGGTGTGGCGGCCGTCGCATGAACGCGCGCTCGGCAATACTGAATTCCCCGTCGCTAAGGGTTGACTTCGACCCTTCCTTCCGGGACCGCGATCAGCACGGCCTGCGCCCGGTCGAAGATGCCGAGCTTGTGATAGGTGTTGCTGATGTGGTTGCGCAGCGTTTTGGGGCTGATCCCGAGGTTGCGCACGATCTCCGCGTTGCCGGCGCTGGTTGAGAGCACCCGCAGCACCTCCAGCTCGCGGCCGGTGAGGCGGGGTCAGCACCTTGCTGGAGCTGGAGGCCTCCAGCCCCGCCATCAGGCCGTGGGGGATGGCCACCAGATTCCGCTTCCCCTGGGGGAGCACGCTCGCCGCCTCGCAGAAATCGGACGGCGTCGCGTCTTTGGCGAGATAGCCGCTGGCGCCAACGTTCACCGCCGTCTCGACGTACTGATGCGTCTCGAACACGCTGAGCACGCCGATGGGGACCTCAGCATTGCCAGCGCGAATCTGCTGGATAGCCTCGATGCCACTCATGCTCGGCATCTGCAGGTCCATCAGGATCAAGTCGGGGTGAAGGCGGGCCGACATCCCTTCGCCGCGTACTTCGCCGACTGCCCAGCCTACGAGCCTGAGCTCTGTATCCCTTGCAACTTGCGCGGGGCTCCGCTAACTCCCATCTGGAGTTGCAGCCACCTGACCGTCGGCGAGGACGCCGAGCAGCGCGGGCATATGTACGCCAGGTGCCGGATCGGCGATCAAGGTGAGCACCGTGGGTGTGGTCTGCGTCGGCTACCAGCAGGTTTGCATCGGCCAGAGCTATGCCGACAGCGCCTGCGATGTCCTGGTCACCGACGGGACGCTGCAGCACTGGGTTGGCAACGAGCTGGTGAAGACCGTGGCGCCAAACCAAGGGAGAGATCCGCAAGAAGCACGACGATGGGACCGTGCCGACGAGGGCAAGATCCGCATGAGGTGAGACATATCAACCGGAGTAAATTTGCGACAGATCAACCGAAGGTGCTCAGACGTACGGACCACTCAGCGCCGACACTTCCTGGCGAAGGGCGCTGATCTCGTGCAGCCGGGTGGGGCCGACGGCATTGCTCCATCGCCGGCGAGCCTCGGCGTCGCCGATAACACAGGCGTACCAGCGGTAGTCCGTGGTCGGCACCAGGCGGCTCTCCAGGTGACGGCAGGTGAGGACCGACCCCAGTGAGCGATGGGAGATGTCGAGGGTCACCATCTGGGTGGCCTGAAACGCCCGGCATTCGGTAAAACTCGGCGGGAAGGGTTTCGGATAGGGACATTCGTCCGCCGGCCGAAGCCTGCCGGATTTCCGCCGGACTGACCAGACCGCGATCGCCTGAGAACGGTTGCGGATGCCGTGGTCCCGAAACAGGTTCTCGAAGTGGGCTCGCAACCGTCCGGTGGGTCACATGCAGCCGGTGCCCGATCTCCTTGTCCGGGAGCGGTGGCCGCGATATCGAGGATCTGGCCCTGGCATAGGGTCAGGCTGGAACGGCCGCCGCTCTCCCCGCCGTCGCACTCACCGGACTCATCGGTTGGGCTACGTACGCTATCACCCGATGTTATTAGATGCGCGCGTTGCGTGACCAATCGATCTCGCGGCCTGGCGTCTGGTCGTTGGCCGGGACCACGGACAGCCTCGGCCGCCGATGGGCCCGCGGCGGGGCCGTGGTGCCCACCATCATGTGTCCAACCACGTGAACAACATGGAAAAGAAGCTCCATGTCAGGCACCGCGGACAGCTGGTTCTTTACGCCGCGCAGCAGGGTCTGACGATCAAATAGACCTGACGGCGAGTTGCCGCCAAGTCCCGGCTGGTCGGGACGAGTATCCCATTCCAGAAACTGAAGTCCCCGCTATACGCTCCGAAGGTGGTGATCGTCCCGCGGCTCTTCGAAGGGCCGCTGCACGCGGAATCGCCGCGGGCGTTGATGGTCGGCCAGTATCCGCTGGTCCTGGCGGCGCTTGCACGGCTGGTCTCTGGCCCGCCGCTCAACATGACGGTGGAGCTGTCGACCCGGTCGGACGAGGCCATCCAGCGCGTCACCGACGAAGGCCACGAGCTGCTCTTCTGCGATCTCCGGTCTCCGCCCATGACGGGGGTGGAGCTGGCCACGAGGCTGACCCTGAGCAGCAGCCCAACACGGGTTGTGCTGCTGGCCGATGAAGAGGATGCGCCCCTCCTCGTCGCCGCCCTGGATTGTGGGGCCGCGGGCTTCTTTACCAGGGAGGCGTCCGCCAACGAGTTCGTGGAAGGAGTCCAGGCCGTGATTGCCGGGCATTGCGCCATCGGACGTTCGCTCGTGCGGTTGGCGCTGGGCCGGTTGGCCGGTCATCAACCGGCCGGCGGCGGGCTGTACGAGCGGCTTTCCGTTGCCGAACGCGGCATCTTTGCGCTGGTTGGCGAGGCTCAATCGACGCGGGAGATCGCGGCCGCTCGTGGCATCAGTCCGAAGACCGTTCGAAACCACCTGGGCAGCATCTATCGCAAGCTGGAAGTGCGAAATCGTTCCGAAGCGATCAAATGGTCGATTCGTATGGGACACCAGTCCCAGGCCATGGGACCTTTCCCCATATCGCCACAGGCCGGTGGTGGCTAGGCTGGGTTTATAGGTGATTCGATCCGGCACCGTCCTGCCCGCGAGCCTCGACCAGGCGTTGCATCGATGTCTGGCGCTGGCCGGCCGCTTCGGCACCATCCGGCTGACGAGGCCAAACGCGCCGAACGTTCGGGAATTCGTCCTCGAGCTGGACGATACCTTCGGCTCGCGCCAGCGCTGGACCTTGAAGAAGGTCGCGGCCGGCACCGAGCTCAGCATTGGGCGTCCGCCCGGCATCGGGCGGCTGGCCACCTTTGCCCGCTGGGGGTCGGCGATGGATCGTCAGCTGGATCGCCGGCTGCGCCTCCTCCCGCATGTGGCCAGCCTGAAGATCGTCGTGATCGGCGGGGGGACCGGGCTCTACACCACGCTTCTGGGCTTGCGCGATCGAACCTGGAGCCTGACCGCGCTCGTCAGTGGACTGCCGCGAGCCACGATCGCGGTGGACCCCAAGGACCAGCTGGGATCGCTGCCGCGGGACGACGCCAGCCTGTGCCTCGTCGGTCTGACCCCAACGCTCGAAGAAAACGTGGTGTTGCGCGCGCTGCTGAGCCATCGGATGGAGAGCCGGGACTGGCGCGACGCGCATTTCGGGGCGGCGCTGCTGCTGGCGCTCGAGGAGATCGGCGGCTCCCGCCAGGCGGCCCTGGACACGGCCGGCGAGCTGCTGGGGATTCGGGGTCGCGTCCTGCTCGCGATGGATGGAAGCCCCCACCCTGCCCTCCCCCGCGAGCGGGGGAGGGAAATCGCCGATCCCCCACGAGGGGTGAGGGACTCGCTGGCGGACGCGGATCTGATCGTCATCGCGCCCGGACACCTCGAGCTGGATCTGATTCCCGTGCTCTGCTGTCCCGACGTCATCGAGGCCGTCCGCGACAGCCACGCGCTCAAGGTGGCGGTGACCAAGATCATGACCGCCGAAGGGTCCGATGAGGTGCCGCTCGCGTCCCAGCACGTGAGGCCGCTGGCCGAGCTGATCGGCATTCCGTTCGACGTCGCCCTGACCAACTCCGGCCCGTTCAGTCACGGACAGGTGCGCGCCTATGCCGCCGCCGGTGCGCTGCCGATCCAGGCAGACACCGAGGCGACGCTCAGGTACGCCCGTCGGGTTCTGACCGAGCAGCTTGGAGCCGCGGGCCACCTCGCCCGGCACGATCCGGAAGAACTCGGCCAGTGCCTGGTCGAGATCGGCGCGGAGCACCTGCTCGCCACCTCGGAGGCGCAAGCGCAGGGCGCATGAGCCTGCCCCAGGCGGAGCGCTGAGCCGTGCCCATCCTTTGCTACCACGCCGTCGATGAGGCATGGCGATCACCGCTGGCACTGCCGGCGGCTGTCTTCGACCAACACTGCGCCTGGCTGCGCGCGCACCGTCGGGTCGTCAGCCTGGCGGACGCGGCGAACACGATGACGGACGCCAGCCGGCTGCCGCGCGGCACCGCCGTGCTGACCTTCGACGACGGCTTTCAGGGCCTCTACACGGATGCCTTACCCATCCTGCTGAAACACCGGCTGCCGGCGACGATCTTTGTCGTGGCCGATACGTTGACATCCACGCAGCGGCCCGTTGATTGGATCGACGACCCGCCAACGGAGCCGCTGAAGACGCTCAGCCGCGCGCAGGTCCTCGAGATGATGTCGGCCGGCATCACCGTCGGCTCGCACAGCAACACGCACCGGGACCTGACCGCGCTGAGCGAGGACGAATGCGAGCGAGACCTGCGAGCCAGCCGCGAGGTCCTGGAAGACCAGCTCGGCGTTCCGATTCGGTGGCTCGCCTATCCTCGCGGACGGCACGACGAACGGGTCCGGCGAGCCGCCGCTCGCGCCGGGTTTACGCACGGGTTCGCACTCCCGGAAGCGCCGGAACCGATGAGTGCGCTTGCCATTCCACGGGTGGGAATCTGGTCGCACGACGGTCTCAGTGCGCTGCGCGTGAAGACCACCAACTGGTATCTCGCCCTGCGCTCCAGTCGCGCCTACCCCCTGGCCCGTGCCGTACGCCAGCTCGGGCGGCGCCGGGTCGCGGCATGACGGCGCTGGCGCGGACGGCTGAACCGGCCGCGGCGACCCCGCCCCGATCGCGGGCCTGGATTCCGTTGTTTCCCACGCTCTGGCCCTCGATGATGCGGCCCGGCACAGCGGCCCCGATGCCCTTTCCATTCACCGATCCCGGCCGGCGCGCCTTCACCTTCGCCCGTTATGGGATCTTCGCGATCGCGCAGGCACTGGGGCTCAGGGGTCGCGAGGTGCTGTTTCCGGCATTCTTCCATTGCGTCGAACTGGACGCCCTGCTTGCCGCCGGAGCCCGCATCAAGTTCTTCCACGTCGGGCGTGACCTGCAGATCGACCCGGATGACATCGGCCGGCGCGTGACGAGCCAAACCGCCGCCCTCTACGTCATCCATTACGCGGGGTTTCCGGCGCCGATCCGCGATCTCCGCCAGCTCTGTCAGGAACGTGGCCTGGCGTTGATCGAGGATTGCGCCCACGCCTTGCTGTCCTCGACCGCCGGCGAGCCGCTTGGTTCGTTCGGTCATGGCGCGGTGTTCAGCCTGCCGAAGTCGCTGCCCACGCCGGATGGTGGCGTCGCGCTGATGTCTAACGGGTGGGCAAACATTCCCGATCCGCGCGAACGGCCGGCGCATAGCTGGGTTGCCGCGCATGCGCTGTCGCTGATGCTGTCGAACCTCGAGATGCGCAAGCTGCCGGCCGCCGCACCGGCGCGGTCGATCGGACTGCGAATGGGGAAGGCCGCGTTTCGCGCGTCCGGGCGTGACTACGTGCCGATGGGCACCCCGGACTTTGACCTCACGCAGGCCAACACGAACATCAGCCGGCTCTCGCAACGGATCCTGGCCAGGCAGGATTTTGCGGCGATCGCGACGCGGCGGCGGGCGAACTACGCCTACTTGCTCGCGCGCTTGCAAGACATCGCGCCGCCGATCTTTGGCGAGTTGCCGGTTGGCGTCTGCCCACTCTTTTACCCATTCCGCAGCGACAGGCGGGAGGCGCTGTTCGGCGCCCTGCGCGACCAGGGGGTCGAGATCGGTGAGTTCTGGCCGGACAACCACTTCTACGGACCGAACGGCGAATTTCCCGATGCCGACGTGCTGCGCCGCACCGCGCTCTGGCTTCCCTGTCACCAGGACCTGGGCGCGGAGGCACTCGACTCGCTGGTCGACGCCGTCCGGCGCGCGGTTGCCGGAGTGTCTTGATGAGCTCGCTCGCGATCGACGTGGTGCGCGGCGTCGATGGCTTTCAGGCGCTGCGTCGCGACTGGGAGGCGCTCTTCGATGCGCAGCCATCGGCGTCGCCCTTTATGTCGTATGACTGGATGGCGGCCTGGCAGGCAACGATCGGAGTGGGCGGCCAGCCCGTCATCGTCTGCGCGCGCGACGCCGGGCGCCTGGTCGGCCTGCTCGCGCTCAGCGAGCGGACCTCGCCGGTCATGGGGATGCCGGTCCGCCGGCTCTCGTTCATGGGCGAGCGACTCGTCGCCGCGGATGGCCTCGACGTGCTCGCGCATCCGGGATGCGCCCGGCCGGCCACGGCCGCCATCGTGGAGAGGCTTGCCACGCAGCCCATCGACCTCCTGGCACTCGACGGCCTCCCCGCCGATTCGGCCATGCTGCAGGTGCTCGCCTGGCAACTCGGCGGCGATACGCAGCGCGCCTACACGCTGGCGACGCACCAGATCTGCCCGTATCTCGACCTGCGCGCCGGTTGGGAGGAGGTGCTGTCGAGGAGCCGTCGGCCGCATCAGTTTGGCCGGCTCCTCCGCAACCTGGCCGGCCTCCACGGGTTCGAATCGCGCGCCATCACCGAGCCGGGCCTGGCCGGTGCCGCCCTCGAGCGGTTGCTGGCGCTGCACGACCGGCGCTGGGCGGCCCAGGGCGGTTCGGATGCCATGACGCGGCCGTCGATTCGCGACTTTCATCGACGAGTCGTGCCGGCGCTGGCCGAGCGAGGGATGGTTCGCTTCGAGGAGCTGTGGGTCGAGGGCGACTGCCGCGCCACCTACTACGGCTTCACGCGCGGCGATCACTACTGGCTCTATCAGACCGGGTACGACCCGAGCTGGGCGAGGAAGAGCGTCGCCTTCGTGCGCATGGGCCTCTCGATCAAGGAAGCGGTGGATCGAGGGGTCAGGTGCTACGACTTCCTGCGCGGCACCGAAACGTACAAATTCGACTGGGCCCTGGGCGCCCGGGTCACGCTCAGGGTCGAGGCGGTGGGAGCTCGTCCGGCGGCGAGGCTGTTCGCCACCGGGCGGCAGCTTCGAGCGGCGGTAGAGAAGGGGGTCGAGGCGATCGTCCCACGGCGTTCCCTGGACCTGCTCCGGCGGTGGCGACGGGCGCGGGAGCGGGGGAGGGAAGAAGCGGCCCCCACCCTGGCCCTCCCCCGCACACGCGCGAGGGAGCAAGAGGCGTGATGGACGCGCGCAAGGCCCGCGAGAAGGCGTTCCATGAGCAGCACTACGCGGAAGACGTCCGCTGGAAGGCCGTCGACAAGTACTACTCGATCATCGAGGGCCGGGCGCGCTACTGGGAGGACTTCCTGCGGGCTCGTTGCGCCGGCAAGCGGGTTCTCGAGTACGGCTGCGGCGAGGGCAACTACACCCCGCGGCTCGCGGAGTTCGGTGGCGCCGTGACCGGAATCGACCTCTCCGAGACGGCCATGCAGCACGCCCAGGCGGCCGCTCGCGCCGCCGGCCTGCAGGTCGAGTTCAGGGCGATGGACGCCGAGGCTCTGGAATTTCCGGATCAGACGTTCGACGTGATCTGCGGCAACGCCATCCTGCACCACCTCGACCTCGACCAATCGTTTGCCGAGGTGGCGCGGACGCTCAAACCCGACGGGGTGGCCATCTTCATGGAGCCGTTAGGCCATAACCCGCTGATCAATCTCCGGCGCCGAATGACGCCGCAGCTGCGGACCCCCGACGAGCATCCGCTCAAGATGTCCGACTTCACGCTGGCCCGCCGCTATTTCGATTCGGTAGAGATCCGGGCCTTTCACCTGCTGTCCCTGACGGCCGTGCCCTTCCGGCGATCGGCCGGCTTTCCTCGTCTCGTCGCGATCCTCGACCGGATCGATGCGACCCTCTTTCGACGGCTGCCATTCACGATGCGGTATGCGTGGTACGCGGTGGCGGTGATGAGCGGACCGCGGCCCGCCGCTGCAACTGCACCCGCGAAAAGCGGAGTGGGTGACTGACGAGGTGAGCAAGCCGGTAGCGGTTGTCGGTGGACAGGAACCCGGCCCTCTCGATCACGGGCAGCAGCAGCTTCTGCCACCAGGACGTGGTGGAGTGGCGACGGTTCGCGGCCCGGGCGGCGAACAGCGTCGCATGCCGCTCCCGCAGGACCGCGAGGCTTCGCTCGTGACGCGCGAAGTCCTGCGACCAGCGGCGGGCGCCGTGCTCGCGATGGCGCTCGACCACCTGGTCGATCCGGATCCCGTGGCAACCGCGCTCGGCCAGCGCCATCCAGAGGTCCCAGTCCTCGTATCCCTCGCGGATCTGCCAGCCGCCGGCCCGGAGCAAGGCGTCGCGACGAAACATGGCGCACA
>VBEW01000042.1 GCA_005889225.1 Chloroflexota bacterium | reverse complement strand
GAATTTGCGGAGCGGCTCCCATTCCTGGGTTTGCGTTAAGTGGTGACTGAAGGCGCGCAACTTGGCTTGCTGAAATCCGCCGGCCGAGATCCGAGTCGTGATCGGGGGTTGCGCCGGTAGCTGCAACGATTCGACGGTCGCGACCGTCGCCGTCTGGAAATACAGCTTGCTCGGCGACCAGGGGAGGAGGCCGAGGGCCAGCGCCTCGAGCTCGAACGCCGCCGGATCCCCGCTCAGCGCGCAGGCCTGAACCGTCAGGCGGCTGACGACCTTGTGATCGGGATGTCCATAGGCGCCCTCTGGCCCGAAGCTGACGACCACCTGTGGACGGTGGAGGCGGAGGCAGCGCACGATGTCGCCGAGGAAGCGCTCTCGAACTGCATCGACCTCCTCGACCTTCTCCAGCGCGCCGTCCGGGTAGTCGAGCACCTCCAGGAAGCGAACGCCGAGATCGGCGGCGGCGTCGCGCAGCTCGAGCTCCCGAACATCACTCAGTCGACGTAGGTCGCCCGCGGCGCGCCCATTCCACAGCCCGGCGCCGCCTCGGGTCATGGTGACCAGCGAGACACTCGCGCCTTCGGCGGCATACCGGGCGATAGTCGATGCGCAGCCGAAGCATTCGTCGTCCGGATGAGGCATCACCACCATCAGGCGCTGGCCGTCGCGCGTCATCGCGAGCAAGTCTAGGTGCCGGGGCGATAATGAGCGGGTGCCTCGTCCACGCCAGCCGGCCCGGGGCCGGCGAGAGGTGTCCGCGGGTGGCGTGGTCTTCCGCCGGACATCGGACGGGCCGGAGGTCGCGCTCATCAAGGCGAATGGTCGCTGGAGCTTTCCCAAGGGAAACATCGAGAGGGATGAAACCCCCGAAGCGACCGCGCTGCGGGAGATCGCCGAAGAGACGGGCCTGCCGCTGAGCCGCCTGCGCATCGTGACCCAGCTGCCGCCCGTCAAATATGCCTTTCGATGGGGAGGCGGGCTCGTCTTCAAGACGGTGCACAACTATCTCGTTCAGTTCACCGGCGACAACGGGTTCACGCCACAACTCTCGGAGATCGAGGAAGCGAGGTCGTTTACACCCGCCGGGGCGCGACGCGCGATCAGTTTCAAGAACCTGAAGGACACGCTCGACGCCGCCATCTCTGGCGTCGAACGATTACCGGAAGCCCCGTGAGCGCGCTTCTCTTCCTTCATAACGGCTTATTCCGCGCGGGGCTCCTCATCACGGTGATCATCGCCATCTGGGGGCTCCTCCTCTATTTCCGCAAGGCGCTGCCGAGCGGTGGATTCCGGTCGACGCTGGTGCTGACCGAGGGTCTGTTTATCATCCAGGGCCTGGTCGGGATCGCGATGTTCCTCGGAGGAAGCCGCCCGCACGACGGACTTCACTGGCTCTATGGGATCTTGCTGGTGATCGTGCTGCCGATCGCCGCCACCTACACCTCGGGACGGGACCCGCGTCGCGAGCCTCTCGTCTACGGCATAGCCGGCTTGTTCATGGCCGGCCTGACGATCCGGGCGTTTACCACCGGCGCCTGAAAATGAAAAGGGGCCCTTGCGGGCCCCTTTCGTTACCGCTCTTTAGCGGCTCTTCCGAGTCGACTTCTTGGCCTTCTTCGTGGCCTTCTTCCTGGTCGCCATGCGTCACCTCCTTATCGCGTGAGCGGCGAACCGCGGCGCACGAATCGCATGCGCTTATCCGAGATAACGGTCAGTCCAAAACGAACTTGCAGAATTGCGATGCCGCGCGTATCAAAACAGTCGCAGCTGGTCGACGTCAGTCAGCGCTTTTGCTCGCCGGCCCCGCCGTCGCAGATGCATCGCCAGCTCCTCGTCGAAGCCGAGCACCGTGTAGGTCATGGCGGCACCGACCTCCTCGGCGTAACAACACAGCTCCTCGAAGTCCGCGTGGTCAGACAGGGGAAAG
The DNA here is from genome assembly GCA_005889225.1 of Chloroflexota bacterium. Taxonomy (GTDB): domain Bacteria; phylum Chloroflexota; class Dormibacteria; order CF-121; family CF-121; genus CF-13. The sequence goes on along the minus strand of VBEW01000042.1, from coordinate 20,056 downwards.
ACCGCGTCGACCTCCAGGCGATCCTTGAGGCTGCGGTCCATGGCCCAGCCGGTCAGCGCGGCCGTTTTGAATTCGCCGAGCAGGTCTTTCAGCCCATTGCGGCGAGCGGAAGGCGGGGTGATGACCACGGTTGGCTTTGCGCCGGGCTCCGCGAGCGATTGGTAGGCAGGGAACGCGCAGCCAAGCTCTCGATACACTTCCGTGACGCCAAATAACGACGGGTGAAGGGCAATCCGCAGCCCTTCGGCGGCAAGGGCGGAGAGAATCTCCTGGCCTTTGCCCAGGGAGTAACCGAGCAGCACCGGGGTAGCGCGGCAGTCCAGCACGCTCCTGCACCAGGAAACCACCTCCGCAATCACCTCGCCGGCGTCGGGAAAGCGATAGTGTGGCTTGCCGAAGGTGCTCTCCAGCACCAGAACGTCGGCGGGAACTGCCTTGGCCGGCGAGCTGGTGAACCCACTGCGGGTTTTGAGATCTCCGGTATAGAGGACACGACCGAAATCGGTCTCAATCAGCGTTTGCGCCGACCCGAGAACGTGGCCGGCCGGAAAGAAGGTCAGGCGGCATCGCTCTAGCGCGATCGGTTCACCATACGGAACGCCCTTGACGGAGCCCAGGGATGGCCGCCGATGGGAAACCAATCGTTGGGTGGCGGGCGTGGCGTACGCCAGTGGATGCGCGGCTACGTGGTCGCTATGGGCGTGGCTGATGACTGCGCGGGGTCGTGGTTGCCGGGGATCGAGCCAGAGTTCTTGGTCCGGCAGATAGACGCCGCTATCCCAGAGAATGGGGTAGATCGTCACGTTGGGTCTTACTCGGTGGCGGCCGCGCTACGCTCGAACAGCTCGTCGCGTAGTGCGCAATAGGTGCAGAACCGCTGCCCGGGTGGCCCGGCAAAAACGCTGGTGCGGCCACAGGTTGGGCAGGTCTCCTTCGCGTCGGCTTCCGCCGACGCGGTCGGCACCTCCACCAGGGCCAGCACCTCGACCGGCTCCACAGTGGCCGCCGCTTCGCTTTCAGTCGGCTCGACCACGGCAGGGGGTGGTGTCGCTAGTGGTGGTGCTGCTGCGGGGGCGATCGTAGCCTCATCGCGCTGCCGGAACAGCCGGCTCAGCCAGCGAAGCACTCGCGGCTACGGTAGAACACTGGGGCGGCGAAGTCAAATGAATACAGGAGCGCGATCGGCGGGCGAACTCGGCGCGGCAGGTTAGACGGCCAACCCGAGCTGGACCGGCTCTTGCGGTGGCTCTGCCCGCCAGGTCCGCCGGTCGCCAACGCCGTAGCGCCGCTTGAACTGGCCGACCGCCTCCACCACGGGCGTCTTCACGGCAGCCGGCGCATAGGCTCCGGGAAACAGGCCCCGGTACTTCGGCAGTAGTTGGGGGTAGTCGCGGGCGAGGAATTCCATGAAATGCTCTTTGGTTCCGGGCTTCAGATAGACGATATTGGCCCACAGGAAGCAGGCTCCCGCCTCCGCGGCGGCTGCCACCGTCGCCTCGAGCTGGCGCGGCGAGTCCGAAAGCCCGGGCAGGACGGGCGCCATGCCGACACCCGCCTCGATGCCGGCATCGACGAGCGCCTTGAGCACCCGAAGTCGCTTTCGCGGCGGCGGCGTGCCCGGCTCGGTGCGAGCCCAGACCTCATCGTCGATGGTCGGAATGCTGAACGAGACGGTGGTCTTCGCTCGGCGTGATAGCTCGACGAGGACATCGATGTCGCGGATGACCATCGTCCCCTTGGTGATCAAGCCGATGGGCGTCCGGTAATCGCAGAACGCCGTAAGACATCGACGGGTGAGTTTGTAGCTGCCTTCGATGGGCTGGTAGGGGTCGGTCGCGGTGCCGAACGCCACCATCTCGCGCTTCCAGCCTGGCCGCGAAAGCTCCAACCGCAGCAAGTCGGGCACGTTGACCTTGACCCCGACCCGCGCCGAGAAGCCCGCACCCGGATCGCGGTCGGCCAGTTTGGCGTGGGCGCGGGCGAAGCAATAGACACAGCTGTGAAAGCAACCCTGGTACGGGTTGAGCGACCAGTTGAATCCCATGTGCTGGACGCGGTTCAGCGCGGACTTCGCCACGATCTCGACGTACTCGGTGCGGGGCATGGGTTTTCCATGATAGAACATCCGTTCGATGGGGGCGGATTTCCTCATAATGGGGAGAGCCAGCCATGAATGTGCTCGTCTGCGTCAAGCAGATCCCCGATCCCAATGCGCCGGGCAAGCTCGATCCCCAAACGAAGCGGCTTGTTCGCGAAGGCGTGGACCTGGTGCTGGACCCTGGAGACGAACATGGGGTCGAGGCCGGCTTGCAACTGGTCGAGAAGGATGGCGGAGAGGTCACCGTCATTTCGATGGGGCCTCCCAAGGCCCTCGAGGCGATCCGTCGGGCGCTTGCCATGGGGGCCCACCGGGGCATCTTGATCACGGACCCTGGACTCGAGAACTCGGATGCGATCAGCACGGCCCGCGCCATCGCGGCGGCGATCAAGGGTCAGAGTTACGAGATCATCATCTGCGGCACTGAAAGCACGGACGGCTCCTCAGGTGCAGTCCCGGCTCAGCTGGCCGAATTGCTCGGCCTCCCGTTACTGAGTTTCGCGAAAAAGCTGGAGGTCGGCGACGGGAAAGCCGTGATCGACCGGCAGACCGATGAAGGTTACGACGTGGTGGAGGCCCCGCTGCCTACCCTTGTCACCGTTACGGGGGGCATCAATGAGGCCCGCTACCCGGCCCTCCGCGGCATCATGCAAGCGAAGAACAAGGAAGTAAAGCAGGTCGGACTGAAGGAGATCGGACTGGAGGGACAAGCGGGCAAGGCGGCCCTGACCCAGGAGGTGATCGAGGCCGCCCCGGCGGAGCCGCGCAAGGCAGGTGAGGTGATCGATGACAAGGGTGAAGGCGCGAAGCGCGTGGCGGAGTTCCTCAAAGAGCTGAAGGTCATCTGATGCCGGGGATCTTTGTCTTCGCGGAAACCAGCGATGGGACGCCCTCGCCGGTGGCGCTCGAGCTGCTAACGAAAGCGCGCGCCCTGGGTCCAACTACCGCGATCGCTCTCGGTCCCGGCGCCGCAAAAGCCGCGGAGGCACTTGCCAGGCACGGGGCGAGGAAGGTGTACGTCCACGAGGATGTGGCCTTTCGCGATATCCTCGCCTCGCCCGCGGTGGACCTGCTCGCAAGACAGATCGACAAGGATCAGCCGGAGCTCGTCCTCTTTGGGATGACCTACGACGGTCGCGATGTCGCGGCGCGCCTCAGCGCTCGCCTTGGAACGGCTTTGATCGCCAACGCGACCGACATCGCCAGACGGGACGGTAGCTGGGCGGTGACCACCCCGATGTTCGGCGGCAGCCTGCTGGTCACCACGGTGCCGATGGCAAAAGCTCCGACGCTTGTCCTTCTGCGACCGAAGGCCGTTGCCGCGCAACCGGCGGAGGACGCCTCCGCGCCGCAGGTGGAGACGCTCTCCGACCCTGTGGATTCCAGTAAGCCGGTTGCCAGGGTGCTCCGGCGCGAAAAAGAAAAGGCGAGCGGACCGAAGCTCGAAGATGCGGCGGTGATCGTGAGCGGCGGTCGTGGCCTTGGAGCTCCCGAGAATTTCAAGATGCTCGACGAGCTGGCGGCGGAGCTGGGGGCCGCGGTGGGCGCCAGCCGGGCCGTCGTCGATGCCGGTTGGAAACCGTACGCGTTCCAGATCGGCCAGACTGGAAAAACCGTGAAGCCGACCGTCTACATTGCGCTGGGAATCTCAGGCGCCATGCAGCACACGGTCGGCATGAAAGGTGCCAAGACGATCATCGCCATCAACAAGGACCGGGAAGCACCCATCTTCAAGCTCGCCGACCTGGGTGTCGTCGGGGACGTCCACAAGATCGTGCCGCAGCTGATCCAGGAAGTCCGCTCGCGCAAGGGCAAATGAGCACCCCCTCCCCGACCCTCCCCCAGAGGGGGAGGGCAGAACCGCTCAGCCTGCTGGCGGTCGAGCCGCACCCGGACGACGAGTCGATCGGCATGGGCGGCACGCTCGCCCGCTACAGCGCGGAAGGTGTGCGGACCACCCTTGTGACCGCCACCCGCGGCGAGGTGGGCGAGATCCTCGACAAGGACCTCGACCCCAAGGAAGCGGCACCCAGGCTGGCGACCATTCGTGAGGGGGAGCTTCGCAACGCGCTGAAAATCCTGGGCGTCAACGAGCTCGTCTTCCTCGGCTATGAGGATTCAGGCATGGCGGGCCTGCCACGAAACCGGGAACCGCGAACCTTCTGGCAGGCCGACGAAGAAGAGGCCATCGGTCGGTTGATCCAGGTGGTGAGAAGGGTCCGCCCGCAGGTGATGGTCACGCAGAACGAGTTCGGCGGCTACGCCCACCCGGATCACGTCAAGACCCACCGGGTGGCGATTGGCGCGTTTTACTACGCAGCTGACGCGAAGCGGTTTCCGGGCGGCGAACCATTCCGGCCCAGCAAGCTCTACTATTCCGCCTTTCCGAAATCGCTGATGCGACAGATGGCCGAGGGGATGCAGAAGGCCGGTGTCGAGAACCGGTTCTCTACGGACGGCGAGCCGCCGCCCTTTGCCGTATCGGACGACCGGGTCACCACCTGGCTGGACGTCAGCCCCTTCATCGATAAGAAGCTGGCCGCGATGCGGGCCCATCGAACCCAGATCCCGGAGGACAGCTGGTTCCTGAAGCTGAGCGAAGCGCTCGGACCGAAGGCATGGTCCCTGGAGACCTTCGAGCGGGTGCGGAGCTCGGTGGACGCGCCCGTCCCCGAGGACGATCTCTTCGCCGGCCTTCGATGAGGACGGCTGCGAAAGACCAGCTCCTGATGGCTGCCTCGCTGCTCGAACGGACCCGGGTCGGCCTCGCCTTCACCGGCGCCGGTGTATCAGTGGAGAGCGGCATCCCGCATTTCCGCGGGAATGGCGGATTGTGGACCAAGTTCGATCCCTACAAAGTTGCCCACATCGAGACCTTCCGAAAGAACCCGGCCGAGTACTGGACGTACAGCCTCAATCACCGCCGCAGCGATGCCGAGCCGAATCCGGCCCATCGGGCGCTGGTAGAGCTGGAGCGGCGCGGTCTCTTACGGGCGGTCGTCACCCAGAACACGGACGGCCTGCATCAGAAAGCCGGCAGCGGACGCGTGATCGAGCTCCACGGGTCGTCGCATAGCGTTGTTTGCCTTGACTGCGAGGCGAAGTTTCCTCGTGATGAGATCGACCGGCTGAATCGCCAGCACTGTCCACCGAGTTGCCCGGCCTGTGGCGGGCGGTTTCTGAAGCCGACCGTCGTGCTGTTCGGGGAGGCGCTGCCGGAGGCGCAGCTGCGCAGCGCGCAGTCTCTGGCCATGGCGGCAGGCGTTGTGCTCGTCGTGGGCAGCTCACTGCAGGTCTATCCCGCCGCGGGGATTCCACGATTGGCGCGCGAGCACGGTGCTGACATCATCATCGTGAACGCGGAACCGACGCCATTCGATGAGATGGCCGCCGTCGTGATCCACGGCAAGGCGGGCGAGGTCCTGCCCGAGATCGTCAGCCGGATCGAGGCCGACTACGGAGCCTCCGCGACCGGGAACGTCTGACCGCAGCTCGGACAAACGACCAATTGCTGATCCTTCGGCGCGCTGAAGAGCGCCTCGCACGCCGGACACGCATACTCTCGCATCGGGTTCTCCAGCGCGGCCCGGTCCGCGGCCATGGCGCCCGGAACCTCTCCCAGGTCAACCGCCGGGCTGCCGCATTCGGTGCAGCGGTAGAGAGGCGCGTCCACCGCGCGGTAGTCGAGGTACCGGCCCAGCGCGTCGACAAAGATCGACGCGTTCCAGAGCTCGAATCGGTTTGTGCTGCATCGGTTCGGACAGGCGAGAAACATCAGGCAACGCGCTTCAGCCGCTTGAGCCGATCGGCGGCTCGACGAAGGGTCTCCATCTTCTTGGGGAAGGAGAACCGGATCTGTCCACGGCCGCGCTCGGGCTCCAGGTAGAAGCTGCTCCCGGGAACGGTCGCCAGGCCGATCTCCCGGACCATCCGGTGGGCGAGACTGACATCATCCTCGGCGAACCGCGAGATGTCGGTCATGACGTAGTAGGCGCCGTCGGGCGGGTAGGCCTTGAAGCCGGCCCCGTCGAGGATCTCGAGAATGAAGTCGCGCCGTTCCTGGTACGCGGCCAGCAGGTCGACGTAGTACTGATCGGGAAAACGCAGCGCCGTGGCGGCGGCGACCTGGAGCGGATGGGGAGCCCCCACGGTGACGAAGTCATGGACTTTACGGATCGCGTTGGTCATCTCAGGAGGCGCGATGGCATACGCGAGCCGCCAGCCGGTGACGCTGTACGTCTTCGAAAGCCCATTGATGGTCACCGTTCGATCGCGCATCCCGTCCAATGTGGCAATGCTGATGTGCTCGCCCCGGTAGACAAGGTGTTCGTAGATCTCATCGGTGATGGCCAGGGCGTCGGATTCCTGGCAGAGTCCGGCGATGAACGTCAGCTCCTCACGGCTGTAGACCTTGCCGGTCGGGTTGTGCGGTGTATTGATGATGATCGCCCGCGTCCGCGCAGTGAAAGCCTTGCGCAACTGGTCACGGTCGAAGTGCCAGTCGGGTGCGATGAGCGGCACGACTACCGGCGTGGCGCCGGAGAGAATGCAGTCGGGTCCGTAATTTTCGTAGAAGGGCTCGAAGATGATGACCTCGTCGCCCGGGTCGACCAGCGCCAGGATGGTCGACAGCATCGCCTCCGTCACACCGCAGCAGACCGTGATCTCGGTCTCGGGGTCCACGGCCATTTGCCGGAAGTGCCGGGTCTTGTCGGCGATCGCGTCGCGCATCACCTTCGCGCCCCAGGTGGTCGCGTACTGATTGAAGTCCTTTCGGATGGCGTCGACCGCCGCCTCCTTCAGCGCGGTGGGTGCGGCAAAATCGGGAAAACCCTGAGCCAGGTTGAGGCAATCATCGCCGTGCTCAGCCAGGCATAACCGGGTCATCTCCCGAATAACCGACTCGGTGAACGACCGCGACTTCTGTGATGTCATGGCTGAGGACATCTGAATAGAATGCCAGAAGCTCCGTGCAACCCCGAGTGGCTCGGAGTCAGCCCGAGGCGCTGAGCTTCGCCTCCGGCGAGCCCGCGGGTGAGAAGGCGCCCAGCACCTTCATGTCGCCCGAACCGGTGTTCTCCAGGGTGTGGCGCACGGCGACGGGGACGAAGACCACCGCGCCTGGTCGCAGCTCACCGACCCGATCGTCCTCGATCCACAGCCGGCCGTCACCGGCCAGGATGTAGACGATCTCTTCGTGCGGATGAGCGTGCAGCGGCGCCCGACCGGTCGGAATGATGCCCGTGAACAGCGTCATCCGCAGGCAGCCAACTTGCGGGCTGACCAGCACCCTGAAGCTGCGTTCGCCCATCAACGTCGGTGTGATGAGACGCTCGTCGATGCAGGTGGGCGTCATCACGCTGGCCTCGTCGAAGGCCGTCCGCCGGACGCCACGAAGGTCGAGGGGCGCCATCGCCGGATGAATGTCGTCCACCTCGATGACTGGCGCCATCGCTCCCACGACCACGAGGGGAGTTGCGCTGGTGTTGACATAGCTGTGCGTGTTGCCGTCCGGCACAAACACAGCCTGACCCTTGCGGACCGCATGGGCGATGTGCTCGACACGCACCTCGCCAGCACCTTCGACGACATAGAGGGCTTCCTCCGCCCCATTGTGGACGTGGCCTGCCGCCGAGTCCGGGTCGACGGTCAACTTGTAGGCCATCAGGTGTTCCGCGCCGAGCTGGCGGTCGACCAGCCACTGGACGCTGCCCCCATCGATGGCACGGCGTTCAATATCGCGTTCCTGACGCAAGCGCGCCCGACGCTGCTCCAACATGACCTGCGGATGATAGCAACGACAAAACCTTTACGATCTCGGCGGAGGCAAAATGGAGTACCGCGCGTTGGGGCGGACCGGGATGCGCGTCTCGGTATTGGGGCTCGGCTGCGGGGGATTCGGAGGCATTGGGTCTGCCCCGGAGCTTTTTGGGAAGGGAGAGGACAAACAAGCGGCCTTCGCCCTGATGAACTACGCCTGGGACGCGGGCATCAACTACTTTGACACGGCGGACAGCTATGGCGGCGGGGCGTCCGAGCGGATGATCGGGGCCTGGCTGAAGGAGCGCAAAGTCCGCGACCCCATCATCTCGACCAAGGTGTGCTACGCGCTCGCCGAGGGCCCCAAGGATCGGAGTCTTTCCCGGCGCCACATCATGGAGGCGGTGGATGGCAGCCTGCGTCGCCTCCAGATGGACCACATCGACCTTTACGTGACCATGGAGCCTGACCCGGCAACACCCATCGAGGAGACCTTGGAGGCAATGAATGTTCTGATGCACGCCGGGAAGGTGCGGCACATCGGCGCCAGCAACATCACAGCCGCCCAGCTGGGTGACTCGCTGGCGGCCAGCGATCGGCTGGGCGTCCACCGCTACCAGTCGGTCCAAAATGGCTACAGCCTGCTCGACCGCGCCATCGAGACTGACGTGCTTCCGCTGGCCGCGAAGGAACGGATCGCGGTCACCCCCTTCAGTCCAGCGGCAGGGGGGCTGCTCACCGGGAAGTACCATCCTGGTGACCCGCCGCCTCCAGGGTCGCGCGTCGACCTCCGGCCGCAGCCCTACCGGCACCTGATGAATCCAGCCACCTTCCAGGCGATTGACGCGCTGCGAGCGACTGCGGCCGAACGCGGCGTCGACATGAGCGCGCTGGCCCTGGCCTGGGTCCTCAGTCACCCTTCGGTGACGTCCGCCCTGATCGGGCCGCGGAGCCTCGAGCAGTTCCGGCCCTGGCTGGAGGCCGTCGAGATTCATTTGACGACCGATGAACGCGACGCGGTGGCGTCGCGGATGGAGGCGGCAGTGGCCTGATGGAGGTCCTGGTGCTGAACGCGCAGGAGGTGACGCGCCTCCTGCCGATGCCCGAATGCATCCAGGTGATGCGCGATGCTCTCGCGGCGCTCGCGCGCGGGGAGGCGCTCGTTCCGCTCCGGATGATCATGCGGGTTCCGGGCGCGAGTGGCTTCGTCGGCGTGATGCCAGGCTATATCGCGCCAGATGACCGCGGGGAAGGTGCACTCGGCCTGAAGGCCGTCCTGGTCTTTCCAGCCAACGCCAAACGCGGAATCGACACCCACCAGGGCGCCGTTCTCCTTTTCGAAGCCGATACCGGGCGGCTGTCGGCGCTGCTGGATGGCGGCGCCATCACAGCAATCCGGACGGCCGCCGTGTCGGGGGTGGCCACGGACGTGCTCGCCCGTCGGGATTCGGTGGAGCTGGCTATCCTCGGCGCCGGCGTGCAAGCGCGCACCCACGTCGAGGCGATCGCCGCCGTCCGGCCGCTGCGCCGCGTGCGGATCTGGAGCCGAAACCCGGATCGGGCCGCCGCCCTCGCCCTGGAACAAGGATCGCGCTTCACGTTCCCGGTCGAACCTGAAGCCAGTGCCGAAGCCGCCGTTCGAGGAGCCGACATCGTAGCCACGGTCACCGCGAGCGCGGAACCAATCCTGCAGCGTGGTTGGCTGAAAGAAGGCGTGCACATCAACGCCGTTGGATCGTCGATCCCAACGTCTCGTGAGATCGACACCGCTACCATGGCGGCGGCCCGGCTGTTCGTGGACCGGCGGGAGTCGGCGCTCGCGGAAGCGGGCGACCTGCTGATCCCGATGCTGGAAGGGGCGGTCAAGGGTGATCACGTGCAGGCCGAGCTGGGCGAGGTCCTCACCGGGAAGAACCCGGGCCGCCGATCGGCCCGCGAGCTGACGCTGTTCAAATCGCTGGGGCTCGCGGTCGAGGACGTCGCATCCGCCGCGTATGTGGTCCGCCGGGCGCGAGAAACCGGTAGCGGCCAGACCGTGAAGATGTGAAGACGATGCCGTTGACGCTCGACGATATTCGTCGAGCCCGCGAGCTGATCGCCGGCGCCGCCATTCGAACCCCCCTGGTGCGCCTGAACGTGTGGGATGCGCCTGCTGACATCGTCCTCAAGCTCGAGAACTTGCAGCCCATCGGGTCCTTCAAAATCCGCGGCGCCGCCACGGCCATGAACATGATGTCCAGGGCTGAGCTGGCTCAAGGCGTCCTGACCGCCAGCGCCGGAAACATGGCGCAAGGGGTGGCGTGGAACGCCCGCCGGCTGGGTATTCGGTGCACCGTGATCGCTCCCGACAGCGCGCCCGAAACAAAGGTGCGCGCTGTTGAGCGGCTGGGGGGGCGAGTGATCAGGGTTCCCTTCGATCGCTGGTGGCAGACGTTCTCCGACCGGAACTTCCCTGGGATCGACGGGACGTTCGTCCATCCCTTCGACGACGAGCGGGTGATGGCCGGCAACGGCACGATCGGGCTCGAGCTGCTCGAGGACCTGCCCGAGCTTGAAAGCGTGCTCATCCCCTGGGGCGGCGGCGGCCTGGCCATCGGCATCGCGACCGCGCTCCGCGCCCTCAAACCGTCGGTGCACATCTACGCCGTTGAAGCCGAGACCGGCGCGCCCTTTACGGCATCATGGAAAGCCGGGTCGCCACAGGTGGTCGATTACCGACCCTCGTTCGTCGATGGGATCGGCAGCAAGACGGTGTTCGCCAATATGCTCGCGATGGCCAAGGACCTGCTCGACGGATCGTTCACGGCCAGTCTCGATGAGACCGCCGCCGCCGTCAAGCTCATCGCGGAACGAAATCGGGTCATCGCGGAAGGTGCCGGCGCCGTTGCCCTGGCGGTCGCTCTGTCGGGAAAGGCGGGTAAGGGACCCGTGGCCTGCATCGTGTCTGGCGGAAACATCGACGCGGCAAAACTGGCAACCATCCTGAGCAAACCCTGACATGGCGGAACTGGCCGGCCGGATCGCGCTTGTCACGGGCGGTGGTCGCGGGATTGGCCGTGCCGTGGCATTGGCTCTGGCCGCGGAGGGAGCGGACGTCGCGGTCGCGGCCCGCTCAGCCGATGAGCTGGAGGAAACCGTTTCGAACATCCGCGCCTCTGGCCGCCGCGGCGAGGCGATCCTGTGCGATGTCACCCAGCGGCAGAACGTCGACGCGATGATCGCCCGTGTCAGGACAGCATTGGGCGACCCCCTGATCCTGGTGAACAACGCCGGCGTCGCGGCCAGCGCCAAACTCACGGACACCACTGACGAGATCTGGGATCGGATGCTGCGGGTCAACGCCACGGGCGCGTTCTACTGCACCCGTGCCGTGCTGCCGTTGATGCTCCAGGCGAAGTGGGGCCGGATCATCAACGTTGCCTCGATCGCCGCGAAGGTGGGCGCACCCTACATCGCGGCGTACGTCGCCTCCAAGCATGCCCTGCTGGGTCTGACCCGCGCGGTGGCGGCGGAGGTCGCGGCCCGCGGCATCACCGTCAACGCCCTGTGCCCCGGCTATGTCGACACCGAGATGACCGATGCGTCCACCGCGAACATCGCCTCGCGGACCGGTCGTTCTGAACAGGACGCCCGCAAAATCCTGGAAGGCTTCAGCCCGCAGGGTCGGTTGATGACGGCCGCCGAGGTGGCGGCCCTGGCGACCTTTCTCTGCTCAGAGGCTGCCCGAGGTGTCAACGGCCAGGGCATCGTGGTCGACGGGGGCGCGGTCCAGTCGTGATGGGTCGAGACTCGCTGGCCACGGAAGCCACCGCCGTCGCTCGGAAGGTCGCTCCAGTTGCGGCTTCCGGCGAGGAGGGTCGGGTGAATCGTCGGCTGATTCGAGCGATCGCCGACGAAGGGCTCCTGCCGCGGTTGTTTCCCCGGCGCGCGGGCGGAAGCCGGGATGGGGAAGTCTCGGCCGTCGACCTCTGTCTCGTGCGTGAGGGGCTAGCCCGGGAATCGACGCTCGCCGAGAACGCTGTGGCGATTCAGACGCTGGGCGCGTATCCAATCGTGCTCGCGGGCTCGGATGAGGTGGCGGCACGGTATGCCGGGCCGGCCGCGCGAGGCGAGGCGGTGGCAGCCTTCGCCCTGACGGAGCCCTCCGCCGGAACCGATGCCGGGGCCCTCTCATTGCGCGCCGAGCCGGACGGCAAGGGATACCGGTTGTCGGGCACCAAGGTCTTCATTTCCAACGCTCCGGACGCAGACACGTACACCATGTTTGCCAGGACCACCGTGGGGGCCGGAACGAAGGGGATTACCGCGTTCGTCGTGAACGGCGATGCAAAAGGATTACACGGAACCCCGCTTCAGCTGCTCTCGGCGCACCCGATCGGCCGGCTCGAGCTGGATGGCGTGTTCGTCTCAGCGGATCGGGTGCTGGGCGAGGTCGACCACGGATTTCGTCTGGCGATGCGCACCCTCGACCTGTTTCGTCCCAGCGTCGGCGCCTCGGTGATCGGAATGGCTCAGGCCGCCCTGGGGGCGGCCATCGCGCACGCGGCAAGCCGCCAGGCCTTCGGCCGTCCGATCAAGGAATTCCAGGCAGTCTCCCACCAACTGGCGGAGATGGCCACTCGCCTCGAGGCGGCTCGCGCACTCGTCTACTCAGCCGCCGAAGCCTACGACCGCCATGACCCGGGGATCGCCCGCCACTCAGCGATGGCGAAACTCTTCGCCACCGAGACGGCGCAACAGGTGATCGATACCGCGATCCAGGTTCATGGCGCGGTCGCGCTGGAACGCGGCCACCTCCTCGAGCATCTCTACCGCGAGGTCCGCGCCCCCCGGATCTACGAGGGCACTTCGGAGATCCAGCGCGAGATCATCGCCCGCGACCTGTTTCGATAATCCGGTACGGCCCTGGCGGGATCAGGCAGTGACCGCGATGCACATGAGCTCGATCTTCGCCGCCGGGTCGAAGAGACGATGAACTTCGAGAAGCGCCATCGCCGGGTAGTGGCGCCCGAAATGGCGGCGGTAAACTTCGCCGATCTCCTTGGATGCCCGCAAATACTCGTCGATGTGCGTCACGAAGATCTGCATGCTGACCAGGTCATGCGGATGAGCACCGGCCGCTTCCAGGGCGAGGACAACGTTCGTGGCGGCGAGATCGAATTGCTCCGCCATCGTGCCGCCGGCAATGGTTCCATCAGGCCGCTGGGCGGTCTGGCCGGCGAGGTAGACCGTCCGCCCCGCCTGCGCGATAACGGCGTGCGAGAAGCCCGACGGCGGCGGTCGATCCTTCGGATTTCGAATTTCGTGCGGACTGGTTAGCGGCCGCTCCATTTCGGTTCCCGCCCTTCGCGGAACGCCGCGTAGAACTCCGCGTGGTCGGCGCTCTTCATCAACAGCGCCTGCGTCATCGTGTCCAGCTCCAGGGCGGCGCCCAGGTTCATGTCCAATTGCTTCGAGAGCAACATTTTCGTTGCAGCGTAGGCGAGCGCGGGGCCCCGCGCCAGCCTGCCGGCCACTTCGCTCGATGCCGCACTCAGCTCGCTATCCTCCACCGCGGCATTGGCGAGCCCGATCGCCAGGGCCCGGTCGGAGGTGATTGGCTCGCCGAGTAAGAGCAGCTCGCTGGCGCGGCCCAACCCGATCAACCGGGGCAGCAGGTAGGCGGCGCCCATGTCACCACCGGAGAGCCCGACCTTCGTGAAGAGGAAGGAAAACGTTGCCGACCGCGCGAGGATGCGCAGGTCGGCCGCGAGGGCGATGACCGCCCCTGCCCCGGCCGCCACGCCGTTCACCGAGGCGATGATCGGCAGGGGGCAGTCGCGCATGCGCTGGGTGACTGTTCCGGTCATGCGGGCGAACGCCAGCAGATCGCGGGGATCCATCTTTTGCAGCTCGCCGATGATCTCAGTGACGTCGCCGCCCGAACTGAAGCCGCGACCTGTGCCGGTGATGACCAACACCCGGACGTCGTCGCGTTGCGGTAGCTCGGTCAGCAAGTCGCGGAGATCCGCGTACACCTGGAAGGTCAGTGCGTTCAGCTTCTGGGGACGGTCGAAGGTGAGGGTGGCGACCCCATCATTGACGGCGAAGCGGAAGTGGTTCCACGATTGCGTCGGCGAGGCCGAGCCGCGGAACGCGCTCATCGGCAAGAACTTATCATCTCCTCCAAAGGAGCGAGGCGCAGTTGAACATCGGGCTCGGCCTGCCGACGACGATGGCCGGCGTCAGCGGTGATCTCCTGATCGAATGGGCGCGTCGCGCCGACGCCGGCCCCTTCAGCAGCCTGGGCGTGCTGGACCGCGTCGCCTACCAGAACTACGAGCCCTTCACCGCGCTGGCCGCGGCCGCCGCCGTAACTGGGCGGATTCGGCTGGCCACCATGATCGTGATCGCGCCCCTGCGGAACACGGCGCTTCTGGCCAAGCAGGCAGCATCTGTCGACGCGCTCTCGGGCGGCCGGATGACGCTTGGGCTGGCTGTTGGGGCGCGCGGTGAGGATTACGAGGTGGCGAACGTCGACTCGAGAGGGCGTGGCCGGCGATTTTCCGAGCAACTCGAGACGATCCGTGACATCTGGGAGGAGGGGAAAATCGGGCCCACACCGAAAGCGCCAGGCCCCCATCTGCTCGTCGGCGGGTCGAGTGGCGAGGCGCTCGCTCGGATGGCGCGCTACGGCGACGGCTACATGCACGGTGGTGGACCGCCACGCGCTTTCGCCGGCGCGGTGGCGAAGGCTCTGGCCGCCTGGTCTGACCTCGGCCGGCCGGGGCGGCCCGCGCTCTGGGGCATGGGCTATTTCGCGCTCGGCGACGGGACGGCCGAAACCGGGGCCGCCTATCTGCGCCATTACTACGCGTTCACCGGACCATTTGCGCAGAAGATCGCCGCCGGGAACCTGACATCGCCGGGCGCGATCGTTGACTTCATTCGAGGCTACGAGGACGCCGGCTGCGATGAGCTCGTGCTGTTCCCCACGGCGCCTGCACTCGACCAGATAGACCGGCTGGCCGAGGTGATCCACTAAGTCGGTGCGCTACGCCGTCATCGGCGGCGGTCCGGCCGGGCTCTACTTCGCGCTCCTAGCCAAGAGGGCCAACCCCGCCGACGAGGTGCTGGTTGCGGAGCGAAATCCACCGGACGCGACCTTCGGGTGGGGCGTGGTCTTCTCCGAGGAGACATTGGGGGCCCTCCGTGACGCGGATTATGAGACTTACAACGAGATCGCGCAGAGCTTTGCCCGCTGGAACGCGATCGACATCTACTACCGCGACGCGAAGATCCGATCCCGCGGGCACGTGTTCACCGGCATCTCACGCAAGGTGTTACTGAATCTCCTGCAGCGGCGCTGCCAGGCGCTCGGGGTCCGGATCGATTTCGAGCGAGAGGTGCGGGACATCAACGAATTTGCGGGTGCCGACCTGATCATCGGCGCTGACGGCGTCAACGGTCTGGTCCGGCGGACCTTTGCCGAGGTCTTCAAGCCGCAGATCGCTGTCCATCCGACGAAGTATGTGTGGTTCGGCAGCGATCTGCCGCTCGACGCGTTCACGTTCATCTTCCGCGAGAACGAACACGGGCTCTTCCAGGTGCATGCGTATCCCTTCGACGCTCGCACCTGCACCTTCATCGTCGAGTGCCCCGAGGATGCCTGGCGCCGCGCCGGATTGGAATCGGCCAGCGAAGCGGACAGCATTGCCTACTGCCAGGACCTCTTCCAGCCCGAGTTGCGCGGCCGGCGGTTGATGTCAAACCGTTCGCTCTGGATCAACTTCGTCACCCTCAGGCAGGAAAGCTGGCACCAGGGCAACGTCGTCGTTCTGGGCGACGCCGCGCATACGGCGCACTTCTCCATCGGCTCGGGGACGAAGCTGGCGATGGAAGACAGCATCGCGCTGGTCGATGCCCTGCGCCGGCATCACGACCTCAACGCCGCCCTCAACGACTATGAGATGGAACGGCAGCCGGTGGTCGAGCGCTTCCAGGAAGCGGCACTCGAAAGCTCGAGCTATTTCGAGCACGTGTCGCGTTACGCCGCCTTCGATCCGAGGCAATTTGCCTTCAACCTGCTGACCCGCAGCCGGCGGATCACCTACGTCAACCTGACGCAGCGCGATCCGGAGCTTGTGCGCACCGTCGACTCCTGGTTTAGTGCGGCGGCCACAGGGTCGCCCGACGGCGCCGTGCGGCTGAGCCCGCCGCCGATGTTCGCGCCATTCCGCATAGGGGGAATGACCCTGTCGAATCGGGTGGCGATCGCCGCCGGGTCCGACCTCGAGGCGGCGGCCCGCACGGGAGCCGGCCTGGTGCTCACTGAGTTCGTCAGTGTCAGCGAGGACGGACGCATCACCCCCCAGACGCCCGTGATCGACCGCTCATACCAGGAGGCCCTGCGGCTGGCCGCAGACCGGATCCATCAGTCCGGAGGCCGCGTAGCGCTGCAGCTCGGTCACGCCGGTCGCCGGGGTTCGATGCGACCGAGCTCAGAAGGGGTCGACCGACCGCTCCTGCGCGGCGGCTGGCGGTTGATCGCGCCGTCTCCGATCGCTTACACACCGCGCGCCGCATTGCCCCGCGCGATGGCGGCGCGGGACATCGCTCACATCGTGAAGGTTTTCGAGGCGAGCGCCCAGGCGGCCGCGTCTTGCGCGGTCGACTTGCTCGAACTGAATATGGCGCATGGCTATCTGCTCGCAAGCTTTATCTCGCCGCTGGCGAATCACCGCACTGATGAATACGGGGGCAGCTTGGAAAACCGGATGCGCTTTCCATTGCAGGTCCTGGACGCGGTCCGCACCGGGTGGCCGCGGCCGCTGATGCTTCGAATCTCGGCGAGCGATTGGTTTCCCGGCGGTATTGACCTGGACGAAGCCGTCGAGATTGGGCGTCTTCTGAAGGCGCATGGCGCCGACCTGATCCATCCGGTGATGGGTCAAACCGTTTGGGAAAGCCGGGCGGATTACCGCCGCCTGTTCGGCGTGCCGGCGAGTGATCGAATCCGAAATGAAGCTGGGATTCCAACGCTCGCCAGCGGCTACGTTTCGACCTCCGACGACGTCAACACCATTTTGGCAGCCGGTCGCGCCGACCTCTGCCTGTTGGATCTCTAGAGGTGCCTATCATGCGGGGCATGATTGGCGACCCGCCGAATTTCGCGAGAGATCTACCAAAGGCCGAGCTCCATCTTCACATCGAGGGGACACTCGAGCCGGAGCTGATGTTCGAGCTGGCGCGCCGAAACGCCGTTCCCCTGCCTTATGCCTCGGTCGAGGACGTCCGCCAGGCCTACGTCTTCAGCGACCTACAGTCCTTCCTCGACATCTATTACGCGGGCTGCCGCGTGCTGCTCAAGGAACAGGACTTCTACGACCTCACATGGGCCTACCTGACCCGGGCCGCCGGCCAGGGCGTGCGCCATGCCGAGATCTTCTTCGATCCTCAAACGCATACGGACCGTGGCGTGCCATTCGAAACCGTGATCGCTGGCATCCACCGGGCGCTCGAGGATGGACGTGGCCGGCTCGACATCAGTAGCGGGCTGATCCTGTGCTTTCTCCGCCACCTCAGCGCCGATGCCGCGATGCAAACCCTGGCCAATGCTATGCAGTACCGCGAATGGATCGTTGGCGTTGGCCTCGACTCTTCTGAAGTTGGACATCCGCCTTCCAAGTTTCGGGCTGTTTTTGACCGCGCTCGGGAGGTCGGGTTGCTCCCGGTGGCCCATGCCGGCGAGGAGGGGCCACCCGACTACATCTGGGAGGCGCTCGACGTGCTACAGGCCCGCCGCATCGATCATGGCGTGCGCTGCGCGGAAGATGAGCGATTGATAGGCCGGCTGGTCGAGGGGAAAATTCCCCTCACGGTCTGCCCGCTGTCGAATGTGAAGCTGGGGGTCTTTCCGACGCTCCAGCAGCACAACCTGAAGCAGCTGTTGCACCGAGGGCTGATGGTCACGGTGAACTCCGATGATCCCGCCTACTTCGGCGGGTATGTCGGTGACACCTTCCAGGCGGCCGCCGCCGCCCTCCCGTTGAGCCGCGCGGACCTCGTCACGCTGGCCCGGAATTCCTTTCAGGCATCGTTCCTGCCGGAGGAGCAGAAACGGGCTCATCTCGACGCACTGCGCCGGTTTGTCGATCAGCCTTCGCTGAAGACGATCTCCTGAGCGCCGTCGTACAGCACCCGCCGACCGAGCTCGGGCAGCTGCTCGCGACCCTCCTCGATGGTGGCGAAGTGGTTCCCGGCCAGCTGCCCCGCCTTGCTCGCGAAACTTGTTGACCCATAGGGGAATAGGATCTCGGTCTCGCTGATGCCGCCGGGATAGAGGAGCAACTGCCCTGCCCCGGGATAGCTCGTGTGGTTCTCGTAGTCGAGTCCGGTGTCCAGGTCGCCCAGCGGAACCCAGGCGGCTTCGCCGCTCCAGCGGGCCTGGACCAGGCGGGCCCGGAGCGGCAGCAGCCGGCGAAGCGCGGCACAGGTCTCTGGCGCCGCCTCCGCCTCCCAGCGGGCCCTGAATCGGAGCGAGCCAACCACGATCTCAAGCATCTCGGGTTAGGGTAAGGCCAATCATTCCATGGGCGGGCTTGGGATCGCTGAAAACCTTCACCGTCCGATCGGACTCTGACACCTTCGACGTATCCCAGAGGCGGTTCTGGGCATCGAAGCTGACCTCGGCCATCGCCTCGAACCGGGCCAGCAGCCGGGTGCCCATCTCGTGAACCAGGTGCTGGATGGACATACTCACGAAGTCATCGAATGTCTGGATGATGGCATCGCGCACCGTCACTGAATCGATGCGCGCCGCGCCCTCGTCGACGGCATCATCCATACGCCGGTAGCGCCAGTGCACATCGAGATGGATGAAGAGCGGGCGGTCCGACGCCTCGGGTAGCGTTGTGTAGGCGTCACGGGCGAAATCTTTGAAGGCGCTGCCTGTCAGCTTGACGATACGCAGATTGCGGCGTCCGCAGCGCAAGTCGCGAAGCCCGGCCTGGCCGATCTCCAACTCAACGGTGCCGTAGTCGTCGTCAAGCGGGCTCAGCAGTTTCGGGCTGTGCATGGCAAAGGGGATCTCCCGCAGGAGGAGCCGCAGCCATTGCATCTGCGGATAGGTCGCAAGGAAGCGGCGACCGAGGAACGCAGCAAAGCCTTCGTGGCTGGCGCCCGGGTATTCCAGCGCCGCGGCATAGACGAAGTTCTTCATCGTATCGGTGGCCACCACGTCGCGGTTATCACCCTCGGTGTAGGCAGGCATGAAGTTGTCGCCGAAGACATCGATGCTGACCCGCCCGCCGAGCAAGCCGCGGGTCGGATGGGTCCGGTAGAAGGACACCTCGTGCTTGCCGTAGCGGATCGCCGCCTTCATGACCGAAGCCGATCCTCGGCAATATCGACGATCGCCTGCAAGCCCTCTTCCATCTCCTCGGCGCGGGACCGCGCGAGGCGCCGTCGCAACACCTCGAGGATCTCGGACTTTGGCCGGCGGTTCACGAAGACGACGAAGCGAAAGCCGAAGCGCCGTTCGTACTCGGCGTTGAGCCGCTCGAGCTCGGGAAGAACATCGTCCCCTTGCTCCCGGAGGGAGCGAGCGGAGAGGCGGCGGGGGTCTTCACCGATCCGGGGGTGGGCGTTCAGCGTCTCGACTCTTTCCGCTTCCGTCAACGCCGGAAGAGCGGCCCGCATCTGCGCGATCAACTCGGCGGTTGAGCGATAGGGACCGCCGGCGCGGAGCTTCTGGGCCAGCGGCGTCGTGCCCTCGAGCGCCTCTTCGATGGTCGTCATCACGTTCCGCGGTAGGTCGAGCAGGAATAGGGCGCGATCAGCAGCGGCACGTGATAGTGGCGACCCTCGCTCAGGCGAAGGTCGAGCGCGACGGTTTCGAACAGGTGCGGCGTGTTGCCGAAATAGGCGCCCACTTCGAAGAGCAACCGGTACGACCCCGGATTGATGCCGCCGTCGCTGAGGTCGGCGATCCGGCCCTGCGCATCCGTGGTCAGCGTCCGGGTGCCAAGCGTGACGCGGACGCCGGAGGCCGGTTTGCCGGTGGCGATGTCGAGCACATGAGTGGAGACAGTTGACAGCTCGCTCACAGGCCCACCAGGTCGTCGGGTTTGACGGGAGCCCGTCGCAGGTCACGGCCGGTGGCCTGGCGCAACGCGGCAACAACCGCGGCCGGCACCACCACCGTCGATGGCTCGCCGA
>VBEW01000151.1 GCA_005889225.1 Chloroflexota bacterium | reverse complement strand
GGTCGTGGCTGGCGGGCACGATGATCAGCCCATCGACGCGTCGGGCGGTGAAGGCCGCGATGAGCTGCTGTTCACGGGCCTCGTCTTCGTCGGAACTTCCGGCGAGCACCAGAACCCCACGCTTGAGGGCGACGTCTTCGATTTCGCGGTGCAGAGCTGAGGAGAACGGGTTGGCGACATCCTCGAGGAGGACACCAATGGTGGAGCTCTTCCGGTCGGAGCGCCGCAGGCTGCTGGCGGCATGGTCGTGCCGGTATTCGAGCCGCTCGATGGCGGCCAGGACCCGTGATCGGACGTCTGCCGACACGGCAGGTTCGGTATTGATCACCCGGGAGACCGTCTTCAAGCTGACACCGGCCAGCGCCGCCACCTCCCGCATAGTGGGGCGCCCCCGGGCACCGGTCCCCGCATTTGGCAACGTTAACCTCCTTTGCCCCGGGACATCCCGTCGGGCCCGCCTGGCAAATTGGGCTTGCGCCTGAACCCATACCATGTTATAAGTTGATAACGTTGTCAATGCCGAGTCCGGGCTAGAGGGAATCCCGGGGCGGGGTTCGCCTCCCAGCTTCAAGGAGGGTCGTCGTATGAGCACCGACATACATCGGCTACCGAGGGGCGTACCGACTAGATCCCACGCCGTGCTGGCCATTCCACTGCTGATTGCCCTCGTGGGCGCCGCCTGTTCGCCGGGCGCTGGCGGCGGTGGCGGCAGCTCGAATACCACCATTACCGTCGCGGCGGTGGGAAACCCGCAGATGGAGGACCTGCAGAAGCTGGTTCCGGAGTTTGAAAAGGACCACGCCAACATCAAGGTGAAGATCGTCATCCTGCCGGAGAACCAGCTCCGTCAGCAGGTGACCCAGGACGTCGCCACCCACAGCGGCCGGTACGACCTGAGCATGATCGGCACCTACGAGGTTCCGTTGTGGGCGAAGAATGGATGGATCGAAAATCTGGGGACCTACGTACAGAAGACGTCCTCGTACCAGCCCGACGACCTGATTCCAGGCGTGGCTAAGGCGCTCTCCTACAACGGGAGCCTCTACGCCGTTCCGTTCTATGGCGAATCCTCCTTCCTCATGTATCGCAAAGATATGTTGCAGCAGGCGGGAGTCACCCTGTCGCAGAGCCCGACCTGGGACGAGGTCGCCAATGCCGCGCGCAAGGTCAACAATCCAAGCAAGGGGGTCGCCGGCATCTGCCTGCGCGGCCTTCCCGGCTGGGGTGAACAGCTCGCTCCGCTCGACACGGTCGTGAACACCTTCGGCGGACGCTGGTTCGATGAGCAATGGAATGCACAGCTCACCTCGCCCAAGTTCAAGGCCGCTGTCAACTTTTACGTCAACCTGATCAAGACCGCCGGCGAGCCCGGCGCGGCCAATGCCGGCTTTGGCGAGTGCTTGAATGCCTACAACGGCGGCAAGGTCGCGATGTGGTATGACGCCACCGTAGGCGCCAGCAACTTCACCGGCGACGCGGCCGCCAACTCGGGCTACGCCCTGGCTCCGATGAAGGAAAAGCCATACTCCGGTTGGCTGTGGGCCTGGTCGCTGGGTATGCCAACCACCAGCACGAAGAAGGATGCGGCCTGGGCTTTCGCCTCATGGGCCACCTCGCAGGATTACATCAAGCTGGTCGGCAGCAAGCTCGGCTGGAACCACGTTCCACCGGGGACGCGCACGTCGACATATCAAATCCCTGACTATCAGAAGGTGGCAGGAAGCTTTGCCCAATTGACCCTGGACTCGATCACCCATGCCGACGTGGACCACCCAACCGTGGACCCTGTGCCCTACACCGGCATTCAGTACGTCGACATTGTCGAATTCCAGGAACTGGGTACCCAGGTTTCGCAGTTCATCGCGGCGGCGATCGCGGGCACATCGACGGTTGACAGCGCGCTGCAGCAGGCTCAGCAGCTGGCCGACGCCGTGGGCAAAAAGCACAAGTAGGTAGGGAGCCGGGCCGGGAATGCGATGGCTCGCATGACGATCAGGCCACCGACCGATGCGGCGCTCGCAAGCGGAGGCGTTCGGGTTCGCCCGGGCGCCTCCGCCGCACGATGGGATAGCTGGCTTCGCCGCCTGCCGTTGCTGCCGGCGCTGATCTACGTCATTCTCGTGACCCAGATCCCCTTCGTCCTTACCCTCTTCTACAGCCTGCAGGACTGGAATCTGCTCCGCCCCGAGCCGGCCCGCTTCGCCGGTCTGCAAAACTACACGGCGGTGATGAGCGATCCCAGCATCAGGATCGCCATCTGGAACACGATTGTCCTGACGGTCTGCGCGGTGGCGATTTCGGTGGTGTTCGGGATCGGCATCGCCTTATTGCTGAACCGGGAGATCTTCGGGAAGGGGATTCTGCGGACGCTGATGATCGGGCCCTTCCTCGTCATGCCGACGGCGGCGGCGTTGATGTGGAAGGACACGCTGCTCAACCCCCTCACTGGTCTGGTCAATTACGTCCTCAAGCCGATCGGTCTCGGAAACATGGACTGGATCAATCAGTTCCCGATGGCGTCCATCGTCGGCATCGAGGTCTGGCGCTGGACTCCGTTCATGATGCTGATCGTGCTGGCCGGCCTGCAGTCGCAAAACCAGGAGGTGCTCGAAGCGGCGCGGGTCGATGGGGCGCGGCCCGCCCAAATGTTCCGCTACATCACGCTGCCCTTCATTCGCCCCTTCGTTGAGCTGGGCGCGCTGTTGGGCTCGCTCTTCATCGTTCAGAGTTTCGACGTGATCTTCATGACCACCCAGGGCGGACCCGGACAGGCGACAACGAACCTTCCCTTCCTCCTCTATCTCGTGGCCTTCCAGGGCTTCGACATCGGCAAGGCGTCGGCCATCGGGGTGATCGCCGTGATTCTCACCATGATCGTCGCCACCTTCGCCCTCCGCACCCTCTTCACCATCTTCCACGTGGAGGCCAGGCGATGAGCGTGGTGGCGGCTCGACCGCGCAGCCGCGGTCTACTGCTCTCGAAGGTTGGCTGGTCCGCGCTCGCATGGGTGATCTCGATCGCCTTCTTCTTCCCGGTCTTGTGGATGGCCCTCGAAGGCCTCAAGACGGAGCCCCAGGCGGCGAGCATACCGCCCACCATTCTGTTCGTCCCCACCCTGGCGCAATTCAGCGAGGTCCTCTCTCGCGACTTTCCACCCTATCTGATCAACTCGGCGATGGCCACCTTCGGCTCGACTTTGCTGGTCTTGATCCTCGGACTGCCGGCCGCTTACGCACTATCGATCCGCCCCGTCAAGAAGTCGCGCGACGTCCTGTTCTTCCTGATCTCGACCCGCTTCCTCCCCTTTGCGGCGAGCCTGGTCCCGCTCTACATCCTGGCGCGGAACCTGCACCTCCTGGACAACATCTTTGCCCTCGTCATCATCTATACGACGATCAATCTTCCGCTGGGGATCTGGCTCCTGCGCTCCTTCATGCTCGAGCTTCCGCACGAACTGGTCGAGGCGGCACGGGTCGACGGGGCGAGCATGCGGCACGAGCTGATCCGCATCGTGCTGCCGTTGATCACGCCTGGGATTGCCGCCACCTCCCTGATCTGCCTTATCTTTGCCTGGAATGAGTTCTTCTACGCCGTCAATTTCACGTCGAGCGTCGCAGCAACCTCGCCCATCTTCCTGGTGGGCTTCATCAGCGGTCGCGGTCTCTTCTATGCGAAGCTGGCGGCGGCGGCGACGCTTGCCAGCCTGCCCGTGCTGCTGGCCGGCTGGTTCGCGCAGAAGCAACTGATTCGCGGCCTGACCATGGGAGCAGTGAAATGAAAGCGGTGGTATTCGAACGGCCTGGCCAGATTACGCTGACAAGCCTGGCCGATCCCACGCCCGGGTCATCAGACGTGATCCTCAAGGTTGAGGCGTCCGGCATCTGCGGTACGGATCTGCATTTGCTCAATGGCGACATCTCGTCGGCTCACTACCCGGTCGTCCCAGGACACGAGTTCTGCGGGGAGGTGGTTGCGGTCGGCCGCGACGTCCAAAATGTTCGCGTGGCCGACTTTGTCGCGGTCGATCCCAATCTCCCGGATGGGACGTGCCATTTCTGCCGGATGGGCCGCACCAATCTCTGCGAGAACTACAGCGCACTCGGTGTAACCCTCAACGGCGCTTCTGCCGAACTCGTCCGGGTGCCGTCCCATGTCGCGTTCACGATCCCACGAGAACTACCGAGGCGATGGGGAACGCTGGTCGAGCCGCTCTCCTGCGCCGTCCATGGCTTCGATCAGATCGGCGTGCGTCTAGCGGACCGGTACCTGATCTACGGAGCCGGCACGATGGGCCTCATGCTGGCTCAGCTGGCGCGGCACGCGGGATCGGGCGGCGTCGACATGGTAGACAAGAACCCGGCGAGATTTGACCTGGCGAAACGGCTCGCGGCAGACCGCATCGCCGCCTCCGCCGAGGAGTTCGACCGGCCCGGTGGTTGGGAGGTTGTGATCGACGCCACCGGCGCGGCTCCCGCCATCGAGGATGGTCTCGGTCGGGTAAAGCGGGGCGGCACGTTTCTCGTATTCGGCGTCGCGAGTGCGGAGGCTCGCGTCAAGTTTTCGCCCTTCGACGTCTACCGGGATGAGATCCGGATCATCGGGTCGATGGCGGTGCTGAACAGCTTTGAACGGGCGTTGGCCCTGGTGGTAAGGGGTGTGATCGACTGCGAGGCCATGATCAGTCACTGGTTCCCACTCGAGGACTACCAATCGGCCATCGACACCTTCAAGAGCGGCGGCGGTCTGAAGATTCAAGTGGGTCCATCGGCACCATCAGTCCATGCCACTCAGGAGGCGGCTGACCTATCAGCGATCGCTAGATAGAAAGTCCGCCGTGATGGCGGTGGCGCCTGAGGCGCGCATGGCGCGTTCCATTGGTTGACCGTCCGGCCGTATTTCGCCTCGATCGACGGAAAGTACGCCGCTGGGCCGCGCAGTTTTTCCTTCATTTCTCACGTACTCCCATAACAACCTCGATCGATGTCCGGATGGTACGTGCGACCGGGACGTGGTCGCTTTTCCAAAACTGCGCAGCTGCGCCGAGGTGACTAGCGTTGTTGGAGGGCTGCCGGCTCGCTGGTAACTTCACCCGGAGAGCACCTTGCGCTGGGCGTAGATCGTTTCGCCCCGCGCGAGCATCGCTACGAACTGCTCAATGCGGCGAGCTCTCGTCTCCGGCCGTTTTGCGTCCTGGATCCTGTAGAGCACGGCGTAACGGTTCGGCGCCGAAAGGATCTGGAACATCGCCTTCGCGGCCGGCTGCGTGTTCAGCGCCGCGGTGAGGTCGTCGGGTACCTCAATGGTCGCCTGACCGTGGTACGCGGCCTGCCAGCGGCCATCGGATTTTGCACGCTCGATTTCGGCCACGCCCGCCGGGTGCATGCGCCCCTCACTGATGAGCCGATCGGCGATGACCGTGTTCCGCTTTGACCATGCGCTCCGACTGCGTCGCGGAGTGAAGCGCAGTCTATAGCTCCGGTCATCGCGGCGCTGCGCCTGGCCATCGATCCACCCATGCGAGAGGGCCTCCTCGAGCGCCTGATCGTAGGTGAGCCGGGTCGGCGTTATCGTGCCCTTTTTGGAAACTACCAGCCACACGCCTCGAGAGTTCTCGTGATGGCTGCCGAGCCACTTCCGCCAGGCAACAGCATCTCGGACGATCAGCTCCGGCAGATCTTCAGATCGGGTGCTTGGTTGCATGCAGACTGCATGCTTAGAGTAATCTCGCCCATGACGCCTCAGCGGTGAATCAAACAGTGACGCGGGCCGCGACCTGGGCCCTCGGGTTCACCTATGCCATTGCCTGGGCGATTGCCGGATGGCTTTGGAGGGGGCCGCTTACCGACCTCGACTACTTCTTTTTCCCGGCGGTGCGGATTGCGCTGAGTGGGCACCCTCTGCTCGTCTACACGGCGCGTTTCCAGGCGATCATCGCGAATGACAATGGACCACTCGCGCTGGTGCCTCTCACGGCCGTAGCGGCAGTTGCGTCCCGCATTGGCTGGCTGGACGACGAGCGCCTGCGGCGCATGCTCGTCCTGGGCGCATTTTCGATCTTTAGCCTGTTGATGGCGCGCGAAGCGGTTGCCGCCATCGATCGATTGCGCGGGACCAGCCTCGCTGGTGTATCGCGGCTACTGGCCTACGGCGTCTTTGCCGCCGCGCCGACGCTGTGGAACGGCGTGCTCGGTTATGGGCACATCGAACTGCCAATGACACTCTGGCTGGTCCTCCTCGCCGTGCGCCGCCTCGCCGGTGGCCGGCCCACCGCGGCGGGTATTTATTTCGGGCTGGCCATGCTGACGCGGAGCCTGGCCGCACTTCCTCTCATCCCATTGGGACTCTTGCTGCTCGCCAGAAGCCGATGGCGGGCCGTGGCCTGGTTGGCTGGGGCCGCCGCCGTCATCGTCGCGCTCGGACTCTTGCCGTTCGTGCTCGCCGATCCAGAGGACACGATCTACTCATTGGTCACGCATCGCGGTAGCCTCCCGCTCGCCGGCGGATCGATCTGGCAGCTCGTCGTTGGGACGTCATATCAGTCGGTCCCGCAACGCGCGGACGTCCTCTTCGTGCTCGGGTTGGCAGTGCTCGCGAGTCTCATCGTGCTTCGTGCCCGCCCAGACCTGGAACCCTCATCGCGCGACATCTACGGGCTGCTGGCGTTGACGGCCCTGGCACTCCCCTTCCTGGCGAAGAGCGTCTGGCCATACTACTTTCTCGACGCCTATGTCTTCGGCGCTGTTTGGTGGCTCGGACAGGCGCATCCGTTGGCCTGGGGGCGCCGCCTGATCGGCGCCGCGCTCCCGCTCATCGCCCTTATCGGCACGGCGTTCACGGAGTATGAGATGGGGGCGACCGATG
>VBEW01000295.1:2273-2569 GCA_005889225.1 Chloroflexota bacterium | reverse complement strand
CCGATGACTGATTCCCAGTTGTGGTTGCCGGTGCCGACGACGAACTCGGCCATCCCGGTGGCCGAAGCGGTGCCATTGGCGTCCATGGCCGTCCAGCGCTCGTAGTTGTGCCGGTCGGCGTTCACCGCCATGGTGGCGTGAGCGTTCGCGAGCGGCGCCCAGAGGGGCTGCTCGGCGGCGCTTCCTTCGTCGGGGCCGTCGAGCGCGAAGCGCGGCTCGTGCCAGTAGGCGATTGTGCAGGCGCCGGGATGCGCCGCCAGGTCGTTGTTGAGCCAGGTCAGCTGGGGGCTCGACGC
>VBEW01000295.1:0-2091 GCA_005889225.1 Chloroflexota bacterium | reverse complement strand
TCTTCGTAGCTGCCCTGCTCGTAGACGTCGCCGAGATAGAGGAAGAGATTTGGTGACCAGCCGGCGACCTCGCTCGCCACGATGTTGGCCCCACGGCCGTCCGCTCCACTGCCCACCGCCCCCACGATCTCCGGCTGACCCGCGGGCGGGGCGGTTCCCGTCGTGGGGGTGCGACTGTTGTTGTTCACGGGCGGCGTGCTGACGCCGTTGACGAGGGTGACCGGCTCTGTCGCCGCATTCGCGGACGTGTCGGTGTTGTCGGACATCCGTGCATAGACGCCAAGGGTGTGCGGCCCATCCACCCAATGCCGCGCCGTGTGCCAGGTGAAGCTGTACGGCGCGGTGTACGCGGAGAGCAGGTACTGGTTGTCCACCGCAAAGACCATCCGGCTAACGCTGGCGCTTCCCTGGATGACGGTCTGCGTGGCCGACACCGTCGTATCGCCGGTCAACGTCGCCCCGGTATCGGGTGCGGTGAGGCAGACCTGCACTGTGTAACTCGGCGTCACCGTCGTAGTGCAGGTGCCGGCCGCCAGCGCGGACGGGCTGTTGAGCGCGGAAAGCCCGAGTCCGAGAGCGCAAACCGTCAAGGTGGCCAGTGATCGACGCAGGGCACCGCGCATGTTCCTCACTCCTTCACTCGGCGCCGACGGCGAGAGGGACGCCGGCCTGTGGTTGCACAAGCTTTGTAATCTCGCGAACGAACCCCCGATCGATGGCGGCCAGGGCAACAGCCCCGCCGGCAACTCCGGCCACGATGGCAAGCAGCAGACGTTCCGGCTCCGCCCCGACCAGCACAAAACGAACCGGCGCCATCGCCGCGGCCACGCCGATGCCCACCGCCAGCGCCGGGGTAAGGGAGGAAAGGATCGCGCCGAACGGGATGCGCAGCACTTTCGACGCGATCACCTGCATGACCACGGCGAGCGGAAGGGCGGCGGCCGCCTGCGCCCAGGACACGCCGTCGATCCCGAACTTCGCGCCGATCAAGAGGGCCGGGGCAACGACGGCGAAGCGCAGCAACGACACCTTCACCAGGAGATCGGGGCGGCCGATGCCGCGAAACGCTTCGTGCGGCCCCAGACCCAACGATCGAAACGCCGCGTAGAGCGCCAGCGCTTCCAGCGGCACGATGGCCGGGCCCCATCGGGGACCGAAAAGCACGTGAACGATCATGGGCGCCGCCATCGCCAGGCCGACCCCCGCCGCGACGCCGTAAATGGCCTGGACGCGCAGGCCGAACAGGTAGCCGCGAAGCAACCGGGTCGTGTCCTGGCGGACCTGGCTGAAGAGCGGGAAGGCGACCACCGAGACGACGTTGAAGACGCTGATGATGACGAGCTCGGGGATCCGGAACCCGAGCGCGTAGTAGGCCAGCGCCTGGGCGCCCAGCAGCCGGCCCACGATGAGGTAATCGATGTTGAAGACGAGGCACAGCAGCAGCGCGGTGCCGGCCGCCGGCAGCCCGAAGGCGAGCAGCGGTCGAAGGCCGGCGCCGCGCAGATGCCAGACCGACCGGCCGGGCCGGTAGCCGACGGCTTTCCACAGTAGCGCACTCCATACGGCGCAGCCGACCAGGTAGCCATCGATGATCGCCCAGGGGCCGAATGCCAGCAGGGCGAGGGCGATAGAGACGCCGCCCTGGAGCAGGGCCCGGCTCAGCTCGGCAATCGTGCGCGGGCGGAAGCGCAGGCCCTTGCGCAGCAGGGCGTCGGGGACCTGGCCGGTCGCCCGCAGCAGGAGCGAGAGCGACAGAACGCGGAACATCCCTGTGACCTCCGGATGACCGAAGAAGGAGGCCGCCAGCGGAGCAACCAGCATGGCCACCGCGACGAACGCGCCGGAGACCGCCAGGCAGACGACCAGCGCGGCATCATTGCGCCGCCGGTCCGGCGGCAAGAACACGAGCGCCTGGGCAACCCCAAGATCGGTCACGACGTCGGCGTAGGTGATGAAGACCAGCGCGATCGCCACTACCCCGAAGTCGGTTGGCGCCAACAGGCGGGCGAGGATGACGGTCGAGACCAGGACCAGCGCTTTGCCGGCAAAGTACGAGAGAGCCTGCCAGCTCACACCACCAATGGCGGAACG
>VBEW01000150.1 GCA_005889225.1 Chloroflexota bacterium | reverse complement strand
GCCCGAGCAGGTGGCTCTTCTGCGCGTGCGGCCGCACGATCTTGCCGGTCTTCGTCATCCGGAATCGCTTGGCCGACGCGCGATGGGTACGGAGTTTAGGCATCGAACGCTCCTTTAGCCTTGGCGTGCCTGGGCTTGCGGCTGAGGCGCCTGGGCAGCGGCGGCCGGCGCCAGGATCATGATCATGTTGCGGCCCTCCAGCAATGGCATGCGCTCGATGGTGCTGATCGTCTTGAGCTCCAGCGCCATCCGGTCCAAGAGCTTCTTGCCGATATCCTGGTGCACCATCTCGCGGCCCCGGAACATGATGGTCAGCTTGACCTTGTCGCCCTCTTCCAGGAACGACTTGACCGCGTGGAACTTCGTCTGGAAGTCATGCTCACCGATCTTGGGACGGAGCTTCATTTCCTTGACCTTGATGACGTTGTGCTTGCGGCGTCCATCTTTGTCTTTTTTCAGGCTCTCGAATTTGAATTTGCCGTAATCCATGATCCGGGCCACCGGCGGCTGCGCCTGGGGCGCGACCTCGACCAGGTCCATTTCCCGCTCGACCGCGAGAGCCTTCGCGCGGTCGGTGGTCATCACGCCTAACTGTTCATTTCGATCGTCGATAACGCGGACTTCGGCGGCGCGGATCTGATCGTTGATCCGAAGTTCCCTAAATGCCGTGGATCATGCCTCCTTCGAACACAAAAAAAGATAGCCCCGAGGCTACCTTCGTCCCCTTGACCTCTTCAGCGCCGGCCTGGAGGTGAGAGTTTGGGACAGCCTCTCTTGGCACGCGGGAGTATACCACGCAACGGATCCCACAAACTAGAGCGGTAGCCGGGATTCGTCCTCGAGCTGGCGAAGGAAATCCTCCACACCCAGCGCGACCTGGTCGCCACCTTCCCGCCGGCGGATGTTCAAGCTTCCGGCCTCCAGCTCTTTGTCGCCGACCACCGCCATGTAGGGCACCTTCTGCAGCTGGGCGTCACGGATCTTAGCCTGCATGCGCTCGCTCCGGCCGTCGACCTCGACCCGCAGATCGCGCTGGCGGAACCGGTCGGCCAGCTTGCTGACTGATTCGACGTGCCGGTCGGCAATCGGAATGAAGACCACCTGGACGGGAGCCAGCCAGACGGGAAAGGCGCCGGCATAGCGCTCGATCAGATAAGCCATGAATCGCTCCATCGAACCGATAGGGGCGCGGTGGATCATCACCGGCCGCTCCATCGCCTGAGTGGAGGTGACGTATTCGAGGCCGAAGCGTTCGGGCATCAGGAAATCGATCTGGTTGGTCGAAAGGCTGAACTCGCGGCCGATTGCATCCTTGATCTGGACATCGAGTTTTGGTCCGTAGAAGGCCGCCTCGCCGGGCGCCTCGACAAACGGGTGACCGGAGGCGCGCAATGCCTCGCGGGCAGCGTCCTGGGCCCGCTGCCACACGGCGGGGTCGCCCATCCACTTATTGCTGGCGTCGTCCCGCAGGGACAGCCGGAAATAGAAATCGGTAATGCCGAAGGCGCGGTAGACGTGCAGGATGAGCTCGATCACCCGCTCGAATTCGTCGTTCAGCTGATCGGGCCGGCAGAAGATATGGGCATCGTTGATGGTGAAGGCGCGTACCCGGATCAGGCCCGAAACCTCCCCCGATTTTTCATAGCGATACACCGTGCCCAGCTCGGCAATCCGGACCGGAAGCTCGCGGAAGCTGTAAGCCTTTCGCTGGAAGACGCGGATGTGATGCGGACAGTTCATGGGCCGCAGCTGCCACTGCTCGTCCTCCATTTCCGAAGGGGCATACATCGAATCGCGATAGCGCTCGAAGTGGCCGCTGATCTTGTAAATGTCTAAGCGGGCGATGTCGGGCGTCTTGACGTGCTCGTAACCCTGGCGCCGCTCCAGGCGGAGAATGAACTCCTCCATCTGGCGCCGGATGGTGGCTCCCCTGGGCGTCAGCAGCGGCAGTCCGCGGCCAACCATCTCGTCGATCAGGAAGAGGTCGAGCTCCTTGCCAAGCTTCCGGTGGTCGCGCTTGGCGGCGTCCTCCAGCATCTTCAGGTGGCTGTCGAGCTCTACTTGCGTGGGAAACGCGGTTCCGTAGATGCGCGTCAGCTGCTGATTCTTCTCGCTTCCCTTCCAGTAGGCGCCGGCAATAGAGAGGAGGCGGAATGCACCGAGCTGCCCCGCATTCGCGACATGCGGACCCAGACACAGGTCCACGAAGTCGCCGGTCCGGTAGAGCCGCGCCGTCGCGTCCGTGACCTTGTCGCCGATCAACTCCACCTTGAGCGGCTGGTGCAACCGCTCGAAGAGCGCGACCGCGTCGGCCCGCGGCAGCTCCTCCTTGGTGAACGGCAGCCCCGCCTTGATGATCTCCCGCATTCGGGCTTCGATCCTTGGCAGCTGCTCCGGTAGCAGCCGCTCTTTGAAGCCAAAGTCGTAGTAGAAGCCCTCGTCCGTCGCGGGGCCGATGCCGATCAGCGTTCCCGGAAAGAGGTCGAGCACCGCCGCGGCCATCACGTGCGCCGTCGAGTGGCGCAGGGTTTCGAGGTCTTCGCTCATGACTGTGCCCTCAATAGGGCCAGCCGATTATACGAAGGGTCCTAGAACGCGCCTAAACGGCGCGCAGACGCTGCAGACCGGCCGGGATGTCATCCCGGCCGACCGTTCGCTCGTCGAGCGAGGCCTCGATGTCCGGATGGACCTGGAACATGATCGATAACTGGTGCGCCAGGGGAACAATCGGCGCACGCCGCGCCTGCCGTCGAAGGCGTTCCTGCCGGCTCGGGTCAATCGCACAGCAGCTGATGCTGCAGTACTTGGCCGTTGCCTTCTTGACGGAGGCGCAACACCCTGGGCGAGCGCAGATCCTGGGCGGAGCGGCTTGCTTCAAACCGTTAGCGACCTCCAACATTGCTTCCAACTTCCTTGCGGTCCCTGCCGAGACCTCTCCCCTGACGCGTTATTGATTATGCTCGCCGCTCCTCGCAAGTCAAGCTTCGACTCTGCTTATCCACATCGGCGGACCGACGAGAGGATTAGCTGGGGAAAAGACGCCGTCGTCAAGCGCGCGGTCGCTGTCAACGTGCAATGAGGGGTTGTAAAGATGATGTGAGACTTTTTGCGGACGCCTCGGCGGTCAGAGGGGGGTCGAGGGCATCTTTGGTTTGAGTTTTCCCTCGCGTCTCTGCTCAACGAGGTCGGCAACAAGCCCCGGGAGCGTCGCGGCGTCGTCAACGCCGCGGATCCAAATGCCATCGGCCCCGAACCGCTTGGCCCGACGCACTTGATGGGGCAGCGAGCCCAGGGCGACGATCACCGGACGCTCAAAGCCGACCGCTCCATTGAGAATGCCGAAGACAAAGGCCGTGTCCGCTTCCCAGATTCCCATATCGAAGAGGACCGCCTGCGGTTGCAGCTGCTCACACACTTTCTGCACGGCCTCATCCGGCAGCGCCGTCTGCGCGGCATAGCCGGCGTCGACGAACAATTCCTGGTAGGCGATCGCCTGCCGTGGGTCATTCTCAAAAATCAAGACTGCCGCCGCGTCGGCGCTGCCGTTCGGGGCGATTGCCATGGCCGAGCGAAATTATTGCATGAGGCCCCGGCCGTAAGTGGCGGCGCCCCGCCGCGTTAGGACAGGTGGAATAGCCCTTCGCTCAATCCCCGGGACGCCACCCGGGGATTTTTCTACCAAGCCAGGAGCTCAGCCGCTGCCCATCGAGGTTCCCACCGGTCAGGACGGCGACCACCGGCCGCTGGATCTCGGAATCCGCCGCCAGCGCCGCCACTCCCGCCGCACCGGCCGGCTCGACAACGAGCTTGGCCTTGAGAACGATCGAGGTGAGCGCGGCGATGATGGCCTCGTCGCTGACGGTGCGCACCTCATCGACATACCGCTGGATCAGGGCCAGATTGAACGGCCGAGTATAGGGAGCGGCCAGCCCATCGGCGATGGTGTCCAGGCGGGAAGGCGGCACGGGATGGCCGGCGGCCAGGCTTTCAGAGACCGTTGGCGCTCGCTCCGGCTCCACCCCGATGATCCGCACGTTCGGTTGCTGCTCCTTGATGGCCACGGCGACGCCGGCGATCAGGCCGCCCCCACCGACGGGAACGATCACGGTGCGGACGTCGGGGACGGCCTGGAGGATCTCGAGCCCGACCGTTCCCTGGCCGCCGGCGACCACCGGATCATCGAAGGGATGAACGAGGTGCAGGTCGCGCTTGTGCTGTTCCTCCTCAAGGCGTTCCTGCCACTGCGCGATCGGCGTGAGAACGATCTCGGCCCCGTACCGGCGGATCGCTTGGAGCTTCGTCACCTGCGCGTCGTCACGGATCACGACCACGCACGGGATGTCGAACGCCTGGGCGGCGTACGCCAGCGCCTGCCCGTGGTTCCCGGCCGACAGCGTGATGACGCCCCGGCGGCGCTGCTCGGCATCGAGCTGCAGGACGGCGTTGATGGCGCCGCGCACCTTGAACGATCCAGTCCGCTGGAGGTTCTCGGCCTTGAGCCAGGCGCCGGGGCCGGCCACAGCCTCAGCGGAGGCCATTGGCGTCGGCAACACATAATCGCGAATCCGGTCAGCCGCGGCTTGGATGTCGGCCAGGGACAGGGCGCCGGTTTCGACCGCCATCCCTAGACGGTAGCGGTTACCGCGTCCTAATTCCAGAACCCATGCAGGAGGACGTGGTCAAGCAGCTGGGCCAGCCAGCGCCGGAAGCGAGTAGCCATCGCACGTATAACGGTGAGCGAGGAGCGGCCTGTCGCCTGCCGAGCGGACCCAGCTTCAAATGAACGCCGCGATCTCATCAACGGTCATTGACTCGCCCGACGACCAGGCGCGGGCGAACGCGTCGGCTAGCCCAGCCCGGGCCCTGGCGACCGCTTGCTCATAGGCCGCGACGTCAGCCGGATCCATTGCGGCTCCACTGGCTTTGAAGAGACCACTTGCCGCGCCCAGAAGACGGGCCGCCCGGTCCCAGTCGTCTTTGGCGGCAGCCGCTTCGCCGAGCCCGGCGACGGGGTACGGCAGCAGGTAGCGGTTCTCGGTTCGATGGGCCAGGGAGAAGGACTCCTGCCACAGGGAGACTGCGGTGTCAACGTTGCCGAACCACAGCTCGACTGCCCCCAGGTTGCTCGTTTCCACGCCGATCACAAGCTCATCGCCGCGTTTGCGGTTGAGGCCCAGGCTGCGACGGTAGAGGTTCCGGGCCCCCTCGTAATCGCCATCCATACGGGTCGCTTCGGCGAGGCAGTGAAGGGGCGTCAGGGAGAGTTCCTCGTCGCCGGCTTCTTCGGCCAGTGCCAGAGCCTCACGGCAGAGGATTATCGTCTGACGCGGGTTGTTGTCCCGCAGGCCGACGCGCGCAAGCCGGGTCAGCGCACCGACAATCAGTGGCTTGTCGCCCAAACTCCTGGCAATTTCCAAGGCCTCGTTCCCGAACTGCCGCGCCTTTTCGTTCTCACCGAGGCGGAACGCAAGACCGGAAATACTACTTAGAGCGCGGCAACGCAACGTGGGCGTGGGAGCTGATATCGCAGCGAGAAACCGCTCGAGCCAGGCTCTCCCTTCGGCCCACTTACCGCGGAGATGCCAGTAGTCGGGTAAGGCGAGCGCCAACTCCAATCCACTGGTCGGGTCGTTCTTCAGCAGCCAGTGAAGCGCCTCCTCGATACGGTCGTGATCCCGATCGAGCCGGGCCGCCCAACTCTCCGCGTCCGGGCCTCGCAAATGCGACTCGGCGGACCTAACTTCCTGGATGACCGCCTCGAGATCGGTTTTCATTGGGGCAATCGTCACATCGCGATTATGTCTAGTGGTGGGCGCAACAGGAGTCGAACCTGTGACCTCTTCCTTGTCATGGAAGCGCTCGTACCAACTGAGCTATGCGCCCTGCGCGGCAGTTTAGCCTACTCGATCCATGCCGAGGGGCGCTGCGAGATTGCCGGCAAGCCATCGTCATAACATCGTGGCGGGCGAAGGAAACCGTACCGGCAAGGTCAGCCACCTGGAGATCGCGGTGTACGGGCTCGGTGCCTTTGGCTCAGTGCTTGTCTTCTAAGTGCCGCCAGCGCCGCTTGGGCCATTTTGTTTGCAAGCTGGCTCGTACTGGCGGTTCTCGTCCCGGCGGTACGCCGAGCGACAGCGATGCCGGTGGGCCTGGCCTTCGTGGTTGGCTGGCTCGCGCTCGCCTACGCCTGGTGGCGGAGCGACCGCAAGGGCAGGACCCGGTCATGACGTTCGGCCGTCACGAAGCGATCCGCTCCCGGCGGGCCGCGATCAGACCCGGGCTTTTCCGTTCGCCGACAGGCTCGGCGGCACGAGCGGGCTGCGCCGCCCGGCCAGGGCCGAGATCGCGCCGCTAGCCACCAGCAGGAGGCCCATCCCGAAGATGACGCGAGTGACGCCGAAGAGGTCGGCCAGTCCGCCAGCAACCAGGATCGGGATCGCGATCGCGGCGTTCACGACGGTGAACATCGCGCCGAAGATCCGGCCGCGCAGCTCGGCTTCCGTCTTTTCCTGCAGGACGGTGAAGGCGGGAATGAACAGCATGCCGAACTCGACCCCGCCGATGAAGCCGAAGACGACAGGAAACCAGACGAGCAACCAGGTGGCGGAGAGCTGCTCCAGGAGGTAGGGGACGACGGCGATCAGCATCAGCGTGATTCCGGCCGACAGCAGGCCACCGATCAGCAGTCGGCTGCGCCGATAGTGGCGACCGTATTGACCAAGATAGAACGCCGCGGCCAGCATGCCGATCACCGCCGGCGCCAGGAAGAGGTACACGTCGGTCACGCGGAGGCGCAGCACCGTGCTCATGTAGCCCGGCGCCAACACAAAAACCGAAAAGATGACGGCGATCGTCAGGCTGAGTTGAATGACCGCAAATCGGACCGGCGGCCGGGCCGCGATATACCCGATGCCCTCTCGCAGCTCGTAGAGAATGTCGGTGTCCTTGGCTTTGACCTGGTTGGTCCGCGCGTGGAGGTCGCTCCTGACCAGGTAGATCAGCCAGGCCGCCAG
>VBEW01000041.1 GCA_005889225.1 Chloroflexota bacterium | reverse complement strand
GCAGCCGGCCCTCGATATAAACCAGGCTGCCTTTGTGCAGATACTGACCGGAGATCTCAGCCAGGTTGCGCTTGCCGATGTTCCACACGACGATGTTGTGGTAGTCGGTGTATTCCTTCTTCTCGCCGTCCGGCCCCTGCCCATAGCGATTGGTAGCCAGTGAGAAGGTCGTCACCGGCGAGCCGCTCGGCGTATAGCGCATCTCGGGATCACGGGTAAGCCGGCCGATGAGCATCACTTTGTTCAGGTTCATTTCTTGCCCTCTTCTTGTCGAACCAGTAAATGACGGAACACGCTGTCCGAAATCCTCAAGACGCGCTCGACCTCCTGGACTTTGGCCTGGACGAGGTCGAACTCCTCGACGACGTAATGCCTTTGCCGCTGATCCTTGACGCTGTACGCGAGTCGGCGCTTTCCCCAGGGGGTGACCTTCTTGACCTGGCCCCCATTCGTCTGGATCAGCTGGCCGACCTTATCGATCTCCTGCTGGACCGCCTGGTCATCAAGCTCCGGCTTGACGATATACATCAACTCATACGCTGACAATCGGGACCTCCTTTCCTACGGGATTTGCTCCGGTTATAGCCCGTGGGCGGCAGCGGAGCAGGAAAGCGTTCGTAAGTTTAGCAAAGAATGGCCAGCCGCCCGAGATCAAAAAGAGCGGCCGCCCGAAGGCGCCTTGCAACCCGTGCCTGAGGGTCTCACGATTGAAGCGTGGACGCTACCACGGAATTCCTCGACCCGCTGCCCTCCTTGTTCAGCGCCGAGTTCTACCGAGATCCGTATCCTGTTTACGCTGCGCTGCGCGAGCGCGATCCGGTGCACTGGGATGAGGAGCACCAGGTCTGGGTTCTAACTCGGTACGCCGATGTCGCGGCGTCACTCGCTGATCCACGACTGGCGCGCGGTGCGGGAGACCTCAAGGTCGAGGTGGAGGATCCCCTCCGCCGTGTTCTGTCACAGATGATGCTCTTCTCAGAGCCGCCCCGGCACACCCGGCTACGGGCACTGGCCAATCGCGCCTTTACGCCGCGTCGCGTCGAGGCCATGCGGCCCCGGATCCAGGCCATCGTGGACGAGCTACTCGACGCGATCGATGGCCACCGCGACATCGACGTCATCGCGGACCTTGCCTATCCCCTACCGGTGATGGTGGTCATGGAGTTGTTGAGCCTGCCCCGTGCAGATCGGGACCAGTTCAAGCGGTGGTCAGACGACGTGATCGCATACTCCGCGGGCGCGACCGAAACGGAAGCCAGAGCGCGCGACAGCGTGCAAACTTTGCTGGAATATTTTCGGGAGATCGCGGCGCGACTGCGGCGCAATCCCGATGACACCATCATGAGCGGGCTGGTCGAGGCCGAGAGCGAAGGCACTCGGCTTAACGCCGAGGAACTGCTGGCCAACGCGATCCTCTTGCTCATGAATGGGCACGAGACCACCACCGACACCATCGCGAACGGCTTATTGGCGCTGCTCCAAAATCCGGACCAGCTGGAGAAGCTGCGGACGCGCCCCGGCCTGGTCGCGGGCGCCGTCGAGGAACTGATGCGCTACGACGGAGCGGTGCAGCTTCGTGGGGTGCGCTCAACCCGCGAGCTAGAGATCGGCGGTGCATTGATCGGCGCCGAGCAGACGGTGTTCATGGTGATCGGTGCGGCGAATCGCGACCTCGCTCAATTCCCGGAGCCCGACCGCGTCGATATTGAGCGATCCCCCAATCGCCACCTTGAGTTCGGCCACGGCATCCACTTCTGTCTGGGAGCGGCGCTCGCTCGAGCCGAATCTCAGATCGCGATCAACTCTCTGTTGGCGCGGCGCCCTCGCCTGGCGCTCGCCAGCGAGGACCTTGAGTGGAAGTCCATACCCGTCTTTCGCGGCCTGAAGTCGCTACCGGTCTGTATCTGACCGGTTCCGGGCGACCCCGCTCACTTTCACCCATCGGTGGGCACATGGTCGGCGGGGGACTCGAACCCTCGACCTCTTGGATGTGAACCAAGCGCTCTAACCAACTGAGCTAGCCGACCGTGCGGCCATTGTAAGACCTACCCGTGGACGGCTTTCGCCAGGGCCCGGGTGACCGCCTCAGCGGCCTCCATTGGCAAGTACTGAACCGCCTCCGCCACCACCCGCTCAGCCTCCTCGGGTGGGAGTTTGCGGCGAACCACGTCCAGCTGCTGATCGACCAGGTCAGCCATGATCTGCGACATCTCCTGGCGGCGACGGCGACGGAAGAGCTCTTGCTGGGCGGGGTAACCGTTGCCGAAGGTGACCGGGAAGCCGAGCCGCTGCAGCTCGGCGAGGTCCCGAAACACCGTTCGGGTGCTGACCTTGAGCGTCTTCGCCAGGTCGACCGCCCGGATCCCCGGCCGCGCCGTCGCCATCGACAGGATGACCAGCAGGCGATGCAAGCGTGCCGCGCGATTCACGTTGCTGAACGTAGCACTGCCTTCATGGGTCTGCAATTCAACGACCCTTCCTACAATCGCCCTATGAGCACCGGCAGCGGCGAGCCGCGGCGATTGAAAAGCCGCCTACCCGGCGCAATCTGGGCCGGCGGTGGGCTCCTCCTTCTGCTGTTGATCATCTTTCTCGCCCGCCAGATCATTCTGCCGTTCCTGTTGGCGATCTTCCTGACCTACCTGCTGCTACCGCTCGTCAACGCCATGACCGAACCCGGCCCGGGCGGCCGCCGCACGCCTCGGGTGCTGGCCGCATTCCTCGCCCTCGCCGCCTTTGTGGGGGTATTGGTGGTGGCGATCCTCGTCCTGGCTCCCTTGCTGGCAGGAGAGGCAAACCGCCTCGGTCGGGTCCTCTTTGGCACGGGTGGCCAGGAGCCGCAGATCGCCCACCGCTTGAGCGCCACCTTCCAGGACTGGCGCAACACGATCTACGGTGCCGGTGTCTTTCCGCCCAGTGTTCAGCAGTCGCTGGACCAGGAAGCTCGTGACTTCGTCAGTGGCCTGGGCGACGCCGCAGCCGCCGCCGTCAGCGCATCCTTGACGTTCTTTCCCAAGCTGCTCGAGCTGATCGCGGTGCCATTGCTCACCTTTTACATGCTCCTCGACGGACCGCGTCTGATGCGCGAGATTCGGTCGTTCCTTCCACCCGCACAACAGCACCCTGCGGCGGATTTGATGCGTCGTTGGGACCGGGTCCTCAGCGAATATGTCCGCGGTCAGCTGATCATCAGCCTGTTCATCGGCGTGGTGGTCACGATCGGCCTGCGGGTGATGGGACTGAAGGCGGCACTGCTGGTGGGAACGATCGCGTTCTTCATCGAGGCCATTCCATTTTTCGGACCGCTGATCTGGGGCACGTTGGCCGTCCTGCTGGCACTCGCACAAAGTCCCGCCGGCAGCCCGCTGCCCTTGATCGTCGCCATTTTCGCGCTGGTCGCCCAGCAAGTCGACAGCCATCTGGTCGCACCGTTGATCCTCGGACGCTTCACGAAAGTGCACCCGCTGCTCTTGATCTTCAGCACGCTGCTGGGCGCGTCGCTGTTCGGTCTGATCGGCATGTTCCTGGCGGCTCCGGTGACGGCCGTAGCCAAGGAAACGTTTCTCTTCGTGATGGAACGGGTACAAGCTAGACGCGGGGCAGCAACCCTGACGGTCTCTGCCTGAGCTCGATGTCCAGTGTTAAGGTGAAGCATTCCATGGCGAAAGAGACGAAAGACGGCAAGACGAAAGCTCCCAAGGAACCTCAGGCCGAGGTCCCATCCGAGGCGGCCGCTGCTGAAAACGGTGGCGGTGGGCCTAAAGCCCGCACGGCGATCGATGACGTAATCGCGGCCATCGAAGCCGCCCGCGATAAGGTTATGGCCGACGAGGTCAAGGGCCTCACCAAGCTGGGGATTCCGCGTGCGATGGCGTACCAGATGGTCGCCGCCCGGTTCCACCAGAACGTGGTCACCGATGGCGAGGGCGGCACGCCCGAGTTCGAAAACAGCCACTGGAACGATAGATAGGCCACCGGCGCCCGTGCTGACGGTTGCGCAGGCGCGTGATCGAATCCTCGAGCGGATTACCCCGCTCGCCGCTGAGGACGTCCCCCTGACGCAGGCCCGCGGCCGCGTCCTGGCCGAGGAGGTTCATGCGGAGCGCGATGTCCCACCCTTCACCAACTCCGCCATGGACGGCTACGCGATTCGGGCAGTCGACGTCAGAGGGGCCTCAGCGTCGCAGCCTGTGCGGCTCCGCTTGCTGGGCGAAGTCCGTGCTGGCGCCGCGCCCACGACGGCCGTCCAGCCGAACACGGCGCTGCGGATCATGACCGGGGCGATGGTGCCCGAGGGATCGGATGCCGTGGTGCGCGTCGAAGACACCGCCGAGCGTGACGGCGCGGTCGAAGTCCGCGTCGCCGTCGACAGCGGCACGAGCCTGCGGGCCGCCGGAAGCGACCTCCATCGCGGCGATCTGGTCGCCACGACGGGTCGCGTCATCACCCCGGGGTTGATCGGCGTGCTCGCCTCCGCCGGTCGGACGAGCGTTCGTTGCGTGGGCCGCCCGCGGGTGCTCGTGCTGACGACTGGCGACGAGCTGCGTGAGCCCGGTGAGTCACTCGCGCCCGGCCAGATCACGAACACCAATCGATACACCTTGCTCGCCGCCATCGAGGACGCCGGCGGTGTCGTCATCGATGCCGGTGTCGCCCGCGACGAGCGGCAGGATCTGCTGGACCGGCTTCGAAACGTTCGTGAGGCGCAGCTGGTCGTCAGCACCGGGGGCGTATCGATGGGGGCCTACGACCTGGTCCGCGGGCTGCTCGAGGAGGAGGAGGCCGTCGACTTCTGGCAGGTGGCACTGCGACCAGGCAAGCCGCTGCTGTTCGCCGCCGTCAGCGGCGTGCCGCTGATCGGGCTGCCCGGCAACCCGGTCTCGACGCTGGTCGGGTTCGAACTCTTCGTCAGGCCGGCGCTGTTGAAGATGCAGGGCCGTGCCGATCTCGAGCGTCCGCGCTTAACGGCGATCACCGAAGTTCCGCTG
Organism: Chloroflexota bacterium; assembly: GCA_005889225.1. GTDB lineage: Bacteria > Chloroflexota > Dormibacteria > CF-121 > CF-121 > CF-13. The sequence continues at coordinate 27,202 of VBEW01000041.1, read as the reverse complement.
GTCAATCCACCGCATCTGGAGCAGTATTTCCGGGGCATCGCCCGCCGGGATGGCAGCCGGATCGCGGTTCGGTTGACCGGCGACCAGGGCTCGCACGTGCTGCGTTCCATGGCCGACGCCAACTGCCTGATCGTCGTGCCGCAAGGCACCCGTGAGGTAGCAGCGGGCAGTCCCGTCGAGATCATGCCGCTGGCGCCGATCGACTGACCAACAGAAGCACCCCTCCGATTTACTATCTTCTTGGCGAGGGATAAGCGGTGGCCAGAATCGATCCCGACAAGATTCGAAACGTTGCCCTGCTCGGACATAGCCACGACGGCAAGACGAGCCTGGGGGAAGCGATGGACTTCGAGCCCGAAGAGATCAAGCGAAAAATCTCGATCAGCACCGCCATCGCGCACCTGAGCTGGCGCGACCACAAGATCAACCTGCTCGACACGCCCGGGTTCCAGGACTTCGCGGGTGATGTCTACGGCGCGCTGCGGGCAGCCGAAGGGTCCCTGCTGGTGGTCGGGGCGAGCACCGGCGTCATCGTTGGCACGGAGCTCGCCTGGCAACAGCTGCGGGCTCGCAGCCTTCCCACGCTGGTCGTCGTCAACAAGATGGACAAGGAAAACGCTGACTACTGGAAAACGGTTGATGCCTTCAGGGAGTTCTCGCCGCGCCCGGTTGCGATCCAGGCGCCCATCGGCCACGAGGCCAACTTCACGGGTGTGGTCGACCTGCTGACTCGTAAGGCTTATGAGTTCGACCAGCAAGGGCGGCCAAAGGAGATCGCCTTACCGAAGGACCTCGCTGCCGAAGTCGAGTCGCGCCGATCGCCGCTGGTGGAAGCGGCCGCCGAAACGGATGACGCCCTCCTGGAGAAATATCTCGAGAGCGGTGAGCTGAGCGATGCTGAGATCACCGGGGCTGTCGCCAAGGGCGTGGCCGCCGGAACGATTGTGCCGGTTCTCTGCGCTGCCGCCGTCAAGTCGATCGGTATCGGCACCCTGCTGGATGCCATCGTGGCGCTGCTCCCCTCGCCGAAGCACGCCCCGCCAGTCGAGGCGGTGAATCCGCGCACCGAGCAAGCCGAGACCCTGACCCGAGAGCCGGCCGGACCATTGGGCGCCATCGTTTTCAAGACGACCGCCGATCCGTTCGTGGGCCGGATCAGCTACGTCAAGGTGGTTTCAGGGGTGCTGACAACCGGCACTCCGCTCCTGAACGCCGCCAAGGACCAGCCGGAGCGGGCCGGCACGATCGGATTTCCCAAAGGCAAGTCATTGGAACCCGCCACGGAAGTGGTGGCCGGTGATATTGCGGGTATCAGCAAGCTGCAGGTGACGGCGACCGGCGACACGCTCGCCAGCCGCGACCATCCACTGCGACTGCCGCCGATCGAGTATCCCGAGCAGACCTACAGCGCCGCCGTCAGCGCCAAGAACAAAGCCGATGAGGAAAAGGTAAACGCGGCGCTCGTCAAGCTTGTTGACGAAGACCCGACGCTGACGCTGGAACACGAGCCGATCACGAAGGAGTCGATCGTGCACGGCATGGGCGACATCCACCTCGACGTTGTGCTCGAGAAAATGAAGCGCAAGTACGGCGTCGAGGGCACCCTGGCGGTGCCTCGGGTCCCGTACCAGGAAACGATCACCAGCAGCGCCAAAGCTGAGAAGAAGTACAAGAAGCAGTCCGGCGGCGCCGGCCTCTACGGTCACTGCGTGATCGACATTGCCCCGGTTCCGCGCGGCACAGGCTTCATCTGGGAAGACAAGATCTTCGGTGGCTCGATCCCGCAAAATTTCCGACCGTCGGTCGAGCGGGGTGTCCGGGAAACGATGGAGCAAGGAGTGCTGACCGGCAACCCCCTGGTCGACATCAAGGTCCGCCTGCTGGACGGATCAACCCATCAGGTGGACGGGAAGGACATCGCCTTCAAGCTGGCGGGCGCGATGGCCATGCGCCAGGCGGTGATGGATGCGAAGCCGGTGCTCCTCGAGCCCATCATGGACGTCGAAGTGTTGGTGCCCGAGCGCAACATGGGTGATGTGATCAGCGACCTCAACGGCAAGCGCGGCAAGATCGCCGGCATGGAACCCTCGGCCGATCACATGGAGAAGGTCAAGGCTCAGGTCCCGCTCTCTTCGATGTACCGGTTTCCGATCGACCTGCGCTCGATCACGCAGGGACGCGGGCGCTACACCATGAAGTTTTCGCACTATGAAGAGGTGCCGGCGCACGCCGCGCAGACCGTGATCGCGGCATACCAGAAGTCGAAAGGCGGCGAGGAGGAAGAGTAGCGGGCGGCGCCGTTAGCGCCGGGGCTGGGGCTCGTCCCAGAGCGGAACGCCTGCCCAGGCCAGCCCTAACAGGGTCTTGGCATCTTGCAGCTCACCGGTCGATCGCAAGACCTGCAGGTCGTGCACGTCGAAAGGATTTACGCTGAAGGACTCATCGAGCTCCGCGTGTCCTTCGGTGGGCGACAGGTCCTCGGCGAGGTAGAACGTCATGCGCTCGTCGCAGTAGCCCGGCATCAAGTATGCGCTGCCCAGCGTGGTCCAGATGCCGGCTTTCAAGCGCGCCTCCTCCGCCAGTTCGCGACGCGCTCCCTCGACAATCCCCTCACCCGGCTTATCCAGGGTCCCGGCCGGGATCTCCCACAGTTCGCGGCCGGTGACGTAGCGATACTGGCGAACGAGTACCACCCGACCGTCCTTATGGCGCGGGACGATGGCGACGGAACCGGGATGGCGGACGATTTCTCGGGTCGTGGTATTTCCGTTCGGCAGGCGCACCCTGTCCTTGAACACCTGAAACAGTTTTCCGCTGTATACCGGTTGACTCTCGATGCGGTCTTCCATCCAGCACTCCTTTCACGGACTATCATGGCTGCTTAGGTCATGATCGAGCGCACCGTTCTGGAAATTGCCCAGCAACGCTTCTGGGCCTGGCAACGCCGCACCGCTCGCACTCCGCGCAATCAACTGCGCGAGACTGACCAATTGCTCGATGCTGTTGAAGAGTGCCGGCTACGCGAGGTCAAGCTGATTCCCACGAATATCTGGCGGCGCATTGTGCATCTGCTCGGTCAGCTGGACGGTGGCTACACCGAGAAGCTCGGCATCGATCGCTCCGTTGAGCGGACCGCCGAGGTCCTGTTCGAGGCCCAGGAGGACCTGATGGTGGCCGCCCGCTCCCACCGGCGCGCTCGCGGGGGGAACGTCATTCCCCTCTTCCGTCCCTAGCCGCTGTTGCCTACGAACAAATGTTTGCATTCTGCCCCTGTTTGTGCTAGCCTGCGCTCATGGGCGAGATGGCAACGCTTATCGAAGGTACCCCGGGGAGCCGGCCGGTTGCCGACGTTTCGACGGTCCCTCTGCTTCGGCGAGTGGTCGAGAGCCTGGCCACGATGCGTCCCGGCCGCTATACGGTCTACCTCGGCCGCCCGGATCCTGCCGCTGTACGCGGGGAGTGGGAGACCGAAGTCGCCCTGGTCCGCAGCGCCCGGCGGGCCGTGGTCACGACGCCGGATACCACGCCATTGCCGCAGGAGGCGGACCGGCGCGATCCGGGGATGGGCTGGCTGGCGCGCCTGTGGTTCAGCGCGGTCGTCGGCGATGACACGGCCATGGCGCTGATCTGCCGGCCCGACGTCGATCAACCAGAGGAAGCGTGGCTGGTCACCAACCCGACGGCGGTTCGGCGCTTCATCGCCGCCGTCGAAGGTGAGCTCGCGCGCCCGGATCCGCAACGCCTGGCCGTGTAGCCACTCGACCCCGTCCTGATCTCCCGCACGAGGCGAAGTGAAATTCGAGAGAATTGGGACTTCGTGACGCCATCCCAGCAGCCGTGGCGCCTGCTCGTCGCCGGCACCATCACCCGTGACGATGTCCGCACGCCGATGGGCGTCAACACCGACGGCCTTGGCGGATCAGCAACCTACTTCAGCCTGGCGGCTCGCCTGTTTGCCCCGGTCTCTATCGTCGCCACAGCCGGCCCCGACTTCATGCCCGCGTTCCAGGAAGCCCAGCGTGGCACACGAACCGATCTCCGCAGCGTGGTCGCGTCGGATTTACCCACCTATCGCTGGTTTGCCGAACACGACTACGAGACCGGGACCACGCGGAACGAGCGATCCGACCAGGGGGCCTATCGGGGATTCACGCCAACCCTGACCCCCGACCAGCGCCGGATTCCGATCGTGTTCCTGGGAAGCATGGAACCGCGTCACCAGCTGCGCGTCCTCGAGCAACTGGAGCATCCCTGGCTGGTCGCCGGCGACACGATGAAGCTCTATATTCGGGAGCAACCGGAGGCCCTCGAGCCCGTCCTGCAGCGCCTCGATTACCTCTTCCTGAACGCGTCCGAGGCGATGGCCCTCGCGAAGGTCGACAGCATCGAGGCGGCGTCGGTGCAGTTGCGACACCGTTTCCGCCTGCGGGGCCTCGTCATCAAGGAGGGGCCGAAGGGCGCCACGCTCTATCGCCACGGCGAGGACATCCATCTGCCGGCGTTACCGGTGGATCCGCCGACCGATCCCACCGGGGCGGGCGACGCAGTGGCCGCCGGCTTCCTGGGCTGCCTCGCGGAGCAGCAGGTGGAAAACGAGGAGACCGTGCGTTTGGCGCTTGGCTACGCCATGGTGATGGCCTCATTCACCATCCAGCATTTCAGCGTCCATGGTTTGCTGCCCATTACTCGGGCCGATGTCGAGGCGCGAATGGCGGCGATGGCCTGGCAGGTCCAGCCGACCGCATGAGCTGGCGCGTCGACGGCCTGACCGTTGAGGTCCAGCAGGGCGATCTCACCATCCAGGATGTCGATGCCATCGTCAACGCCGCGAACAACGACCTCGAGCTGGGAGGTGGAGTGGCCGGCGCCATCGCCCGGGCGGGCGGCCCGGCGATCCAGGCCGAGTGCCGGACCATCGGCCCGATCGAGGTCGGTGACGCGGCGATCACGGGCGGCGGCAGGCTCAAAGCCCGTCACGTGATCCACGCGGCCAGCATGAGGCTGGGCGGCCGCACCACTGCCGAGAGCCTGCGCCGGTCGACCCGCCGAAGCCTCGCCATCGCGGAGGAGCGCGGCCTCCGCTCCATCGCCTTTCCGGCAATCGGCACCGGCATTGCGCGTTTCCCCATGGAAGACTGCGCCCGGATCATGCTGGAGGAGGTCGTCGCGCTGGCACCAACCGCCAGGTCGATGCGCGACGTGCGATTCATTCTCTTCGGGGACGATGCCGTGTCGGCGTTTCGGGCGGAGGCTGAGCGCCAGCTAACCGCGAAATAGGCCGGGGAAGAAAACCGAGGCCAGGAAGGCGAGCGTCACCAGGGTCAGGAAGGTAAAGACCGCCCCGCTGGCGACGTTGAACAGCCGAGTGTTGGCGTAGCGACCCATGATCCGTTTATCACTGGCCAGCACGACCAGGATCGGCAAGAGGAGCGGCAGCAGCATCCCGTTGACGATGTTGGGAAGGTTGGTGATCAGGGCAAGCGGGGCATCGGGGAACAAGGCGATGCCGGCGCCGAGCACGATCATCGTCGTATAGATCGTCAGAAAAGCCGGCGCTTCCCCGAACGATTTGTCGATCCCACGCTCGAATCCGAATGCCTCGGTAATCGCGTATGTCGTTGACAGCGGAAGCACGGATGCCCCCATCAGGGAAGCGGTGAGAAGCCCGATGGCGAACAGTTGCTCAGCGAACTGCCCGGCGAGCGGCCTGAGACCCAGGGCGATTTTGGCGAAAGCCGACGGGTCCGAAGGGTCGACCTGGATATGGTGCACGAAGATGGTCGCGCCGGTCGCAACGATGATGAAGAAGGCGATCACGTTCAGCGCGAGAATCCCCGTGTAGGTATCGATGCGCTCGAACCACAGATCCTTCGGATTCAAGCCCTTATCGGCCACGTTCGACTGCTGGAAGAACGCCATCCAGGGGGTGATCGTGGTGCCGATGATGGTGATGAAGATCAGCAGGAACGGCGCGGTGGCGTGAAACGTCGGGACGACCGCGTGATGAATCACGTCACCCCACTTCGGATGAGCCAGGAATGCCGACACGATGTAGCTGATGAAGACAAGGGCGAGCGTGAGGAGGATCCGTTCGACGACGCGAAAGGAGCCGCGCAGGACCAGAAACCAGACGAAGAACGCGGAGATCGGAATGGCGATGTAGCGAGCGAACTCACCGAATAGGAGCTGTGACGCTCCGGCGATGCCTGCGAACTCTGCCACGGTGGTCGCGGCGTTCGCGATGAAGAGCAGGATCATCACCCACACCGTCGGCGCCACGCCGAAGCGTTCACGGATCAAGTCGGACAGCCCCTTGCCGGTGATCGTCCCCATGCGCGCGACCATCTCCTGGATCACGGCAAGGCAGATCGCCGTCACAATCAGCAGCCAGAGAAGGTCGTAGCCAAACTGCGAACCGGCCAGCGCGTAGCCGGTGATGCCGGTGGCGTCATTGTCGACGGTGCCGGTGATGATCCCGGGGCCGACCACCGAGAGCAATACGAATAACCGGGCCCGCCGGCTTCGCAGCAGGCCGAGCGGCCGATCCAGGGCCTTCGGCCGCACCACCGCCCCTTAGAAGATCCGGCGGCGGCGACCGCCCGCCCGTCCCGGCATCACCCGCTCCATCACGTCATCGACCGTGACAATCCCCTGGATCCGGTTGTGCTGATCCACCACCGGCACCGCCAGGAGGTTGTACTTGGAGGTCACCTCGGCCACCTCGCGTGGACCGGCATCGACGCCGACTGAGATGACGTTCTTGATCATGAAGTCGCGGATCTTCGTATCCGGCTTCGCCACGATCAGATCGCGCAGGGAGAGCACGCCAAGCAGGTGCTCTTCTTCGTCCACGACGTAGACGTAATAGACCGACTCCGCATTCGGTTCCAGCTGACGCAAACGATCGATCGCCTGGGCGGCCATCAGCGTGTGCAGCACGGCGACGTATTCGGTCGTCATCAGGCCACCGGCGGTGTCCTCGCGATAGGCGAGCAGTTCCTCGACATCCTCCGCCTCGTCTTCTTCCATCTTCTGCAGCAAGAGCTGGGCCCGCTCGCGCGGCATGTCCGCCAGCAGGTCGGCAACTTCATCGGGCGCCATCGCTTCCAGGATGTCCGATGCGCGCTCGACGTCGAGCCGCTCGAGGATTGAGGCCTGCGTCTGCGGTTCATCGATCTCTTCCAGCGTATCGGCGGCCTTCTCGTCGTCCAGGGCCGCGAACACCGCATTCCGGTCCTCCGGGCTCAGCTCGTTGACGATATCCGCGATGTCCGCCGGATGCAACTTCGCGAGCTTGGTATGCGCGATCCGCAGCTTGACCGAGCTCACGTCGCTCTTGACCGGGTCGACCGCCTCCCAGGAGATGAGCTTTTGCGGCCAGTCGATGCCAATCATCGACGCCAGCCGCCGCCCGATCCCCTCGAGCCCGATGCGGCGGGCCAGACCGCGCCCGCCAATGTCCACGCCAACCAGCAGCATCGACCCATCGACCTGCGAGAGTTGCAGGTCGTTAACGCGCACCACCCGCCGGCCGTCCATATCAACGATCTGCTTGTCCAGGATTTGCCGGGATAGCCAGAGCTCGCTGTCGGCCCGTGCGTGCGACTGGACGCTCGATTCATCGACTTTCAGGCTGAGCTCCTTGTTATCCCAGCTTCTGACCACCGACCAATCGAGCGACCGCACCTTTCGGTTGTTCTTCAGGATGACCCCGGTGACGCGAGGGAAGGGCTCGGTCATCACGACCACCAAGTCTCGAACCCGGCCAACCCGATGCTGCCGAACGTCGACCACCTCAGCGTTGAGGAAGTCGCTGAGAAAGATCAAACGTTAGCCTCGAAATTGCTTGAACAGCAACGAGGCGTTATGGCCGCCGAAGCCGAACGAGTTGGACAGCGCCAATCTGATGTCAAGCTCGCGGGCACCTTCCGGCACGTAGTCGAGGTCGCATTGCGGGTCCGGGTGCTCCAGGTTGATGGTGGGCGGCGCCACCCCTTCCTCGACCGCCTTGACCGAGATCACGGCCTCCACCGAGCCCGCTGCCCCGAGCAAATGGCCGAGCATCGACTTCGTCGAGCTGATCGGGATCCGGTAGGCGGCCTCCCCGAAGATATCTTTGACGGCGAGCGTCTCGGCCACGTCGCCCAGCTGGGTCGCGGTGCCGTGAGCGTTGATGTAGCTGACCTCCGCCGGCGCGACCCGCGCTTTTTCCAGGGTCCGCTTCATGGCCTGGGCGGCACCGGCACCCACCGGGTCTGGCGCCGTGATATGGCTGGCGTCGGCGGTCGCGGCGTAGCCCACCACTTCGGCGAGAATTGGCGCTCCGCGCTTGACCGCCGATTCCAGCTCTTCGAGCACCAGGATGCCGGCGCCCTCCCCCATCACGAAGCCGTCGCGTTCCAGGTCGAACGGGCGGCTGGCGCGGCTCGGCTCGATGTCGCGGGTCGAGACCGCCCGGACCGCACAAAACGCCGCCAGCGCGAGCGGCGTGACGCAGGCTTCACTGCCGCCGGCGATCATCGCCGTCGCGTCACCACGCCGGATGATCTCGAAAGCCTCGCCGATCGCGTGCGCGCCCGACGCGCATGCAGATACGGTGCAGTAATTCGGTCCACGCGCCCCGAGCGAGATCGAGATCTGGCCGGCGCCCATGTCGGCGATCATCATCGGCACGGTAAACGGGCTCACCCGGGATGGGCCTCGCTCTTTGAGGATGGTGTGCGCCTCCTCGATCTGCTCCAAGCCTCCGATCGCACTGCCCACCAGCACCCCCACCTGGTCGCGATTCGCCTCTGTGATGTGAAGCCCGGACTCCTGGAGCGCCTCCTTGGTGGCCACCATCGCGAATTGCACGAACCGCGACATGCGGCGCGCTTCCTTGCGATCGAGACGCGTCTCGGGCTTGAAGTCAACCACTTCGCTGGCCACCTGGCTGGGCGTCGCGGATGGATCGAAAGCCTGCACCCGGCGAATCCCCGACCGGCCAGCCTTCACGGATTCCCAGGTCTCACGCGTGGTGTGTCCGAGCGAGGTGATGGCGCCGGTACCAGTGACGACCACCCGGGTACCATTCACCATTCGGCAATCCCCCCACCGCCCCAGCGGACACAGGTGACGGCCCAGGACGGCCCGCTGCCACAACCGAGGAGCAGCGCAGTCATCCCGTTATGCAGCCGGCCCTCCACGACCGTATCGTGCAAGGCCATCAGCGGGGCCGCCGCAAGCAGCGACCCGTAGCGAGCAGGGTTGAGGACAAGCCGGCTGGAGGAGACGCCACTGGTCTTGCACCAGGCCTGCATGATCTCGGGTGCCGATTGCTCGGCGATCACGAGGTCGATGTCGGGCAGCGTCAGGTTCGCTTTCCCCAAGCATTCGCCGACACCGTCCGTCAGTCCCCGGAGCAAAGTCCGGTCCGCCAGGTCACCGTTGGCGTCTGATCGGGCCGAGCCCCCGGTCATGGTGGCGAGCACGCCGCCTTCCCCGCCCGCCTGCGTCAACACCGCGGCGGACGCGGCGCGGCCACGCATCGCGCTGCCCTGCCCGGGCAGGTCCACCAGCTGGTTGTCGGACTCCGCGCCGATCAATAAGACGGCCGCTGCGCCGGCCGCCACGTAGCGGGTCGCCACGTCGAGCGCGGCGAGCAGGCTGGTCTCCGCGGCATAGAGATCGAAGCTGGCAACCATCGGCAGCTGCAGGTCAGTCTGAACAAGGCAGGCGGTCGTGGGCCACAGCACATCCGGGGTCGTGGTTCCGACGATGACCATCTCGAGATCCGAAGCGTCGATCCCCGCCGCCCGAAGCGCCGCACGAGCCGCGCCTGCGGCCAGCGAGGGCGTCGTCAGCCCGTTCTCAGCCCGTACACGATACGAGACCCCGGTGATGTCGGGGCCGGTCAGCCGTTTGGCCGATGGGGCGCTGGCGGGGGGGCGGTTGACGCCCAATCCGGCGATGGCGCTGAGGGCTAAGGCGCGGCGCGCTTGAACGACAGACGGCATAGGGACAGAAGTCACGCCTCATTCTAAGTCGAGGTATTCGGCGCGGTTACGCAAAGTTGGTTAAGGTCAGCAAATCCGGCCGTAACCAATAGCGGCCAATTGGGATAGATCTTTACGAGCTCGCCCCGGTATTCGCTGCGGCACGCTGCAGTTCGCTATTGTATACACCAAATTTGGGCGCGACCCCGCGCCCGGACTCCAACCAGGAGGAGGGTAGGATGGCCGAAGCGAATTTCGACAAGTTCCGGAGCATCATCGCGGAGCAACTTGGCGTCGATGTCGAGAAGGTAACCCCGGAAGCCTCTTTTACCGAGGACCTACAGGCCGATTCCCTCGACCTCGTCGAGCTGATCATGGCCTTCGAGGAGGAATACGGGATGGAGATCTCGGATGAAGACGCCCAGAAGCTTCGCACCGTCGGCGAGGCCTGGAATTACGTCAAGGGGAAGGTATCCGTCGCCTGATCCCCAAGCCGGAATGATCGCGCCATACGGTGCCCGGCCCATGGCCTTTGTCTTCCCCGGCCAGGGGTCGCAATACGTCGGCATGGGCAAGGCCTTGTACGAGGTGTCCGAGACTGCCCGCCGGGTCTTCAAGGGGGCCGACGACATCCTCGGCTTCGGGCTGAGCCGGCTCTGCTTCGAGGGCCCCGAGCAGGAGCTGAACGACACCATCAACGCCCAGCCCGCGATCCTGACCGTGAGCATCGCCTGCCTGAACGCGATGCGCGAACGCTGGCAGGCGATGGGCCAGGTGATCGCCCCCCGCTACGTCGCCGGGCACAGCCTCGGCGAGTTCACCGCCCTGGTCGCCGCGGATGTCATGGACTTCGACAGCGCGCTTGTGCTGGTCCGCGAGCGCGGCCGCTTGATGAAAGAGAACGGGAATGAGCGCCCCGGTGGAATGCTCGCCGTACTGGGCCTGGAGCGGGAGGCCGTCGAGGCCGTGGTCGCTGAGGCCGCCGCCAGCGGCGTCATAACCGTGGCGAATGCCAACTCGCCCGGGCAAATCGTGCTCTCGGGCGAGGCTGCGGCGCTGGATCGCGCGGCTGAGCTCGCTCGCGCCCGGGGCGCCGCTCGCGTCGTCCGGCTGCCGATCAGCATCGCCTCGCACTCGCCGTTAATGGCACGGGCCGCCGCCCAGTTCGCTGAGATCGTGGCCCGCCTGCCGCTGCGCCAGCCGCGCGTCCCGGTGGTGGCGAACATCACCGGCCAGATCTTGACCAGCGCCGACGACATCCGCAAGGAGCTGGCCGATCACATTCTCAAGCCAGTTCAATGGACGGCATCGGTCCTCGAGATGATCACTCGGGGCAGCGCCGAGTTCCTTGAAATCGGCCCTGGACAGGTGCTGTCCGGCCTGATCCGGCGAACCAGCCGGGAGGCGCACGTCGTGACCCTGAACGACCGCGAAGTCGCGCGCGCTCTCAGCCCGTTCCCGCAGGCATGAAGCGCGTCGTTGTGACCGGGGTTGGGGCTGTGACCCCCGTCGGTCTCGATGCGCCCAGTACCTGGGCAGCCATGCTGGAAGGTCAGTCAGGGGTCGGACGGGTCACCGTGTTCGACGCCAGCGAGTATCCGGTTCAGATCGCCGGCGAGGTCAAGGGATTCGACGCCACCGGCCGGATTGAACCCAAGGAGCTTCGCCGGATGGACCGCTATGCGCAACTTGGTGTGGCGGCGGCCCAGGAGGCATTCATGGATGCCGGGCTCGTCAGGAATGGCCTCTTGGACGAGATCGGCGTCGTGTTCGGCAGCGCGGCCGGCGGACTCAGCGTCCTGCTGGAGCAGCAACGAATCCTTCAGGAGCGCGGCCTTAAGCGAGTCAGCCCCACGTTTATCCAGAACATGCTCACGGATACTGCCTCAGGGCACATCGCGATCGCCCTCGGCCTGCGCGGGCCAAATATGGCGGTGGTGTCCGCCTGCGCCACCGGAAGTGGAGCGGTCGGCGAAGCCTTCGAGACCATCCGCCGGGGGGATGCCGATGCTGTCGTGACCGGCGGCGCGGAGGCTTGCCTGATCCCGGTCGTCTACGCCGGGTTCTGTGCCATGCGGGCACTCGCGCAGCACGAGGATCCGGCGCAGGCGTCGCGGCCTTTCGATCGAGATCGCAATGGCTTTGTGATCTCCGAGGGGGCGGGCGCCCTGCTGCTGGAAGAGCTCGAGCACGCCCGCCGCCGCCAGGCCCACATCTACGCCGAAGTGATCGGCTATGGGTCGAGTAACGACGCCTTCGACATGGCGGCGCCGGCCGAGGGCGAGGGGGCGGTTCTGACCATGCGACGGGCGCTACGCAAAGCCGTGATCGAGCCGGAGCGGGTCGACTACATCAACGCGCACGGCACGGGCACCCCGCTGAACGACAAATTCGAGACCGACGCGATTCACCGCGTATTCGGCAAGCACGCCGAAAAGCTGGCCGTGAGCAGCACCAAGTCGATGACGGGCCACATGATGGGGGCGTCGGGCGCGGTTGAGGCCGTGGTGTGCGCGCTGACGATTCGCGACCAGGTGATCGCGCCAACGATCAACCTGCAGACCCCGGATCCTGAGTGCGATCTGGATTACGTTCCAGGTGAGGCCCGTCATGCCGACGTCGGCGTCGTCCTTTCCAACTCCTTCGGGCTCGGCGGGCACAACGCCAGCGTGATCCTGGCTCGCTTCCAGGAGAAGGCGTGACCGCTCGCTGTTTTTGGCCGATTTTTTTGAATACAAAGCGAATTGGAGGGTTGTGCTATCATCAGGCGGATTTTGGGGGCGCCGTGGGCGTTCAGTAGCCAGCAAAGGAGAGTGTCATGGCGGTTACCGGATACTGCTTGAAGTGCAAGAAAAAAGTCGACATCTCGAACCCGCAACACATCACGATGAAGAACGGCAAGCCCGCGACCACGGGAACCTGCCCGACCTGCGGCACGAAGATCTACAAGATCGGTAAAGCATAACGGAGCGTTAGATCAAGTGGACAGCCGGTGAAGAGCCGGCTTTTTTCTTTTGTTGCAGTGCCCTCCCCCGGGCTGGGGTTTAGGGCTGGGCGGCTGAGTGGCGGACTGGCTCCTTATTGGCCAGCTCCGACTCGATCAGGTCGAGCAGCACCTCGGTGGCGCTCAGCGCCACGTCGACCCCCAGCGTCTTGAAGATCCGCACGTTGGCCGGGTTGTTGACGCGGGCCACCGTTTTGGGGACGTGGAATTTCCGCTTGGCCAGCTGGCACGACACCAGGTTGTCCTCGTCATCCCCGGTGACCGCCACCACGACGTCGGCCCGCTCCATACCGGTGGTGGCGAGGAATGCCATCTCATCGCCGTCGCCCACCATCACGATCTCACCTAATACGGAGTTCAGGACCTCGGCCCTGCGGGGGTCCTTCTCGATCAGCGTGACCTCGTAGCCTCGATCGAGCAGGTGCTTGCTCAGGTAATACCCCACCTTCCCGCCACCGATCACGATGACGTACATTGGCTCGCTCATTCCTTCAGCATGGCATGGATCGCCTTGGCACCGGAAAGCGTCGGGCAGACAGTGTCGAGGCCGAGCTCACGGTAGACATCCTCGCGTATCGGGTCGTAGATCCGGGTGATCACCCTGGGGACCTTGAAGATCTCGCGGGCGATCTGGGCCGCCATGATGTTTCGATTGTCGCCGTTGGTCAGGGAGGCGAAGCCATCGGCGGTCTCGATGCCGGCCTGCCGCAGGACGTCCTCATCGATCCCGTTGCCGAGAATCATCTCTCCGGTGAAATCGCTCCCCAGCCGGTCGAACGCGCGGCGATTGACATCAACGACGGTCACCTGGTGACCCGCCTTCGACAGGGCCACGGCCGCCATGGCACCGACGCGGCCGCAGCCGACAATCACCAGCTTCATTGAATCGAGACCCAATTCTAGGTCAGGCCGCGCCCTCGCAGCTTGCGAGCGGCTCGGCTACTGGCCCAGCGCCAGCCGGAGCGCTTCCACCTCCGGCAGCCCGGCCCGCCGGATCTTCGCCTGGGTCGTGACGAGATCGTACGGGACGCGGCCGAACCGCACCGCCCGGGCCGCCAGGTCGACGACCGCGTAGGCGGCATCGGGGTTCCCGTCGCGAGGCTGGCCAACGCTCCCCGGGTTGACGAGGGCGGCGGGCGGGAGCGCCATCCAGTCACCGGCCTGCGGAACCTGTTCGCCCTCGACCGTGAAGATGCGCGGCAGGTGGGTGTGCCCGAAGAAGCACAACCGGTCACCCAGCCTCATCAGGATCTCGAGCGCCTGCAGCTCGTCGAGGATGTATTCCCAGATGTATGGCTTTCGGGGACTGCCGTGGACGTAGCGGTCACGGCCGAGCCGTCCGTACTTCGGTAACGATGCCAGGTAGCGGCGGCTCTGGGGGGTGAGCACCGTCTGGGTCCAGCGAGCGGCGGCGGCGGCGTGCGGGTTGAACCAGTCGAGGAGTGACGGATCGAGCATCGCCTGGTCATGATTTCCCATCACGGCCCGGGCCCGCAGCGACTGCAGCCGAGCGATGACGGCGTTCGGGTCAGGCCCGTAGCCGACGATGTCGCCCAGGACCAGGATCCGGTCCACTCTCGGCATCGCCTCCAGCACCGCCTCGAGCGCTTCGAGATTGCTGTGCACGTCGGAAAGGAGCCCTAGTGTTGGCCCCCGAGCCGGTTCAGGCGTAGACGCGCTCGTGAGCGTAGAGGAACAGGATGCGAAGCGCGGCCGCCACCGGTACGGCGATGAAGAGGCCAAGGATGCCACCCAGGTACCCACCGACAACGAACGCGATGATGACCAACATGGGGCTGAGGTGCACGGCGTTGCCAAACACCTTGGGTGACACGAAGTTGTAGATCACGTTCGAGATCACGAAGTAGACGATCAGCACGACGACCACCTTGCCCGAAGACTGCGAGACGAAGGCCGCCACGGCAATCGCCGGCAGCGCGCCGAGAAACGGCCCGATAAACGGGATGAAGGCGGTGACCCCGGCGACGATGCCGAGGACGAGCGAATACGGGACACCGACTAGCCAGAGCGCAACGCCAGTCACCAGGCCGACCAGGGCGCAGATGAGCAGCTGGCCGCGCATGTAGGCGCCAAGCATGCGATAGATCTCGGCCGCGAGATCACGGGCGTCGGTTCGATAACCGTGTGGAATGAGTCCCTCGAAGAAGCGGCGAATGGCGTGGGAATCCTTAACCAGGAAGAACGCCACCAACAGGATGAGGACGGTTTGAAAGAGCCAGTTCACCAGCATGAAGACGTTCTCGACCACGGACGACAGGTGTCCGGCCAGCAAGGCTGGCAGGTTTCGGACAGAGTCGGTGTAGGCCTGCCGCAGGTCGATCGGGATGCCCAGCACCGAGACAACGTGCTGCTTCTCCGCCAGGTTCTGGAAGTAGCTCGCGATCGCCGGCCCCTGGGCCACGAGGGCGTCAACCTCCTGTCGGACGACAGGCACCAGGTAGAAAATGCCCGCGGCCAGAATCCCAGCGAGGACGCCGTACAGGACCAGGATGGCAACCGCCCGGGGAACGCGGCGGCGCTCCGCCGCGTTTACAGCCGGATTCACGATCAGGGCCAGGATCGCGGCCAGCAAGAAGGGGCCGAGGATGCCCCGAATCGCGACCGCCAGGATCAGCGTCAGCACCGCCAGGACGCCAAGGAAGATCAGAGCGCGGAAATCGCGGCTTCGCCATAGCTCCTCGACGCGGCGACGCTGAATCATCGCGGCATTATCGCCTGTTCAAACGAGAAATTCGAGTCCGGGCATGCGCTTCAAATGTGGGCCCGGGGCTAGCGGGAGGGGCTGGGACCGTAGGCCGCCCGTAGGGCCGGCTCTCGCTGGCTGCATCGGATGATCAGCCAGGCGACGCCTGCCGCCATCAGCAGGTCGCCGATGCTGACCAGCGAGGCATGCCCGCCGATGCCGGGGATGGCAAAGACATCGCCGAGGAACCACAGACCCTGTGGCTGCTGCAACGCCACGTGCAGCGGATCGAGACCCCCCTTGAGCGCGGCGAGCACCGGCGAGTTGGGGTCGATATCGCGGGGCAGGAGCACCGGCATCCGTCCACCAAAGGCGACGATCACGATCAAGTTCAGCAGCAGGCCGGCGCCGAACACGATCGCCCCCGGTATCCGCCAGTTGAACCAGACCACCGCGAGCAGCAAGACCGCGCCGATCACGTTCAGCGGCCGGGCGGCGTTGATCGCCGCCGGGGCATGGGTCGTTCCCAGCAGAGCCACCGAGATCTTGACGGCAAACGCGGCGAGGAGCAGCTCCAGGTGGCGGAGGCGCAGGTGGCTGAGCCGGCGGACGTCACCGCCAATCAGCACGGCGATGGCCAGCGCCGCGGCGATGACAGCGAAAAAGAGGAACACTACCCTGAGGCTGTTGCTTTCAGGACAGCGACAGCGGGTGAATCATCGCGTAACGTGGCCATCCGAATGCTTCGAAAGGCAAATCCTAAGAGGGCGGCCACGACGAGGAATAGGCCGCCAACCACAAATACCATCGGCGCGCCAAAGCGGTCACTCATGGGACCAGCGAGGGCCATGCCGGCAAGGTATCCACCCTGAACCAGGAGGAACCGTGTGGCCATGACCCGACCCCGAACGCTGTCAGGTGATTCCCGCTGCGTGACCGAAATGAGCGGCACGTAGTAAACCATGTTGAGGATTCCGCCGAGTAGCAGGAAAACAATCGTCGCGCTCAGATTCGTGGAGAATCCCACAAACACATTGGCCAGACCCACACCACCAGCTCCCAAGAGGAGGAGCGTGCCAGCGCGGGTACGATTCACGAGCTCCGCGGCGATCAAGGCACCCACGATCGCGCCGGCGCCAATCGCCGCTTCGATGAATCCGTAAGCACTCGCCCCGCCCTTGAGCGTCTCGTACGCCATCACGACAAGAATTGTCGTGGTCAGGCCGAAGAAGACGGCGACCACCAGAGTTAGCGTCATCGTCGAGCGCAGCACCGCGTTTCGAAGCACGAACCGAAGACCCTCAACCACATCGCTTGCGAGCCGGAAGCTGGCGCCTTTGGCACGGACCGCCAAGTCTGGAACGCCAAGCAGGCTGACGGCGGAAAAGAGGTAGGTCCCAGCATCGATGAGAAACAGGGGAAGCCAGCTGACGGCGGCCACGATCAAGCCGGCCAGCGAGTATCCGAGCAGTTCCATGGTCTTTTCAGAGGACGAGACCAGACCATTGGCTCGGACCAGCAGGCGGCCTGGGACCAGGTTGGGAAGGATCGCCTGTTTGGCTGGATTGAAGAAAGCGCTTGCCGATGCGATGAGGAACACGGCAATAAAGACGCCCGGCAACCAGTAGGTGCCAAAGAAGGGGATCGAAACTGTGAGAATCGCTCGCGTCAGGTCGGCAAGAATCATCAGTCGCTGTCGATTGACCCGATCGACGAGCGGCCCGGCGATCAGCCCGAAGAGAATGGTTGGGATCGCCTTCGCGATCAGCCCGAGGGCGACAATCGACGCCGACCGGGTCAAGACGAAGAGCATGATGACGAGTCCGGCCGTGTTCATCGTGTCGCCGAAATACGACACCGCCTGGCCGACCCAGAGTAAACGGAAAGGGCGAACCGCGAGCGCCTCCTGGTACGTGGGCGACACCTCGAGTTCCTCACCAGGTCGCGCTGCAATCTCGACGCCCCATCGCTCTGCGACGATCTTTTCGAGGGCGCCGATTACCTGCGGGTCATACCAGCTACCGGCGAGCTCCCGGAGTTCGCGAATCGCCTCGGCCGGCGTCTTGACGGTCGGCCGGAATACGCGGGCCTGGGTGATCGTGTCGAAGGCATCGCATGCATTCACGATCCGCGATCCGACCGGAATCATTTCCCCTTTCAATCTGTCGGGATAGCCAGCGCCGTCCCACCGTTCGTGGTGATGATGAACAATCTCGGAAACTTCTCTTTGTTCCGGGTGCTCGGCAAGAATTTGAGCGCCTTCAACCGGGTGCGTCTTGATGATCTCGTATTCCTCGGGGGTCAGCTTTCCAGGCTTGAGGAGAATCGAATCGGGAATCGCAATCTTCCCCAGATCGTGCAAAATCCCCCCCACCCTGATCGTGTTGCATTCCTCGTCGGGCAGGCGAAGTAGGCGGGCCACGCTTTCGCAGAGCTCACCGACCCTCTGGGAATGGCCAAACGTCTGGCCGTCCCGCTTGTCCACCACGCGGCTTTGCATGATGTAAGAATCACGGAGCCACGTGTCCAGACGACGCTGTTTCTGAATACTGGCTCGGTAAATCAATAGCGGCATAAAGAGGAGGAACACGATCAGTTGATCGACCAGCGCCGGCGCCCTCAGTAGATGACCAACCAGGATTCCCGTTAGGGGAAGGGCGACGTAGGTGAGGCCATTCCCAGCGTAGGCTGCCCGTATTGTTGAGACAAGTGACTTCCCCTCGTGCAGGGCGAAGAATATCCCGATGAGAATGGTGTTCAGTGCCAACATCAGGGCGAGCGTGGCGCCGTAACCCCAAGGGGTAAGGCCCGTTTCCCGGATCAAGAATGCGGGCAGACCCGCGGCGAAGATGTACATTCCGCGGTTCATGAGGAATCGTCCCCAGCTGATTTGCCTTCCAGGAATCCGCGAGTCGATCGTTCCGATCGCCGCGACCGTCATAACGGCCCACGGCGCAAGCGGGACGGCGACGGCACCGAAAAGGGGCGCCAGTGTCACGGTCAACGTTCCGCCCCCCCGAGTCGGGATAGGCGAGAAGGCGGAAAGCAGGCTCAGGATTACGAGAATGACCGTGGTGCTGAGCTCGTGGGAATTGGAATTGGCCCACGGGGCTTCCTGCTGAATCGTCAGCACCCAGAAAGCCAGACCGACCGTTCCGAGTCCCCAGGCGTAACGCGATGCCAGCGAACTGCCCGACATCAGGAAAATCCCCAGTATGTTAAGGGATAACTCCTGCTATTCCAGATTCCCGCTAGGTAGGCTAAAAAGAAAGAGCCCGGGGTAACCCCGGGCTCTTATTTAGAGCAATCTAAGCCTGCCAGCCAGCGCCGCCGGCCAAGATAGCCCCGAGCAGGCCAGCGACAATCACAAGCAGTTTCTTCATCGCGACCACCCCCACTAAGATTCCCGGGACCCGCGCAGAGGACTCCCTTGGTCCCTCAACGCTAGTGGCCTGGACCATTCCCGTAAATCTGTCGACAGGTGGCTCGCCTAGGCCTGGTGATAGCGAACGTCTGTTCGCTCGATATCGAGCTGAACCGCCTGCGCTGCCGCCTCCGCCCGCGTCTGCACCCGCAACTTGCGGTAGATATTCCGCAGATGTGACTTGATGGTGCCTTCGCTCAAGCCCAGGCGATTGGCAATCGCTTTGTTGCTTTTGCCCTCGACGACCGACCGCAGAATCTCGGTCTCCCGTTCGGTCAGCGGTTCGGCCGGCGGGCGGCGCGGCCGCTTGAGGGTGGCACCCAGGCGCATGATGACCCGCCGGGTTAGGGCGTCGTTCAGCTGGAAGCGGCCCGCGTGCGCCTCCTGGATGCTGCGGGCCAGCGTCACCGGATCGACGTCCTTTAAAACGTAGCCCGATGCGCCCGCGGCCACCATCTCGACGATGTCTTCCTCCGCCTCCGATACGGTAAGCGCGAGGATCACCCGCTCCGGATCCTCCTCCTTGATCGCCCGCGTCGCGGCAATCCCGCCCATCTCGGGCATGTTCAGGTCCATCAAGACGACATCGGGCTTGAGCCGGCGTGACTGCTCAACCGCCTGGCGGCCGGTTACCGCCTC
This sequence comes from Chloroflexota bacterium, assembly GCA_005889225.1. Classification (GTDB taxonomy): domain Bacteria; phylum Chloroflexota; class Dormibacteria; order CF-121; family CF-121; genus CF-13. The sequence continues at coordinate 7,457 of VBEW01000041.1, read as the reverse complement.
GCCAACGATGTCGATCTCCGGAAAGTCGCGCAGCATCCCCTGCACGCCCGCCCGGAAAATCGGACGGTCGTCGGCAATGAGCACCCGTACCCGGCTCATTCCGAACGTTCCGCCGGGCCGATCAGGGTGACCAGGGTGCCTTCCAGCGACTGGCTCACGATCTCCAGCGCCCCTCCGATCAGCTCGGCGCGTTCACGCATTCCGACCAGGCCGTAGGAACCGATTTTCTTCGGATCCTCGGCGACCCGGCGGACGTCGAAGCCCCGGCCGTCGTCGCGAACCGTGAGCACCCAGGGCGACGACGACAGATCCACGACCACCCACAGGTTGCGGGCCTGCGAGTGTTTGCGGACGTTCGAGAGGCTCTCCCGTAGAACCTGGAAAATGACTTCCTTCTGCTCCGCGGAGACGGTGTTCTCCTCCCCACGGATATTGACGTTGGTCTCGACCAGGTTCACGCGGCCGAACTGGTCGACCAGCTTCAATACCGAGGCCATCAGTCCTTCCGAGCGGATCGTTTTCGGTCGGAGCGACTGCAGGATGTTGCGGGCGCCCGCCAGGATCTCCTCGGTCATCGAGCGCAGTTGGGGGATCAGCTGACCGGCATCCTCGGGATCTCGCTGGCGCCGCTGCTCGTAGTACTTGAACAGCGCCACCACGGCCGCCAGGTCCGAGGCCAGCCCGTCATGGATTTCCCTGGCCAGGTTGAGCCTTTCCTGCAGAACCGCGACCTCGGCAACCTTGATCGCGAGGCTATGGGCTCGCAAGGCCGCCACCGCCTCGACGGCGAGGTCTTCGAGCCGGACGGCATCACGCCGGTCCAGCCGCCACGGAGTCCGGCGGAACAAGGCGAGCACCCCGACCGGCCGCTCGAGAGGTGGTGACAACGCAATGGCTGCAAAGCCCCGGTAGCCGGCGTCGAGCCAGGCCGTCTCGTCCGCCGTGAGCTCCTCAGCCGCCAGGTCCTCTACCGTGAAGACCTCGTTATGCTCGAGCGCCCGGCGCAGCAGCCCGCTACTGATGGCGCTGACCCCCTCCGGCGCGGCCAGGGAATCGGTGGGGACCCCGGCGCGCAGGACGAATCGCCGCTGCTCGTCAAGCGTATAGACCTGGCTGGCATCCACCTGGAGCAGATCGAGCGCCTGCTGGGCCGCCGCCAGCAGGATTGTCTGCAGGGCGCCGGCCATCTGTTCGGGGACCAGGCGAGCGGCCTGCGCCTCCGGTGGCACCGTCGCGACGGCAGGGGGCGCTTCGGGCGCGAGGGTGGGGAGTTCGGGGGGAGCCTGAGGACCGGGTATTTCAGCAAGGGGAGGCGGCGCGACCGGCTCGATCGGTGGTTCCTCCACCGTTGCCTCGTCGGGAGACCCAGCCGACTCGGTCGCAGGCTCCATCACCGGCGCAGGCGGAGCCGGCTCTGACGCCATGGCCGCCTGTGTGCGCTGCATCGAGCGGGCAAAGAGCTCGAAGAAGCGGTCAAGGACCGCCCGCTCGTCAGTGCTGAGCTCGCCGTTGACGCCGGCGATCATCTCGGCGGCGGAGGTCCGTGGCGTGTGGGGTGGCGCGCCCGCCCCTTCGGCGCCGCGCCGCAGCCGCCGGATCAGCTCCCGCAGCCGCTCGGCGGCAGCCGCCCGCTCTTCCTTACTCGGCTCCCGGCCACGGGCGTGCGCCAACTGCTCCGCGATTTCCGGAAAGTTGACCTCGAGATAGTGGACCAGAACGTCATGCATGGGTTGTGAGGACCAGACTTTGAATTATTGAACGCGTAAAACAAATCCTGTCAAGGGTAGTTCGGCGGATGTCAGGCGCGCGCTTCTACGTGTACAAAGATGTTACGGGAGCCATAGTTATAATGACCGAGTCGCGGCTTCCCCAGGACCTGTGATCTTTATTGACTGCTGAAACAGCCACCGTCCGGCTCTCCTACATCATTAATCACGATGTAACGAGGGCCGCGATGCAGAATTTCTCGGCCCGAACCGGCATCTCGCTGGCGGCCGATTCGACGGACGGCTACCAGATTCCGCCGGGCCTGCCCCAGAATGATTTTTGCCTGCTGATGCAGAACTTCGGGCGGTGCGAGATGGCTCCGAATTCGTCGGCGCCACCCAGCGCCGACGAGCCCCAGCTCCGCTACGACGGCGCCCAGATAGGGCACCTGATCATCCCAATCTGCGATGGCCGCCATCTGCTGGGCCGCCTGGTGAGTGAGCCCTTCGCGGTTGCCAGGCCTGACTTTGCGACCGTTTACGAGCTGGCCCGCGCGCTGCCGGTGCACCCCGACAACTTGATGCGAGCCACCCAATCGGTGCCGGTGGTCTCGCAGACGAACATCATGGAGGCGGCCAACCTCGTTCACACCCTGGTGCAGCACGTCGTGGCCCAGAACTACAAGCACATGGACGAGCTGACCGTGCTGCGGGCCTTCGACAGCATCATGACCAACCTTAGCTATGAAGTGCTGAGCGACATGATCCTTAACCTCGGCACCCGGCTGCTTCGGGGCCAGGCATCGTTGCTCTTCATCGCCAGCGACCAGGGACAACGCGAGGAAGCCTATGCGGGACCGGAGCCCAACGGTACCGGGGACCTCCGGCGGCTGCTCGTCGAGATGAGTGATTTCGTGTTGCAGTCGAAACGGCCGCTCTCGGTTCCCGATGCGTCGCAGAGCCCCTGGACCCAGTATTTGCTCAACCGGCAGGATGTGCAGGGCTCGATCACGATTACGCCGCTTCTCCAGCAGGAGCGGATCCGCGGCACGCTCGGCATTTACGCCGCCGAGCCAAGTCGTGATCCGGAGTCGGACCTTCACCTGCTATCTATGCTCGCCGCCCAGGCTGTCAACAGTCTTGTGATGCTCGAACGGTTGGTGGCCAGCGAGGAGCAGGCCCTGACCGACAGTCTCACCGGCCTCTACAACTACCGGTTCTTCCAGGAGAGCCTGCAGCGCGAGTTGAGCCGCGCCTCCCGCAGCAAGGCACCGCTTTCCCTGATCGTGCTCGACCTCGACAACTTCAAGGTGATCAACGACAACTACGGCCATGGCGTCGGTGACCGCGTGCTCCGACATCTCGCCGACCTCATCCAGCGCCACAGCCGTAAGGCCAACGTCGTGGTCCGCTACGGCGGCGATGAGTTCTGCATCATCGTCCCGGAAGGGGACCTGGACACCGCGCGCGCCGTGGCCGAGCGGGTGCTCGCCGAGATCCGGAACAGCCCCTACGGTGACGAGGCGCACGGCGTAGCGCCCCAGGCGCTGACGGTCAGCGCCGGTGTCACGTCGTACCGCCCCGAGGAAGACAACGCGTTCTCCTTCTTCAAGCGAGCCGACGAGAACCTCCTGAGCGCCAAGCGCACCGGGAAAGACCGGGTCGTCGGCGAGTAGATCAGCGGCGCCGGTAGGGCCGGCGCATCGCCCGCCTGAGTAGCCAGGGAATGGTGACCGCCACGAGCGGTTGCTCCAGGAACGCCATGACCTGCGCAAGCTTGGGGAAGAGCTCGGAGGCCGAGTGTTCGAGCGCGAAGCCATGCTCGTTCAATTGGGTCGCCAGCCGTTCCAGCGACACGGCCTCCTCGCCGGCGTAAATCGCCAGCTCCCTGGCGCGCCGGGCCGCCCTTCGGTAGGCACGCCAGGCGCGCTGGATCGCGTAGAGCAGGAGGACCAGGCCGGCACTGGCGCACGCAATGCCGACGACTGGGAGGGTTACTCTTCGGCCTCCTCCGCTCCCCCGACCCCGGCGATGGTCGCCACAGTATCCCCTTCATCCAACCGCATGATGATCACGCCCTGGGTCTGCCGGCCGGCCACCCGAATGTTCTCGATCGGGGTGCGAATCACCTGGCCACCCTCCGAGATCACGATCAGTTGCTCTTCTTCGGGATTGACCACCACCCGCATCCCGACCAGCGGGCCGGTGCGCTCGGTAATCGCCATGGTGTAGACGCCCTGCCCACCGCGGGAATGAGAGGGATAGTCTTCGAGCGGCGTCAACTTGCCGTAGCCCCGGGCCGAGACGACCAGCAGGTGAGCGCCCTTTCGGACGATGTCGAAGCCGGCAACCAGGGCGTCCTTGCGCAGCGTGATCCCGCGCACCCCGGTCGTATCGCGACCCATCGGGCGGACCTGCTTTTCACTGAACCGGATCGCCTTGCCGTCCGTAGTGGCGATGATCAGCTCATCCGATCCTGAGCTCAGCTTCACCCAGTTCAGCTCATCGCCCTCAGCCAGGTTGATGGCGATCAGGCCGTTGCGCCGGACCTGGCTGTAGAGGCGCGCCGGCGTTTTCTTGATCGTCCCCTGCTTGGTCACCATCACGAGATAGCGGTCTTCCGCCCAGTCGGTGATGCCGATCACGGCCGTGATCTTGTCCTTGGGATCGATGTCGATCAGGTTTGCCGCCGGAAGCCCCTTGGCCTGACGGTTGACATCGGGGATCTCGTGAACCCTTAACCGAAAGACCGAGCCGTGGTTGGTGAAGAACAGCATGTCGGAGTGCGTGGAGGCGATGGCCAGGTGCTCCACGAAGTCGGACTCGACGCGAGCCGCTCCGAGGATGCCCTTGCCGCCGCGACGTTGCGGCCGGTAGGTGGTCGCCGGGACCCGCTTGACATAGCCGCGATGCGTGAGAGTAACTACGACATCTTCCTTGGGGACCAGGTCCTCTTCGTTGAGCTCGACCGAGCCCTGGAAGTCGAGGGTCGTCCGGCGGGGATCCCCGTATTTCTTCTTCAGGTCGCCCAGCTCGTCCTTGATCAGCAACATGATCTTGGGTTCGTGCTGCAACAGGTCCTCGAGGTAGGCGATCCGCTTGATGGTTTCCTCGTAGTCCTCCATGACCTTGTTGCGCTCGAGGCGGGTCAGGCGGCCCAACCGCATGTCGACGATTGCCTTCGATTGCCGCTCGGAGAGCTTGAAGCGCTCCTGCAACCGTTCTTGGGCGGTCTTCTCGTCCTGCGACTCGCGGATCGTCTTGATCACGGCATCGAGGTTGTCGAGTGCGATTTTGAGGCCTTCGAGGAGGTGGGCGCGTTCGCGGGCACGGTCCAGCTCGTATCGGGTCCGGCGAGTGAGGACCTCGCGGCGGTGGTCGATGTGGTGCTGGAGCAGCGCTTTGAGGTTGAGCACAACCGGGCGGCCGTCCACCAGGGCCAGTGAGATCACGCCGAAGGTCGTCTGCAGCGCCGTGTGCTTGTACAGGTTGTTGAGCACGGTCAGAGCGCGCGCGTCCTTCTTGAGCTCAATCACGATCCGCATGCCGTGCCGGTCTGATTCGTCGTTGAGGTCGGCGATTCCTTCGAGCTTTCGCTCCCCGACCAGGTCCGCGATCCGGGTGACGAGGGTGGCCTTGTTGACCATGTAGGGGATCTCGGTGATGATGATCCGCTCGCGGCCGTTCTTGGCCTCCTCGAAGGTGTGGCGCGCCCGAACGATCAGCCGGCCATGCCCGGTGCCATAGGCGGCAGCGATCCCCTCACGCCCAATGATGATGCCGCCGGTGGGGAAGTCCGGCCCTTTGACAATTTTCATAAGGTCTTCGGTGGTCGCGTCCGGGTGCTCGATCAGGTAGATCTCAGCGTCGCAGACCTCGCCGAGATTGTGTGGCGGGATGTTGGTTGTCATGCCAACCGCGATCCCTGACGAGCCGTTGATCATGAGGTTGGGCAGGCGGGCCGGCAGCACGAGCGGCTCCTGCCGTGTCGCCGAGTAGTTGTCGCCGAAGTTGACGGTGTCCTTCTCGAGGTCGACCAGCAACTCAGCAGCGATCGGGGCGAGCCGCGCTTCGGTATACCGGTAGGCCGCCGCCGAGTCACCGTCGATTGATCCGAAGTTGCCCTGGCCATCGACAAGTGGGTATCGCAGCGAGAAATCCTGGGCCAGTCGGACCAGGCTGTCGTAGACGGACATATCGCCGTGCGGGTGGTAATGCTTCAGGACCTCGCCGATGATCGCGGCACACTTCTGGTAGCGGGCGCCCGGGGTCATCCCCTGCTCCTGCATCGCATAGAGGATGCGGCGATGGACGGGCTTGAGGCCATCGCGGACGTCTGGCAGTGCCCGGCTGACGATGACGCTCATCGCATAGTCCATGTAGCTCGAGCGCATCTCGTTCTCGAGCTGCAGCGGCAAGACGGTACCGATGTTCAGTGGTTCCATTTAGACCTCGACGCGGAAGGAGTTGGTTCTAGTTGTTGTTGTCAAAGCGTTTGAGGACGATGCAGGCGTTCTGGCCACCGAAACCGAACGAATTGGACATGGCGACCTTGATCTCATGGCGGCGCGGTTCATTCGGCACGTAGTCCAGGTCGCACTCCGGGTCCGGGTGCTCCAGGTTGATGGTCGGGTGGACGATCCCGTGGTTGATGCTGAGGATGGACGCGATCGCTTCGACGGCTCCGGCGGCGCCCAGGAGGTGCCCAATCATCGACTTCGTGCTCGAGATTGGAATCTGCTTCGCGCGATCGCCCATGACCCGTTTGATGGCCGCCGTTTCGGATTTGTCATTGAGTTGGGTCGAGGTCCCATGGGCATTGATGTAGTCGACGTCCTGCGGGCCGATGTGGGCATCCTCGAGCGCTTTCGCCATGGCTCGGGCCGGACCATCCCCGTCCTCTTCCGGCATCACGATGTGAAAGGCATCGTCGGTCACCGCGAAACCGATGATCTCGCCGTAGATCTCCGCCCTGCGACCGTGGGCGTGCTCGAGCGTCTCCAGCACGAGCATGCCCCCGCCCTCGCCAGGGACGAAGCCGTCACGATGGGCATCGAAGGGCCGGCTGGCCTTGGTGGGATCCTCGGTGTAGGTCGACAGCACCTTCATGGCGGCGAATGAGGCCAGCCCGAACCGGCAGAGATTGGCTTCGGCGCCGCCGGCGAGCATGACGTCGGCATCGCCGCGTTGCAGGACGCGGAAGGCGTTGCCCAGTGCCTGGGTCGACGCCGCGCAGGCAGTGGTATCGGTGTTGTTCGGGCCTTCGAGACCAAATTGGATCGCGATCTGGCAGGACGCCATGTTGGGGATTACTCGCGGCACGAAGAAGGGTGAAATGCGGTCCGGGCCGCGCTCCCCGCGGAGCGCGAAGGCTTCGATCTCTTCCGAGATCTCCTTGAAGCCGCCAATCCCGGTGCCCAGCTCGCAGCCGATGCGAGTCCGGTCCTCTTTCGCCAGCTCCAGACCCGACTGGTCGATCGCCATCTTGGCCGCGGCCACGCCCACCTGGCTGAAGCGGGCCATCCGCTTGGCCTCTTTGAAATCCATGTAGCGGCGCGGATCGAAGTTCTTCAGCTCCGCGACCGTCTTCACCGGCAGGTCCGAGACGTCGAACGAGGTCGCAATCCCCAACCCGGACCGCCCCTCGATCAAGCTGTCCCAGAACTCGGCAAGGTTGTTCCCGTTCGGTGCCAGCACGCCCATGCCGGTGACGACCACGCGGTGCTCGGGACGAACCCCATTGCCTCCCAT
>VBEW01000149.1 GCA_005889225.1 Chloroflexota bacterium | reverse complement strand
GAAGACGGCGGTGTTTAAGACCGCTGGCCTAATTTGAAATGGCGGGGGCGCGACGGGAACGATCCGTCCGTCGACATCGCCAAGGATGCCGACCAGCGGTTTTGAAGACCGTGGAGCCCACCTGAGCCCATGCACCCCCGTGCGGGGTGAAGGTTAAATGACGGCGTCGATTTTCTGTCGGAGGTAGGCCTTCGGCTTGTAGCCAACGATCCGCTCCTCGGGCTTGCCGCCGCGGAAGAGGATGACGGACGGAATACTCAGCACGGTGAACTTGGAAGCGATGATCGGATTCGCATCAACGTCGAGTTCCCCAACTACCATCCGCCCGTCGTACTCGGTCGCCAATTCTTCGATCACCGGCCTCAGCATCTTGCAGGGCGCACACCAGGTCGCCCAGAAGTCCACGAGGACGAGTTGTGAAGAGCTGGAGACGGTGGTCTCGAAATTCTGATCGGTGACCTGGACGATGTTTTTGGTGGTCATGCCGCTCCTTCCTTCGGGCTGGCCTTTTCTTCTTTTTTAGCAGGTGCCTTGGTTTCGGTTTTGGTCTCGGTCTTCGTCTCGGTTTTGCTGGGCTCTGCCGGGGCGACGCCGCCGTCACTGCTCGCCCCCCGGGAGTCCGTCTTGTAAAAACCGCCGCCCTTAAAGATGATGCCGACGGGGTAGAAGACGCGGGTTACCGGCGCCCCGCACTCGGGACACTGGCTGAGAGGCGCTTCCGTGATTCGCTGTTGCACCTCGAAATGGTGGCCGCGGCTGCACCGATATCCATAGACAGGCATTCCGATCTAACTTATACCCGGAATTTGGCCCCAAGAAAACGCTGAGCTCGAGGCGCGGTCAGTTGATCCAGAGCTTGCTTTTCGGCCTCGGCTCATCGCTCGCCGAGTCGGTGAAGTCGCCCGGCTGGAGCAGCCCGCTCTGCATCATCTCCGCCACCCGATCGAAGAAAGCGTCGTCGGGACTGGCCGGCTCCACCGCCTGCGGCGCGCCGTCCATCAGGAATCGCTCCACCGCCACGCAGATCATCTCGCTGCGGCTCCGGGGTGACATGGCCGTTGCCCGGTTCAGCGCATCAACAAGGGCGTCCGGCATGTAGATCACCACGCGCTTGCCGCTCATCAGTTCCCAGCATAGTAGCGAAGCGCTCCAGGGCGGGCAAGCCGAATCGGCTCACGAAAATGAAACAAAGCAACGGACCAAATGGCTTACCCCGCCTCAGGCCGGCACGATCCGGATGGCCGGGTCCAGGGGGTTGAAGACAATTCCGGACGCCGGCTTCGGATAGAAATAGGTGGATTTCTGGGGCATCACCTGGCCGGCCCGTGCGACGGCGACCACGTCCGAAACGGCCGGGGGCCTGACCAGGAAAGCAGCCTGGGCCTCGCCAGCCGCCACCCGGTCAAGAATGGCGTCGACGTCCCGGGCATAGCTGACGTACCGCTCCTGTTCGAGCAGGAGCTCTTCCAGACCAAGCTCGGCTTCCAGGATCTCCCGATGAAGGACAGCCACGTCGAGCTGGGAGACCGGGTCGGTCGATGCCTTGCGCTCGATGTCGACCGTCGCAAAGGCCGGCAACTCCCCACCGCGACCCACCCCGCCTAAGGCGAGGCCAATCCGGTGACTGGGGGTTTGCTCGCGCATCGCCGCCAGCAGGGCCGCCCGATCCGCCCGGGGAAGCAGATGGTGGCGGGCGGCTAGTCGTCGCGCGAACGCGGGCGCGTCGAATCCCTCCATGTCGTGAAGAACGCGATGGGTAGGCAGGATGATCAGGCCCGGGTCCCGGACGTCGACCAGCAGCATCAACACATAGTTGAAGGCGGCGTCCGGTGGCGCCTCCGGGTGCTCGCGATGTTGCCTGTCCCGGAAGTTCAGGGCTGTCTCGTAACGATGATGGCCATCGGCGATATAGAGTCGCGAGGCACGGAAAACCGCGGCCAGTTCGTGGACAGACTGCGCTCCACTCATGGACCAGACCGTGTGCTGGTCCCCATCCGCACTGGCAATGGCGAGCTCCGGAGTCCCCGCGATGGCCGCGCCCACGATCGGACTGACGGCCGCCCGGGGATCGTCGTACAGGGCAAAGACCGGGCTGAGGTTGGCCTCCACCGCCCGGGTCAGGGAGAGGCGATCCGCCTTGGCGCGCGCATGAGTCCGCTCATGCGGCAGCACGCCGTCGCCCAAAGGCTCGAGCTCGACGACGCCCAGGATGCCGCGCCGGGCATGCGTCAGGCCGGTGGTCGGATCGAGAAGCTCGTGACGGTAGATGTACAGACAGGGGCTCGGCTCACGCCGCAGAACCCCGTGCCGCAGCCACTCCCTGAAAAATCCAGCCGCCCGCGTGTACTTGTTGTCGTCCGGCGTATCCGAGAGCCGCACCTCACCCGCGATGAGGCGGACGACATTGTGCGGATCCTGCTGGTAGTAGCGCACCTGGTCGCGCGGCGAGATCACATCGTAGGGCGGCGCGACGACGTGCCCCAGGTCAACCTTTTGCGGGTCATACCGAATGCCCTGGAACGGCCGGACCGTCGCCACCGACGGGCTTAGAGCGTGACGGTCAGCACGTCCGCCATCCCAGGGATCCGGCGAATCTCCGCCTGGATCGATTCGGGGACCGGATCATCGACAGACAGGATCATGACCGCGTCGCCGCGCGGACGGTCACGCCCGACCTGCATGCTGGCAATGTTGATGTTCTTCTGACCGAGCAGCGTTCCGATGGCACCGATCACGCCCGGACGATCGGCATGCCAGCTCATCAGGAAGGTGCCCTGCGGGACCAGATCGATCCGGAAATCGTTGAATTGGACGATGTGCGGCTCGTTGAGGAGAAGCGTACCGCCGACCCGGGTGCTGCCGTGTTCGCCGGCCGCCTGCAAGCTGATCAGGTTCGCGAACTCGGTAGCGTGCGCGCCGCGCTGCTCGACCACGGTGATGCCATGGGCGGCCGCCACCGCTCGAGCATTCACCGGGTTCACCCGCTCGGCGCTGAACCGGCTGAGGAATGCCGTGAGCAGCGCCGCCGTGAGAACGGAGCAGTCGTAGGTCGCGATCTCGCCGACGTAGTCGACTTGCAACCGCGTCGCCGGTTGGCGGCCAACCTGAGCGAAGAAACGACCAATGCCCTCCGCGACCGGGATGAAGGGCCGCAGGAAGGCCATCGCCTCGGGGAGCGCGACCGGTGCGTTCAACGCGAATCGGGGTAGACCACCGTCGAGCACGGCGATCACCTGGTCCGTGATCTCGAGCGCCACGGTGATCTGCGCTTCCTCGGTCGAGGCGCCCAGGTGCGGTGTCGTGATCACCTGCGGCAAGGACAGAAGCGGATTCTCCCCCGGAGGCTCCTGCTCGAAGACATCGAGCGCGGCGCCGGCGACCTGTCCATCGCGCAAGGCATCGCGCAGTGCGGTTTCATCGACGATCCCCCCGCGCGCGACGTTGATCAGCCGCAGTCCGGGTTTCGCGAGCGCCAACGCTCGCGTGTCGATCAGATGATGAGTCTCATGCGTCAGTGGCACGTGAAGGGAGACAAGATCGGCCTCGGACATCAACTGGTCAAAGGGCATCAACCTGACATTGAGCTGCGATGCCCGCTCCTCCGAGAGCACCGGATCGGTCGCGATCACCCGCATCCCAAACGCCTGGGCGCGGTGCGCGACCTCCCGACCAATGCTCCCAAGGCCGACGATGCCGAGGACTTTCTCGCGCAGCTCCGTACCCAGGAAGCGGGAGCGTTCCCAGCGACCGCCCTTGACCGCCTGGTCGGCCTGGGGAATATGGCGGGCGAGCGCCAGCATCATCGCCATCGTGTGCTCCGCCGCGGCGATGGTATTGCCCGACGGTGCATTGACCACCAGCACGCCCGCGCGGGTGGCCGCCTCGACATCGATGTTGTCGACACCGGCGCCGGCCCGGCCGATGACCTTGAGGCGGGTACCCGCCTCGATTACCCTGGCGTCGACGCGAGTCTCGCTCCGCACGATCAGGGCGTCGTAGTCCTGGATCCGGGCCACCAGCGCGGCAGCGCTTTGCCGCAGTTCAACATCGACATCCGCATGCGCTCGTAGCCGGTTAATGCCCGCCTCCGCGATCGGGTCGGCAACGAGGACGCGGGGCACCGGCTCAGGCGACGAGGCTGGGCTCAGACGACGCCAGCGCCCGCCGCGCGGCAGTCAGGGCCGCACCCCGAGTGACGGGGTGGCCGTTGGCCTCGAGGCCTCGCTCGAGCGCCTCGACGGTAGCGACCACATCCGGTTCATACACCGCGCCCAGATGGCCAATTCGGAAGATCTTTCCCGATAGCTGGCTCTGGCCTTCGCCCAGCACCAGGCCGAGGTCACGCCAGGTTTTGAAGACCCCCTCCGACCTGTCGCCCTGAAGCGCCTGGGGCAAGTACACCGCGGTCACGGTCGCTGACGCGATCTCGGGGTCCGCGAGCAGGCGCAGGCCGAGTGCCGTCGCCGCCGCACGAAACGCGGCCGCCACCCGCAGGTGCCGCTGGAAGATGGCCGGCAACCCTTCCTCACGCATCATCGACAGCGCTTCCCGCAACCCAAAGAAAATGCTGAGCGCCGGTGTCGTAAAGGTCATGCCCTTGGCCTGCATCGTTCGGGCGCGCGTCCAGTCGAAGTAAAACCGCGGCGAGCGGGCGGTGGACTGTCGCTGCCAGGCCGCGCGGCTGACGCTCACCATCGTGACGCCGGGCGGCACCATCCACCCTTTCTGCGAGGCGGTGATGGCGACGTCGATGCCCCAGCGATCGACCGGGACGTCGATCGACCCGATCGAGCTGACGCCGTCGACCACGAGCAGCCGCTGCTGCCGCTTGACGACCTCGGCTAGGGCCTGAAGGTGGTTGGTAACCCCGGTGGAAGTCTCGTTATGAGTGATCAACACCGTCGCGATATCGGGCTCGCGATTGAGCAGGTCATCAAGGTCCTCGGGATCGGCGGCCTCGCCCCAGGGAAGCGTGTAGCGGGCGACATCGGCACCGAAGGCTGCCGCGAGATCGGCGAAGCGATCACCGAATGCGCCGATGGTCACTGCCAGCACTCGCTCGCCCGGCGAGACGAGATTGGCGACGGCGCTCTCCAACCCGCCCGTCCCGCTGGCCGGGAAGATCAGCATGTCGTTCTCGGTCTGAAATGCCCAGCGCAGACCAGCCTCAAGCTCGGGGAGCAGGGCTTTGAACTCGGGACCGCGATGGTTGATCATGGGGGCGGCCATCGCCCTTTGCACACGGTCCGGGACAGGGGTAGGGCCGGGAATTCGCAGCTGGGGAGGCTGAATCATGCGCCCTAGCTTACCGTCCGGCTCGGGTGATGACGCGCTCATGATCGTCGCGAGACGGCGCGGCGCCGGCGATAGCTGCGCCGTCGATATTGAGGCAGGTGCGGCGCACCAGCCTGCCGGCGGATGGCGATCCGCATCACCACCCAGAGCACGACGATCACGCCGAGGATCAGGCCCCATCGGGTAGCGGTTGCCGTACGGGTAGCGTCCGCTGCGGTGGCGACCTCGGCTCGGTGTTGAGCGGTGGTCGCAGCCTCGGCCCGAACGATTTGCAGCTTGACCTGCTCGATTTGCGGGTCCGCCGCCAGCATCCCCTGGAAGACGCCCCTGGCGATCGCATCCCGGAAGTCACCCTGGCTCAGCAGGGCTGCCTCTCGCGGATTGGTGAGATAACCCGGTTCGACCGTCGCGGTCGGGATGTCCGATCGCACCCACAGCTCGGGCTTGGCCGCCACCCCGTCGTCGGCAATCTGGTAGCCCTTGAGCGTTTGGGCCAGGCCCGCGTCGATCGCCTGCGCGAAGGAGACACTGTCGGGCTTCGGATAAAAGATGGTCGCCCCGTTGATGGCCGGGTCGCCATTGAAGGCATTGACGTGCAGACTGACGAACAGGCGGGCGCCGGATGCGTGGACGCGGTTCCAGCGTTCGGAAATCTCGACGTACTCATCACCGGTCCGAGTCAGAACCACCTTGACGCGCTCTTTTACGAGCAGCGCGCGCAGCCGGAACGCCAGGTCCAGCGTGATGTCCTTCTCCATCACGCTGCCGACCACAACACCTGGATCCCACAGCTGAGTCGGATCGCTGGTGGCGCTGCCGCCATGCCCGGGATCGATGGCGATCACGTAGGGCGAGGGCATGACGAACGAGGGCTCCGCAGCCGCTGCCCGAGCCGTTGGCATGGACGTGAGCAAGACGACCCCGGCCGCGAGCACGACCGGGAGGCGCGGGAGACGCAACTACTGCGCAGTATACGGCGCGAAATTCAGAAGTCCAGAGTTAGCGCTGGTCGGCCGTGTAGGGCAGCAGCGCCACGTGACGAGCGCGCTTCAGCGCGACGGCGAGGCGACGCTGATGCCGGGCGCAGGTACCGGTCACCCGGCGCGGCAGAATCTTGCCGCGCTCGCTCACGAAGCGCCGCAGCCGCGATACCTCTTTGTAATCGATCAGGTGGACCTTTTCCGCGCAGAAGTTGCAGACCTTCTTGTGCGGCTTGCGGTCACGCTTATCAGTCGGTGGTGGCATGAGCTTCTAACTACGGCTCCTCAGAATGGGATGTCTTCCGGGTCAACGTCGCGCGCCGGCTCCTCGCCACGGCTGGCGCCGGTGGGGACTGCCGCCTCGGCCGGCTCGGCGGCGGCGGCTGCCGGCTGCGACTGGCTGCGCGGCTCAAGGAACTGGATCTCCGTCGCGTTGACCTCGGTGGTCTTGCGCTTCTGCCCATCCTGGCCTTCCCACGACCGGGTCTGCAGCCGGCCCTCGATATAAACCAGGCTGCCTTTGTGCAGATACTGACCGGAGATCTCAGCCAGGTTGCGCTTGCCGATGTTCCACACGAC
>VBEW01000148.1 GCA_005889225.1 Chloroflexota bacterium | reverse complement strand
GGCGGCAGACGCCGGACGGCGCGCAGTGTGCCGGCGCTCGTCAAATGAGCTAGGGGGAGACCATGCTCAGGAACACGCTCAGGATGATCAACCAGCAAGACCAGTGGTTCAATCAGCTGCGGCGGGAGGAGTCAGCCCGCCGGACCCTTCGATATTCGCTCTACCAGGCGCTCGAACAGGTGGAACGGTTGCTCGAGAGCGACATGATGGAAGTCCCAATCGAGATGCAGGCACGCCTGCGCCAGATCGTCGAAGCCGTCGATACCCAACTCGCTTATCGCATGGACCAGTCGGGCCCCAGCGCCCTCGATATCCAGGACATCATTTTCGAAGCCCAGGATCGCCTCATCAAACAGGTCAGGACCTGACCACGTAACCTCGAACGCCTCGCCTCCTGCAGTGACGCCCGGGAGAGATCCCGGGTGTCATTGCGTCTGGGGATGCTAAAACATGTCCATGCCTGATCCCCTCGAAACCTGGGACCTCTGGTTTCCCGGGCCCGGGGCCTCGGGGCTGCCCTTTGCTCGGTCTCGCGTGAACGCGAATGACGTGCAGGACCGGGTGCTCGTCCATGCCGCTCCGCAAAAACTACAGGTGAAGGTCCTCGATGCAGCCGGAAATGTCGTGGCGCGGGGGGATGGGCTCGAACGCCATCAGCCCGGCCCGATGAGTTTCCTCGTGCGCCGCGGCAGCACCATCTCGCTGGAAGACGGCTGGCCCACCGAACGGGATATCGGCCGAGTCGTGATCCTCCCCGGAGGGGAGGCCGGCATTCTCAAGAGCTGGTGGAACGCGGACGATCGTAGGGAGTGGCGCTGGCAGGTCGAGTTCTACAACCAGAATCGGGATTAAGCGGTGCCGGCATCGGTCAATGGTGTGCCAACCGCGCACATCGGGCATTCGGCGGGCGCCCAAATCGCGGTGGGGAGGTCGGCCAATCGTTCAAGGGGGATCCCCTTCTCCGCGGCGAAGGTCGCCGCGCCGGGCCCCATTGCCAGCAGGGCCCCGATCACCACGGGCACACCTCCGAGCGCGACGAGATCCGCGTAGGTGGCCCGCACGGCTGACCCGGCGCTTACCGCATCGTCGACGATCGCAACCCGCCGCCCTGTGGCCTGGTTGCGCAGAGCCGTCGCGATCCGGTAGTCCACCGGGAAGAGGCCTGCCCGCCCACTGACGCGCCGCTCGGCAAACAGAAACTCGAGCTCCAGCCGATCGGCGATCATCGACGCAAGTAGCGCGCCGCCGGTCAGGGGCCCACAGATGGCATCGACGCCGTAACTCGAGATCCGGTTCGCCAGCGCGACGGCGAACGGTCGCAGCAAAGCCGGCCGGCGGAAAAGTTGATCCAGCTGGAGCCATGACTCGCTATGATGCCCCGACTCGAGGCGGAAATGCCCGCGCTTGCCGGCGACCAGCCCGATGAGCCCGGCGGTGGACGCGCGATCCGTGCCCGTCAGCCTACGCTTGCACGAAGTAGGACCGGCAGGCGAGGTCGATCAGTTCCGGCTCCAGCCGTGGCGGCCGCCCCAGGAAGTAGGCAACCTCATCCAACTGGTTGAGGATATCGCGCGGCTGGCAGCCGCGGTAGGGTCGCTTGAAGGGCTTGTAATAGCGGTCGAGCACGTAGTTGTAGCCGGTCTCGTTGAAGACGATCTCGAACTCTTTGCAGGCTCGCTCGAAGATCTGCCGGAATTCGCCGGCGGTCGGGTCCGGAACATGGATCTTGTAGCGAACGCGCCGCAGGAACGCCTCATCCACCAGCGACCCCGGCTCCAGGTTGGTGCTGAACACGACCATCGCCTCGAAGGGCGCCCCCACCGCCATCCCAGCGCCCGCCAGGGTCAGGTAATCGATGCGACGCTCGAGGGCAACGATCAACCGGTTTAGCAGGGCGCGCGGCGACGAGTCCTGGCGGCCGAAGTCGTCCAGCAGGAAGATCCCACCGTTGGCCTTCAGCTGGATCGGCGCCTCGTAGTAGCGCATCAGCGGGTCGAACGATGGTGACAGCTGCGCGGTGGTGAGTTCGCCGCCCGCCTTGACAAAGGGGCGCTTGATCAGGACCCAGCGGGCATCGAAGTTCATCGGCAACTGCCGTTGGACGCGCTGGTGGTGAAGCGGATCGTAGAGGCGCATCACCTGGCCTTCGATGTCGATGGCATAGGGGATGTAGATCGGCTCGCCGAGCAACTCCGCGCAGGCCTCCGCGATGGTGGTCTTGCCGTTTCCCGGCGCGCCGTACAGGAACAGGGGGGCGCGAGCGTTGACCGGCGGCCCCAGCTGCACCAGCAGGTCGTTGCTCAGGGTGAGGTGCTGGAGGGCTCGGGTCAGCCACGCGGCCGTAACGTCGGCCTGGCTGACCTGGGCGCGGACCGACACCTCGTACTGCAGAAACGGAACCGGGGCCGGCCCAACATAGTGATCGCGCGCCAGCACGTCGCGGGCTCGGAGCCGGCCGGGGTCAGTGATCAGGTATCCGAGCGACTCGCCAAAATCGTGGCTCATCGCCGGCCCGGCCATTCGGCCGATCGTCTGACACCAGCCCTGCTCGACCAGGCTCTGGATGGCAGGCGTGACCGTGGTGTAGGGCAAACAGAGCGCCGCCGCCCAATCCTTGGCTGACAGCGGCGACTTGAAATAGATGTGCTTCAGGAGAAGGTCGGCCAGCCTGGCCACCGGCAGTCCAGAATCTTCGGTCCGAGCCGGCGCGACTGGCAGGAATTCCGGGGTGGTGGCTTGGGGCGGTGGCTGAATGGCCATGGCAAGAAGTCCGCCGAGGCGGCTCTCCAGAGCAACCTGCGCGAAGCGAGCTTTCTTGCTCGGGCGGTCAGGCCTCCAGCGCGGGACGGACGCCGAAATAGCGTTCCACGGTCAGGCCGTGGCGCTCCAGCTCGGCCCGCGCCAGGGGCTCGAAGCGTCGTAGATACCAGTCCTCGGCCGGGTTTCTCGAATAGGAAAGCAGCACGTGATACGGCAGGGTGTAGATCGCCCGTCCGGCGAGGATCTCGAGCACCTGGGGGGTGAGCTGGGGCCGGGCCAGCGCACGGCGCAGCGTCACGTGGAGGCCCTGCATGTCGTAGATCAGCCTCACCCGCCGGGGCACGAAGATCAGCAGGGCGAACAACAGCGGGACGGAGGTGACGATGATGGCGAGGACCAGTGCCAGGAGGTGGATTCCCCGGGAGCCCGCCAGCCCGGCCGAAATCAGGGGATCGCCCGAATGGGTCTTGAGGGCTTCGGCCGTCCGGTGCAGGAAATCCGATAGATAGGGCACCCCGTTCGGGATCCCCTGGTCGAATGACAGGATCCAGCTGTCAAACGTCTTGCCGGCGCTGATCACACCCTGCGCGAGCGCGTCGAGCTGCAGGACCAGGTTGTTGACCCAGAGTCCGGCCTGAACGCACAGATAGATCCAGGCAACCATCAGGAGGTCGGCGAGCATCCAGGCAAAGCGGCGGCTGTAGAGGTCGGGGTACAGGCGCATTGGTTCACCCCTTGAGGTACTGAAGCTAAACGTCGGCGACCGGCGCAGTCTAGCGCGGTTTGGCTAAAGAGCCTCGAGGAGCTCGATGACCTCGCGGGTTAACTGGGTTGGCGTCGATGCCCCGGATGTGACGCCGACCCGCTGCTTACCTTGCAACCACTCGGGCTTGACGTCCTTTGCCGTGTCCACCAGGTAGGCCGGCTTGTGCGCGAGTTCGCGCACCACCTGCACCAGCCGCTTGGAGTTGGAGCTGCGCTCGCTGCCCACGACGATCACGACGTCGCATTCCTTAGCCGCCTCCACCGCCGCTTCCTGTCGGTCCTGGGTGGCCCGGCAGATCTCGTTGTAAGCCTCGGTTTGCGGGTACTTGTCACGGACCCGCTTGATCATCGCCGCCGTGTCCCAGATGCTCAGCGTGGTCTGACAGGTGACGGCGATCTTGTCGTTCTTGATGTCGAGTGCGTCCACATCCTGGGGATCCTGAACCAGGTGGATCTTGCCCGGAGCCTCGCCGATCACGCCTTCCGGCTCGGGATGCCCCCGCCGGCCGATGTAGACGACGTCGTATCCCCGCTCGCACAGGTCCCGGACCAGGTCGTGCGTGACCACGACATCAGAGCAAGTCGCGTCGACCATGTTGAGTCCACGCTCGGCAGCCCTGGCCTTCACCGCGGGCGAGACACCGTGTGCCGTGAAGATCACGGTACCGCCGTTGATGGTGTCCAGCCCTTCGAGCCGGTTGTCGCTGTCGACCAGCTCGATACCGTTCTCCTGCAATTCGTCGGTGACGTGGGTGTTGTGGACGAGGTAGCCGAGCATCCGGATCTTCTCCCCCGGATGGGCTTTCGCCGTTTGCTTGGCGGCGCGGATCGCCTCGACGACGCCGTGGCAGTAGCCACGGGGCGTGATCTTGAGGACGTCCATCGCTTCGAGTCTACCCGGGCTTTTCGAGCTCGAACCGAGCGATCAGGTTACGAGAGAGTTACGGGTTTGGGCCCGGGAGGCCGGTCCGGTGGCGGCGGCGCCGGCGGTGCCTGGGTGCCGGGAACCGGCTCGCCCGGCTGGGGCGGCCGCGGCGGAGGCTCACGCGAGGCGACGGCCCTAACCAATCTTGATTGGGGAGGCCTGGACCGAAAAGATATGCAGGAAGGCGAGGATGCTGAGCGCGGCGAGCACCACCAGAAAGCCGCCGACGACAAGCGACGCGATGCGATGCCGGGTGAAGACGGCGAAGCCCAAGAGCAAAAGGATGATGGCAACCAGGATGTTCGCGAAATTGATCTGAACTAACAATTCACACCTCCCTTACCGCTGAGCTTCATGCCTCGGCCAGCGCTCGGTCAAGGTCTGAGATCAGATCGGCGACGTCCTCGATGCCAACCGATAGTCGAACCAGCCCATCCGCCACCCCGTGGGCTCTCCGGGTTTCTGCCGGGATGGACGAATGCGTCATCGCCGCCGGAAGCTCGATCAAGGACTCGACACCGCCGAGACTCTCCGCCAGGGTGAACAGCTGAGTCCGCTCCACGGTCCGCCGGGCAGGTTCCAGGCCGCCCTTCACCTCGAACGAGATCATGCCGCCAAAGCCCGACATCTGGCGCCGTGCCAGCTCGCGTTGCGGATTGCTCGGCAGCCCCGGATAGAACACCCGCGCGACTTTTGGATGCTCGGCCAGGAATTCCGCCACCAGCCGGGCGTTTCGATCGTGCTCGCGCATCCTGATGGCGAGGGTTTTGAGCCCACGAAGCACCAGCCAGGCATCCAGCGGACCCGGAATGCCCCCGACCGCGTTTTGCAGGAAGGCCAGCCGCTCGAGCAGATCGTCGCGGTTGACGACGAGTGTTCCACCGATCACGTCGCTGTGCCCGCCGAGGTATTTGGTGGCACTGTGCACGACAATGTCGGCGCCGAGCGACAGCGGTCGTTGAAAGTAGGGGCTCATGAAGGTGTTGTCCACCACCATCAGAGCGCCTTTGGCGTGCGCGAGCTTGCTGACCGCCTCGATGTCGACCAGCTTGAGCAGCGGATTCGTGGGCGACTCCACCCACACCATCCGGGTCCGTTCTGTGAGCGCGCGCTCGACCGCCTCGAGGTCGGAGCCGTCCACAAACGAGAAGCTCAGTCCCATCGGCTCGAGGACCTGGCGGAAGAGGCGGTAGGTACCGCCGTAGAGGTCGTCGACGGCCACCGTGTGATCGTTGGGCTTGAGCAGCTGCATGATGGCGGCCTCCGCCGCCATGCCCGACGCGAAGGCGAGCCCGTGGGCGCCGCCTTCCAGCGAGGCGATGCACTGTTCGAGGGCCGCGCGGGTCGGATTCCCTGTGCGCGAGTACTCATAGCCGCGATGTTTGCCCACCGCGTCCTGGGCGAAGGTCGACGTCTGGTAGATCGGAACGACCACGGCGCCGCTTGCTCGATCGGGCTCCTGGCCGGCGTGAACGGCCCGGGTGGAGAATCCTGGCATGCCCTCGCCGCTCACCGGGAAGGACGGGTGTGGGCCATGAACTCGAGCAGGTCGAGCCGCGTGATGATGCCGACCGGCCGGTCCTGGTCGATGACGACCAGGGCGATGGCGCCGCCGAGCAACGCGCTGAAGGCCTCGTCGACATGCGCCCCGGCGGTGATCGTTGGGAAGGGCCCATCCATCGCCGCCCCGACGGTCGTTTCGATCAGGCCCGGGTCGCGATAGACGCGGTCGAGCAGAGTCCGTTCCTGGATGCTGCCGACCAGCTTCGTACTCCGGCCGCTGCCGTCTTCGGTAACAGGCATTTGCGAAATGCCGTACTCCTGCAGCAGGTCGATCGCCCGGCCCACCTTTTCGCGCGACGACACCGTGATCAATTCAGGCATCTCCCGCTCGCGCGAAGCGACCACGTCATGGACAAGCTGGCGTGGGAATCGCTCGACAAACCCGTTCTGCCGCATCCACTCATCGTTGTAGATCTTGCTCAGGTTGTTTCGACCGGTATCCGGCAGGATCACCACCATCAAGCTCTTCTCGTCGAGATCGCGGGCGACATCGACGGCGGCTTTCATCGCCGTGCCGGCTGAGCCGCCCACCAGGATGCCTTCCTCCCGCGTGATGCGCCGGGCCATCAGAAAAGAGTCGCGGTCGTT
>VBEW01000136.1 GCA_005889225.1 Chloroflexota bacterium | reverse complement strand
ATTCGCGGACGAATGCCAGTCGGCCGGAGCCGCGTCCAGCCGCGAGCGCCATTCCCCGCCGCGCTCTCTGAGACGAAGAGATCCTGCAACGCGATCGTCTGATCGTCGAAGCCGGTGAGCTCGGCGATGCTCAGCACCTTGCGGCTGCCGTCGGGCATCCGGCCGAGGTGAACGACGAGATTGAAGGCGCCGTAGATCTGCTGCCGGATGGCCCGCACCGGCAGTTCGATCCCGGCCATCAGGACCAGCGTTTCGAGCCGGGACAGCGCGTCGCGCGGGCTGTTAGCGTGGATCGTGGTCATGGCACCCTCGTGGCCGGTGTTCATGGCCTGCAGCATGTCGAGCGCCTCGCCGCCGCGCACCTCCCCGACGATCAGCCGGTCGGGACGCATCCGAACCGCGTGCCGGACGAGCTGCCGCAAGGTGACGGCCTTTTCGGTGCCGGGAAGCGATTCCAGGCGGCAGATGTGATCCTGCTGGAGCCGCAGCTCAGCCGCTTCCTCGATGGTCACGATCCGCTCGTCGCCCGCGATGCAGCTGGCGATACCGTTGAGCAGGGTGGTTTTCCCGCTGCTGGAGCCGCCAGAGATCAGCAGGTTGGCGCGTGCCCGGACGCATGCCTGCAGAAACCAGGCAGCTTCCACGGAGAGGGTGCCGAAGCGGATCAGGTCACCGAGCTCGTACGGCGTGGCGGCAAACCTGCGGATGGTGAGCATCGGCCCATCGACCGCCACAGGCGGCAGCACCACCGTCATGCGAGAGCCGTCCGGCAGGCGGGCCTCGAGCACGGGGTCGCCGGCCTGGAGACGGCGGCCGACGCTCGAGACCAGGGCCTCGATCGCGGTCAGCAGCTGGTTTTCGTCGGCAAATCGCCGGTCGGTCAGGAGAATCCGGCCCTGGCGCTCAACGTAGATGGCGTTGGGTCCGTTGACCATGATCTCGGTCAGGCTCGGATCCCGCAGCAACTCGCTGATCGGCTTGAGCTCGGTTGGCATGTCGGACGGGAGCGCAGCCGACGGCGGCGAGGGGGCGAGGATCATGGGCCAAGTGTTGCGGAAGTCGCAAGACTCGGTATCGGCCGAATGGACGGCTAAAGACGGCCGTTCAGCAGCTGAGTTTGACCCTTACCCGATCGGACTTGCGCGAGTCACTATGAACGCAGGCATACCACTCTACGGTGACCTGGGAAGGAGGGCATCGATGAAGCGTCTGTTCATGATTGCGGCGGCGATCGCAGCGCTGGCGTTCGGCTCGGTGGCGGCCTACGCCACCAGCGTGACGGTAAGCCCGTGGGCGTATTCCTGCGGTCACACCGACTTCGGCAATCCGGTCACGAGGGCCGACACCCCGGATGAGAACGGCTGTCCGGCCACCGACGTCGCAGGCGACGCGGCGGCGGCCTATACCGGTGGCACGCTGACCCTGAGCAAGCTCTGCGGGGAGGCCACGGCAGCAAAGTGTACTGCCGATGACCTGGCGTCCGGCGCCACCATCGGAGGGCTGAAGACGCTGACCGCGGCAAGCTTCGACCTCGCGCCGGAGAGCTACTGCGGCGCAGGCGCGCCCCGGCTCAACGTGGTGACGAGCGACGGCGACACCCACTTCTTTGGATGTGCCGCCAACAAGAGCGGGAGCCACGTGAGCTTCAATCTGACCGCCGCAGGCGACGGCAACGCGAAGGGCGGCATCGTCGGCAAAGCCGTCAAGTCGATCGATATCGTGCAGGACGAAGCCGGAACGGCGATCTTGATGAACCTCTCCTTCACCGGCGAGGCCATCGTGACGGCGACCCCGACCCCTGCTGCAACCGCGCCACCTCAACTGGCCACAACCGGCGGCGGCGAGCTGCCCATCGGGCTTCTGCTCGGCGGCAGTCTGATCGTGGTGGGTCTCGCGGCCCTCGCTCTTCGGCGGCGGATCGCCTGAACCTCGACTGAACCCCACCTGAACCTCCCCTCCACTTGGGGGGAGGGTCGGGGTGGGGGCAACAAACAACGCAACTTCCTCCCCGGGACGCGTTATTCTCGTGCCGGTGCGCGCCTTCAATCGAATCGATCGATCGTCCGGGCTGGTGCTGGCCGCCGTGGCCGCACTCGCGCTCGCCAGCATCATCGCCGTCGTCCTCGCCGGAGCGACTGAGGTGGCGGCTGATTCCTCGACACCCAGGGGAGTCGTGGCGACCTATGTCCGCGCCATCCAGGCCGGCGATGCCGATCGGGCCTGGGACTTGCTCAGCCAGAATGCGACAGCGCCCGCGCCGGGCGAGCCCCGGCCGATCTTCTCCAGGGATGAATTCCGGCAGCAGGTCCAGTCATCGCGCCGGCCTACGCTCCCCGGAGTGCGGATCGTGAAGGTAAGCGAATCGAGTGACACGGCAACCGTCGAGCTCGCTGTCGCACATGCCTCGGCCAATCCCTTGACCGGCCAGAGCACCCAGCAGGCGACCCTGTCTCTCGTGCGCCAGGCCGGCAGCTGGCTCATCAATTCGGACCCTTCGCCATGGGCGTTCCAGTGAGATGATCCAGCGCCGCCTCTACATCTATATTGTCGCGGCGGCCAGCCTCGGGATGCTGCTGATCGGGCTGGTCAACCTGGGCACGACCGGGCTCGACCAGCTGTTCCGCGCCACGCCTCTCTACAGCAACCCAAGGGACTCCTACGCCGGTTTCGGCGCCGTCACGCTGGTGGGACTGCCCGTCTGGGGCATCCACTGGTGGATTGCCCAGCGCCTGGCTCGACGGAACCTCGACGAACGCGCCTCGGCGCTGCGCCGCCTCTATCTCTATGCGGTCCTGGCCGCCACCGGCGTGGCCACCGCCATTCTCGCCCGTGGCTTCCTCGAACATGCCGCCGGTTTTTTGCTGGGAACATCGAACGACGGCGCGTCGATCGCGCGGGCGTTGTGGGGCACGCTGGTGCTGTTTGCCTTCTGGCTCTATCACTTTCGAACGGCGGCGATTGACCGTACCCTCGCCGGCGAGACTGGCAACTCGGCGACGGTGCGCCGCTGGTATGCCTACGGCCTGCTGCTGCTCGGCCTGGCCTTCCTGCTCTTCGGCGCACGCAACCTGTTGCAGCAGGTGTGGATCCTGTTCGCCGACCGCAGCGAGACGATCGCTCCCGGCGGCCTGGTCCCGTCGGCGATGGCCACCATGCTCACCGGGTTGGTCGTCTTTGGCTTCCATCTGCAATGGACCTCACGCGCTCCGCTTGCCGCGGACGACCGGCCTTCAACGCTGCGTGCGGTGCAGGGGTTCCTCGCGCTCACGGCCAGTGTCGCGCTCGCGCTGTTCGGCGCCAGCCAGCTCAGCTATTACGCCCTGGCCCGCGTGCTCGGCATCGAGCATCCGGGCGGTGTCGGCGGCAACATCCTGGTCGCGGTCGGTGGCCCCGTCGCCACGGTCGTCGTCTTCAGCCTGGCCTGGCTCTGGATTCGCCGCCAGCTGGCGACCGATGCCGGCGAGGTCGAGGCGACCCGGCAGGCGGGCGTGCGGCATCTCTACACCCACCTCGTTGCCTTCCTCGCCCTGGCCACCATGGCTATCGGCGCGGCCGGCCTGCTCTGGACGATTTCCGACCAGCTCCTGAACGGCTGGCTCGGCCGCCCGGTGGGCGAATGGCGCGACAAGATCAGCCTCTTCATCACCCTGGTTCTGGTCGGAGCCCCCATGTGGCTCAGCCACTGGCGCGGATCGCCGGCGGCGGACGAGCGCTATACGCTCAGTCGCCGTCTCTATGTCTACGCGAGCTTGCTCGGTAGCGTGCTCGCGGCGCTGATCGCCGGCGCGGTGTTCGTCTACCGGCTGCTCGCGCTGGTGCTTGGGACCAGCGACGCCGCTGCCGGCGCGCCCCTGGTCGACATGGGCAAGGCGGCCTCGGTCATCGTCGTCGCCGCCGTCATCGGCCTGTACCACTGGCGGGCGCTGCGGAGCGACTCAGCCGCGCGTCCCGCCGCGGCCCCGCGCCCCGTTGTCCTGGATCGCAACATCCAGCTCACCATCAGCGGCGCCAACGAAGAAGAGGTGCGCCGTCTGCTGGCCGGACTGCCGCCGGGCGCCCGCTACTCGATCGAACCGCGCAAGTAAGCTAGGCGGCCGCCTCCGGTGCGCCTTCCTCGCGAGCCGGCTGCCGGCCGCGCAGCGGCACGTCCTTGAGGAAGACGGAGGCGATCAGCGCCAGGATCAAGATTGCGGCTCCGACCAGGAAGACCTCGTTGAGGGTGGCCGCCAGGCCAACCCGAATCGCGTGCAGCACCTGGTCGAAGAGCGCGGCGCCCTGTGGGCCGAAGGCGCTCGCCTGGGCCCGGCGGGCCGCAATCTGCGCCGGATCGAAGAGTGTCTGTGGATTGCCGCCGGCGCTGGGCAGGAACCGTGTGGCCTGAGCCGGAAGGTGAAGGCTGGCGACCTGCTCGCGGACGTGGACGGGGAGCTGTTGACTGAGCACCGATCCGAGCACGGCGGTCCCGATCGTTCCGCCGATCTGACGCCAGAACTGGACCTGGCTCGACGCCACGCCGAGGAACTGCCGCGGCAGCGCGCTCTGCACCGCGGTGAGATAGAGCGGGAATGTCGTCCCCAGGCCGGCGCCCACGATCACGATGTCGCGGACGACCTCGAGCTTGGGCGTGGAAACCGTGACCTGCGAGAGGAGCCACATGCCGACCATCATCACGGCGATGCCGGCCGTTCCCAGGAAGCGGTAGTAGCGGATGCGGACCATGACCTGGCCGGTGAGCGTGCTCGCCACGATCAGGCCCAGCATCATCGGGGTGAGTAGCTGGCCTGAGTTCGTCGCGGTGACGCCGAGGACGCCCTGGTAGACGAGCGGCACGAAGACGATCGACCCGAACATGGCGAAACCGCTGAGGAAGCCGACGATCATCGAGACGCTGAAGGTCGAATCCTTGAAGAGCCCGAAGGGCACGATCGGATGATCGGTGCGCACCTCAAGGATGAAGAAGACGATCAGCATGACGGCGGCGGCCGCCAGCAGGCCGAGGACTTCGGGCGAGGTCCAGGCGTGGTCGCGGGTGATCGACAGCGCGATCATAAGCGGAACCAGGCCGGCGACCAGTGCGGCGGCACCCGGGAAATCGATGTCGCGGATGGAGGCGGATGAGCGGACGAACGGCATCGTGGCCGCCACCAGCAGCACCGCGATCAGGCCCACCGGCAGGTTGACGTAGAAGACCCAGCGCCAGCCCCAGGTATCGGTGATGTACCCGCCCGCGGTGGGGCCGACGATCGAGGACAGGCCGAACACGGCGCCGAACAGACCGGCAAGCCGGGCCCGCCGCGCCGGGGGAAAGAGATCGCCGATCACGGCAAACACCGTGGCGAAGAGGATGCCGCCGAAGAGACCCTGGATGGTCCGAAAAGCGACCAGCTCGAGCATGCTGTGCGACTGGCCGCACAGCGCCGACGCGACGACGAACCCGATCATCCCGGCGAGCAGGAATGGCTTGCGGCCGAACAGGTCGCCCAGCTTGCCCGCGATCGGCACCATGATGGTCGACGCCACCAGGTAGGCGGTGATGACCCAGGAGTAATAGCTGAGTCCGTTCAGCTCGGACACGATTCGCGGCATGGCGGTGCCAACGATCGTCTGGTCCAGGGCGGCGAGCAGGAGCGCCATCATGGTGCCGGCCACGACCCCGATCGTCCGCCACCGGGTCAGTCCCTCCGTCAGGTGGCCGCCCGCGTCGGTATAGCTGCTCCGGTTCTGCTGCACGTTGTCGCTCATGCGCTCCTCCTCTCTGCTACCGGCGCGCCGGTCATGTTGCCGATCAGCTGAAGACAGGCGTGCCGCAACTGCTCCAGCTCCTCGATGGAGAGGCCGGCCGCGATCTTGAGCTGCCACTCCAGTCCCTGGGCTCGCATGCCCGCGAGCCGCTTCCCGCCCGTCGGGGTCAGCTGAGCGTAGGTCAATCGGCGGTCGTCAGGATCATCGATGCGTTGCACCAGGCCGTCCTGCTCCAGGTGATCGATGAGCCCGGTCACATTGCGAGGCGACACATCGAGGTGATCGGCCAGCTCGCCCAGCGGCAGCCGGTGGTTCGGCGCCGCCGACAGCTGAAACAGCACGTGCAAGCGGCCTTCGCTCAAACCGTGCTTGTCCGCCCAGCGATCCATGAGCTGGCGCGTCAAGCGAGCGGTGATCCGCAGTGCGGTCATGGCCTCAACCGTGCGCAGCTCCCTCTCGGAGAGCGGCCGGCGGGATCGAACCGCCTCACGAAAGCGGCTGTCATACAGCCGGCCCGCCCGGTCGGTCGCGAGGGTGCCGTGGAAGCGGCAGTCACCCCTGGTCTCAGATAGGTCCATAGTGAAGTGCTTCACTGTCCACCATTTCACGACCGCTGTCAACTAACGATTCAGATCAGGCCGGCCGCAGGACCATCAAGACGATGACCGGCCCGGCGTAGAGTAGGCCTGTCGTCGGCCGTTGCTGTTCAGGAGGTAAGGCCATGGCAGACATGAAGGCGAGCAGTCGTCGATTCATCGACGAGGCCTTCAACAAGGGAAATCTCGCGGTCGTCGACGAGTTGATTGCCCGCGACATCAAGGACCACAGTGCGCCGCCCGGTGTGCCTTCCAGCGCGGAGGGGCTGAAGCAATTCATCCGTTCCTTGCGGCAGGCGTTCCCCGACATCAACCTGAAGGTCATCCACACGATCGCCGAAGGCGACCTGGTGGTCGAGCACGTGCTGGGGAGCGGCACGATGAAGGGGGACTTCATGGGTATGTCGGCGACGGGAAAGAAAGCGGAGTGGGAGGAGATCCACATTAGCCGCTTCCAGGATGGCAAGGCCGTC
>VBEW01000135.1 GCA_005889225.1 Chloroflexota bacterium | reverse complement strand
ACGCGACGCTGTCCCAGTTGTGACCGACCTGCCAGGCGATGTTCGGCAGCAGCAGAAGAATGGCGAGGCCGAGGCCGAGCCATGGCCACCGACTGGCAAGCAGCCGGCGCTGCCTGGTGACGAGAAGGCCGATGAGCATCGCGACGCCGAGCCCGATCACTGTGTATTTCGTCTCGAGGCCAATCCCGAAGACGAGGCCGAGCCACAACCACTCACGTGGATCGGCGCCACGCAGCAATCGCACGAAGAACAGGCAGGCAATGGCCCAGACCAGCTGGTCGAAGCTGACGGTCTGGAAGAGAATGTTCGTGCCGATGAACAGCGGCGAGATCAGCACGGCCAGCGCGCTCAGCGCTTGGGCCAGGCGGTTCCCCCCAAGCTCGTGGGCGATCAGCGCGGCGATGACGATGACGGCGGCGCCTGCCAGCACGGTCAGCAACCGCAGCCCGGGCAACGATCCCGGGAAGATCGCCTGATCCAGCCGTGCGAGAAGCGGTGTGACCGGCGGATAGTCGACGTAACCCAGCGACAGGTGGCGGCTCGACGCCAGGTAGTAGAGCTCGTCGCGATGCCATCCGTAGCGGTCGGCGACGATCATGGTGCCGCCAACCTTGGCGGCGATCAGCAGCGCGATCGCGTAACCTTGCACGGAGAGATTTCTCATGAGTTCAGATCAACATCCGGTCGTCACGGCGGCCGATGAAGCGTTTGTAGCAGCTTTTCACGCTCACCAACTTTCCAACGAGGGCTTCCATCACCGCGATCACCTGCGGCTGGCCTGGGTTCAGATTCGCAGGCTTGGTCTCGAGCAGGCAGCCGAGGTCGTCACGAACGGGATCCGCCGCTTCGCCTCTCACCACGGCAGCGCCGAACGCTACAACGACACGATGACGAGGTTCTGGTTGCGCGTGGTGGCCATCGGAATCAGGCGCCACCCGGAGGTGACCTTCGATGAGTTGCTGGCCGCGGAGCCGCACCTGCTGGACAAAAACTTGCCTTTTAAGCACTGGTCACGCGAGCGGATGAATCGTGACGACGCGAAGCAGCGCTGGATCGAACCCGACCTGCGTCCGATGCCCGCCGCATAAGGCTCCCGCGTGAGCGAGCTGAGCCGCGCCGTTCAGGCCCTGCGGCGCGCCGCCCTCGGCTACCCGGAAGCGGTCGAAGATTTCCCCTGGGGCGACCGGACCATCAAAGTCCGGGGCAAGATCTTTCTCTTCCTGGGCCAGGACAAGGAAACGCTGAATCTCACCGTCAAGCTGCCCGAGAGCGCCGATGCCGCACTGGGCCTACCCTTTACCTCCCCGACTCGCTATCGTCTCGGCCGCAGCGGCTGGGTTTCGGCGCGTTTTCCGAAGAATTCCGAGATTCCCCTCGACATGTTCCGTGACTGGATCGACGAAAGCTATCGCGCCGTCGCGCCGGCGACGCTCGTCCGGAAGCTGGCGCGGTGAATCGCTCCGTCGTGGTTTAGGGACTACTCGATTCCAGCGCCGAGCCGAATCCGGATGTGCTTCGGCTCGAGGTAGGCCTCGAGTCCCTCGGGTCCCATCTCGCGCCCCACGCCACTCTCTTTCCAGCCGCCGAACGGCGACTCCAGCTCGGTCACATCGTTGACGTTGATGCCCACCCCGCCGAACTCCAGGCGCTCCGCGACGAGCAGGGCCTTGCCCACGTCGCGGCCAAATACGTAGGCGACCAGCCCGTACTCGGTGCTGTTGGCGCGGCGGACCACCTCCCCCAGGTTCTCGAACGGGGCGATCGGGGCCACCGGCCCGAAGGTTTCCTCGCGCATGGTCCGGGCATTGTCCGGGACGTCTGCCAGCACGGTCGGGAGGTAGAAATGGCCGTGCCGGAGGCGCTCGTCATCCG
The DNA here is from genome assembly GCA_005889225.1 of Chloroflexota bacterium. Taxonomy (GTDB): domain Bacteria; phylum Chloroflexota; class Dormibacteria; order CF-121; family CF-121; genus CF-13. The sequence goes on along the minus strand of VBEW01000135.1, from coordinate 10,092 downwards.
GTGGATGGCCGCCCCAGAGGAGCCGTGCGCCCCGACCGAGGGCATCGTCCACGTGGGTCACGGTGCGCTGCACCTGACGGTCATTGATCAGCGGACCGTACTCGACCCCGGGCTCGAGGCCCGGCCCCAGCTTCAGCCGTGAGGTCGCATCGACGAAGCGCTCCTCGAAGTCGTGCACCAGACTGTCGGCCACGTACAGGCGGTTGATCGCGTTGCAGATCTGCCCCATGTTCGAGAACGAGCGACGCACGGCGGCCGGGATCGTCATGTCGAGGTCGGCGTCATCGAGGACGATCATCGGCGTATGGCCGCCGAGTTCCAGGTTCAGGCGCTTCACGTGGGCCGAGGCGAGCGCCATGATCCGCCGGCCGCTCGCCGTCGAGCCGGTGAACGCGATCATCCGCGATCGCGGATCCGTGATCAGGGTCTCGCCGAGCGTCTCGACCGGCCCGACCACGTAGTTGAGGACGCCGTCCGGTAGTCCGGCATCGATCAGGCACTGGACCGCCTCGGCGGTGGCCAGCGGTGTTTCCGGCGCCGGCTTGCAGACCACCGTGCAGCCGGCGGCCAGCGCCGGCGCCACCTTCCAGCTGAAGAGATCGACCGGAAAATTCCACGGGACGATGGCGACGACCACGCCCACCGGCTGGCGGATCACCAGGCTGCGCATCTCCGGAAGGGAAGCCGGCCGCCACTCGTCGGCGCGGTGGGTGGCGATCTCGGCGTAGTAATCGAAGACCTGGGCGGTGAAGCGCAACTCCTTACGGCTGTCCGCCAGCGGCTTGCCCTGCTCCCGGGTCAGTGTCACGGCTATCGACTCGAGGCGGTCGCGGAGCAACTCGGCAGCTTTATGGAGGATGCTCGCGCGCTCGGCGACCGGCGTTTTCGACCAGGCCGGAAAGGCCGCGGTGGCGGCGCCCAGCGCCCGGTCGGCGTCCCGCGCATCGCCGAAGGCCACGTCGCCAACGATTTCGCCGGTGGCGGGGTCGTGAATCGCTCGCCGCTCGCCGTCGGTTGCCTCAACCCACCGGCCACCGATCAGCAGGTCGGCGCGCAGCCGGCGCAGGCTGGCCCGCTCAATCGCACTCATCGCGAGGCGAGCCGGCGCCAGAGCTCGGCATAGCCGGCATCGTTCTGAGCCCGGGCGGAGCCCTCTCGCGGCAGGTTGAGGTTGACCTCGACGTGCGGTGGGGTCCCGCGCTCGACCAGGGCGCGGGCGGTCTCGGCGATCATCGCGTCGACAACCGCCATGACCAGCATCGACGACACCGCCCCAACCGGATCCGCAAGTCCATCGATCCTGACGCAGGCGTCACCGAGCGGGGCGCCGGTGTCGATGACGATGTCGGCCACCTCAAAGAGCTTCTTTTTTGAGGAGTGACGCGAGGCGGTGGCGCTCGAGTGCGGCAGCGAGGTGACGCCGATGACGGTCAGGCCTTTCTCCTTCGCCATCAGGGCCATGTCGAGAACAACGGGGTTGATCCCCGAGTGACTGAAGAGCACCAGGGTGTCGGCTGGATCGAGACGGTGTCCCTCGAGAATCGCCCGGCCATAACCCTCCTGCCGGTGCAAGAAGCGATACTGGGGAACGCCCATGTCCCCGTAGACATGATGGATCAGCGTGATCGGCAGCTCTGCGATGGGGTGAAAACCGACCAGGCTTCCGCTTCGAGGGAAGGCTTCCAGAGCCGGGAAACTGCCATGCCCGGTGCCGAACAGGTGGACGAGCTTGCCGGATCCGATGCTGGTCGCGCACTGCGCCGCGGCCCGACCGATAGACTCCGCCTGCGTTTTCTCGAGCCGATCCAACAGGTCGCCAGCGATGCGGAAGTACTCGAGCATGGGTGATCAATCTCCTTCGTTGGTGTCCGGGACCCGGATCAGCGCCTGCAGCGCAACCTCGACGAGCTGCTGCTCGCCAGCCTGCCGTGGTTCGTCGTCGAGCAAGGCGCGGCCCGGACCGTCGACGCTGACCAGGCAGACCGAGCCGGCGCGGATGCCCAGTAATGATCCGACCACCATCAGGGTGGAGGTCTCCATGTCGACGGCGATCACGCCGAGCCGGCGAAACTCCTCGTGGCGCTTGTCAACGGGAGCGGCGCGGTCGGGTGTGGGCGCGAGCATCTCGCTGTAGAAGCCATCGGCGGTTGCGATGATGCGGACCTGGTGCGGCAGCTTGCTGGCTTTCAGCACCTCGACGACGGTGCGCACCAGCAGCGGGTCCGCGGCGGCCGGGTAGCCGAGCGGCGCATAGGTGAGCGAGGTCCCTTCCGCGCGCAGGGCGGCGTGCGCCACGATGAAGGTGCCGAGCGGCAGCCGGTCGGGGGCAAGGCTCATCGCGGTGCCGGCTCGCAACGCGACCCGGACGCCAATCGCGGCCAGCTCTTCCAGCAGCACGGCGGCAATCGGTGCGCCCATGCCGAACGCCGAGACCGTGACCGGGACTCCCTGAAAGGTGCCGCCCACGGTGCGAAGCCCGCGCCGGTCGCTCAACAGGCGGGCGTCTGTCAGGTGCGCGCCGAACATGTCGACCCGGGCGCGATCGCCGACCAGGATGCAGCGTGAGGCGACGTCGCCCGACTTCAAACCCAGATACCAGGCGCCCTGAGGCGCCGGGCGCGTTTTCACAGTCATGCTGATTTCTCCCTGTTGAGCAAATAGCCGGCCGCCTCGCCGGTGGCAAACGTCGCCGCATCGCGGGGCGCCTGCCCGCGCATCGTTGCCGACAGGAACCCTGCAAAAAACACATCGCCGACCCCGGTCGGGTCCTGGACCTCGATGGGCGCCGCGGGAATAGCCGTGATCCCCCCGGGCTCGATCACGCGACACCCGGCGGGACCGTCCGTCAGCACCAGGGTGGCCTGGGTGGCCTGCCGCAGGCGCCGCACGTGACTCTCGGGCGATCCGTTCACCGCGCCGTCGAAGGCCTCGATCAGAAACGCCACCTCATCCTGGTTGAAGCACAGCAGGCTGGACTCCAGCACGATGCGGCGTCGCAGCGGCAGCGGATAGTGATTGGGGTCGCCCTTCACATCCCAAGCGACGCGGGTCTCCGGCCGGCGGTTGTCGAGGAGCGCCTCGGTCATCGGAGCCGGACCCGCAGTGAGCGCCAGCCACCGCGAACGCCCGAGCCGCTCGAGTCCCGCGTCCGTGAGCCGCAGGCTGCCGGACCCGCTCGGATGGTGGAGGCAGGTCGCCGAGCCGCTCGGGTCGTACAGCATCAGCGCCCGCGGCGACGCCTGGCCGGCGGCCACCTCGACCCCGTCGGTCTCGACGCCGTGGGTGCGAAGGGTCTCCAGGTAGGCGCGGCCGTAGGCATCATCGCCCAGCCAGCTGACCAGCGCGACGCGATGGCCGAAGCCGGCCAGGGCCAGCGCCACCGAGGGCGCGCAGCCACCGAAGTGCCCCTCCGGCTCGACAGTCCCCAGCAATTTCGATGTCCGGCCGGGGATCGGCGGGGCGCTGAGCTGCCAGGCGAAGGTGATCGCGGCGTCGCCCGCCACCAGGACATCGACCTCAGCCATCGGGACTCTCGCCTCGCAACCACGCGACGGCGGTGTTCAGATCGACGACCTCGCCGATATAGCGCTGGATGTCCTCGAGCGAGGCGTCGTGGAGGTGCGGTCGGTTGGAGCTCACCGACCCGCGGGCGATGGTCGGCCGGTAGCCGTAGGCAAACGCGTCCTGGACGGTGGCACGGATGCAGACGTTGGTCTTGACGCCGGCGATGATGACGCGCTTGACGCCCTGCTCCTGAAACAGGAGCGCCAGGTCAGTGGCAAAGAAGGCAGAGAAGCGACGCTTGGGGATGACGACCTCGCCCGGACGCTCCTCGAAACCGGGAAACGCCTCCTGGTCGCGGTCGCCGATGTAGCTGTGCTCCGGGAGCTTGGGACGCTCGAAGTCGTGCAGGCCTTTGCGGTGCGCTTCCCGGGCATGCACCACCAGCCGCCCACCATCGCGCGCCGCCTCGAGCAGCGCCTTGATCGGACCGAGGGTCTCCTCGGCCCCTGGGTAGTAGAAGGGCCCGTCGGTATCGAAGAACGAACGGTTGACGTCGACCAGGACGAGGGCGAGGTCGTGGCGCGAATTCATGCAGCCGCCGCCCGTGCGCGTTCCCGGACGCGCAGCTCCCGCCGGACGGCCACCAGCGTCAGGCTGATCACGACGACCAGATAGGGAAGCATCTGAACGAGTTGTGAGGGCACACCCGATGAGCCCAACCGAAAGCCGGCAGCCTCAAAGACGCCGAAGATGACCGCTCCCAGCGCGGTCAATGCCGGTCGAGCGTCACCGAAGTAGAAGGCCGCCAGGGCGATGAAGCCGCGGCCTCCCGTCATCTGTTTGTTGAAGAGGGTGACCACGCCGAGCGAGAGCTGGGCACCGGCCAGCCCGCTGAACGCCCCCGCGACTACCGTGGAGAAATCGCGCAGCCGCAGGGTGGGGACGCCCGCCGCCCGGGCCGCTTCTTCATTGGCGCCCGTGGCCCGCAGCTCGATGCCCAGCGGCGTGCGGTAGAGGAAGACGGAGACCAGTGGAACGCTCAGCCAGCTCAGATAAGTAAGGATGTCGTGACCAGAAAGAATCGGCCCGAGTCCGGGGATCTGATTCACCAGCGGGATCTCGACTTTCGGCAGCCCAACCAGCCCAGCCGGGAGCAGCGTGCCTTCGATCTTGAACGCGGTGGGCAGCAGGTACCCGAAGAACCCCAGCACCAGAAGGTTCAGGCCCAGTCCGGCCACGATCTCGTTCGCCCCCAGCCGTGTGATCGACCAGGAAAACAGCAACCCTAGCAGCGCCCCGGCGACGGTGGCGGCCAGCACCCCCAGGAACGGGTTGCCGCTCTGGGCGCTGACGACCACGGCGGTAAAGGCCCCCACCAGCATCATCGGTTCCAGCCCGATATTGACGATGCCACCCTGGCGGTTGACCAGGCCACCCATGGCGGCGAGCAGGATGGCGGTCGTGGCCGGCGCGGCGGCCGCCAGCACCCCGAGCACCGCGTCAGGCACGCTGGAAGCCGGCTCAGCTCGATGACGGCAAAGATCATGACGACGCCCTGGAGGATGTTGATGAGGTCAAGCGGAATGTCGCTGAAGAGCTGGATCATGGCGCCGCCATTGCTGAGGGCGCCGAAAAAGAGGGCGGAGAGCAGGATGCCGGCCGGGTGACCGCGGCCCAGCAGCGCAACGGCGATCCCGGTAAAGCCGTAGCCAGGCGAGAAATGATCGATGAAGCGATAGTTCACGCCCAGGATCTGCAGGCCGCCGGCGAAGCCACCGATCAATCCCGACAACAGGAAGACGACGATGATCGACCGGCCGAGGTTGATGCCGACGGCGCGCGCGAACCTGGGATTGAGCCCCGTCATGCGGAGCTGGTAGCCGATGGTGGCGCGATTGAAGAGATACGCGTAGAGCAAGGTCACTACCAGCGCAAGCAGAAAGGCGATGGTCAGCTGGCTCCGAGGCAGCAACGGGGCCAGACGCGCGTCACTGGCGATCAGTGGGCTCATCGAATTCGCGATGTCGGGCGCGAGGAAGAAATAATTGACCAGCCAGCTGGTCAGCAGGATGGCCACGTAGTTCAGCATCAGCGTGGTGACCACCTCGTCCACGCGCCATTGGGCTCGCAAGATCCCCGGGATGAGTGCCCAGACCGCGCCGGCGAGCCCGGCCAGCACGACCGCCACCAGGATCACAATTGGGCCGGGCAGCCGGGTCAGCGTGAAACCGGCCCAGGCGGCCGCGAACGCGCCGACGTACAACGAACCTTCCACCCCAACGTTGAACATCCCGGAGCGGAAGGCGATGGCCGTGGCAAGACCGGTGAGCAGGACCGGCGTTGCCGCGACCAGCGTGTTGGCGATCTCGGTCGGACCACCCAGCGACTGCTGCAAAAGCAGCCAGTACGTCCCGGCGGCGTCACGACCAGAAGCGGCCAGCACGATCGCGCCGACGATGAGCGCTACCACGAAGGGACCAGCCAGCTGCAGCGGTCGCAGCAGCTGAAGTCCGCGCGACGGGGCAATCGTCTCCTGGCCGGCGACCGGGATCCCGGTCTCCGCCGTGACCTGGCTCACGCGGCTCCGGTCATCAGCAGCCCGAGCCGCTCGGGCGTCGCCTCGCCGGCGGCGAGGTTGGCAGTGATCCGACCTTCGAAGATGACCAGCAGCCGGTCGGAGAGCTCGATTAGCTCACCGAGTTCTTCCGAGATCAGCAGCATCGCGGCGCCGCCGGCTCGACTCTCGGCCAGCTGCTGGTGAATGAAGGTGATGCCGCGCACATCGACGCCTCGGGTCGGATGCGCGGCGATCAGGAGCGTCGGCGTCCTCTGCATCTCGCGCCCGAGCACCAGGCGCTGAAGATTGCCGCCGGACAGCGCCCGCGCTGGGCTCTGGGGACCGCCGCCGCGCACGTCAAAGCGGCTCAGGATGGAACGGGCGAAGCGCGCGATCGCCGCAAGGTTGAGCCGGCCGCCCCTGGCCAAGGTCGGATTGTCGCGCTCGATGGAGAAGATGTTCTCTGCGAGGGAGGCGGGAAGGCATGCCCCTTCGGCATCGCGGTCCTCCGAGATATAGGCGACGCCGCGTTTGCGCCGCTCCCAGACGGAGGCCGTCACCACCGGCCGGCCGCGAAGGTTGATGGTCCCGGTCACGGGCCGCCGCAGTCCGACCAGGGCCTCGACGAGCTCGCGCTGACCGCTGCCTTCGATGCCGGCAAGCCCGACGATCTCCCCGGCGTGGATGGAAAAGCTCGCTTGCCGGAGGGTGAGGTTGCCGAGGTCGTCGCAGATGCTCAGCCGGTCGACCTCGAGAACCGGCTTCCCAGGGGGGATCGTGGTGGCCCGCACCGGGCTGGCGAACTGTTCGCCGACGATCAGGGTGGCGAGTCGCTGCGGGTCGCTGCCCTTTGTGGGTAACGACGCCACCACCCGGCCACGACGCATCACCGTGACCTGCTCGGCAATCGCGAAGACCTCGCGAAGCTTGTGCGTGATGAAGATGATGGTTTTCCCCTGGCCGGCCATGCGCCGGAGCACGCCGAAGAGATCGTCGGCTTCCTGAGGCGTCAGGACGCTGGTTGGCTCGTCGAAGATCAGGATGTCCGCGTCGCGATAGAGCAACCGCATGATCTCGAGCCGCTGCCGGGCGCCGACGGTGAGGTGCGCCACCAGCCGGTCCCAATCCATGGTGGTGCCCAGCTGGGCGGCAATCTCACGCGCTCGAACCACCGCGGCGTTCCGATCGAACATCAAGCCGCGATGAGGGAGATCTCCCAGAGCGAGGTTCTCGAGCGCCGACAGCTGTTCAACCAGCTCGAATCGTTGATGCACCATTCCGATGCCGCGGGCGATCGCCTGCGCGGGCGTCGCGATCCTGACCGGCACGCCGTCCAGCTCGATGACGCCCGAGTCCGGCTCGACCAGCCCGTACAGGGCACGCATCAGCGTCGTCTTCCCGGCGCCATTCTCCCCGACGATGGCGTGAATCCCGCCCCGCGGGATCTCGAGGTCGACGCCGTCGTTGGCCAGAATCCCACCGTAGCGCTTGGTCAGACCCCGGATCCGGACCCGGGGCGGCGCCAGAATGGAGGCGGATGCCCCCGAGTTGGGGGCACCCGCGGCGCGGGAGTCTTCGGTCACGAAGTGAACCAGGACGGCGTGCCCTGGGTGATGGTGTTCCAGACCTTGATCTTGCCGTCGATGATCTTTTGCTGAAGATCCGCCACCTTATCCAGGTACTTACTCGGGATCGCGTTTCTGGTGAACTTCATCTGGCTCAGTCCGACCGCACCTTCCTTCAGGCCGAGGTTGATCGTCTCGCCACCTTTGAGCTTGCCGCAGGCGAGCCGGTTGATCGAATCGTAGACCGCGAAATCGGTCCGCTTGATCATGCTGGTCAGCACGTGCCCGGGTGCTATCGCATCCTGGTCTGAGTCCACACCGATGGCGTACTTGTTGGCGCTCTGCGCCGCCTGAATCACGCCCGTGCCCGTCCCACCGGCGACCTGGTAGACGACATTTGCCCCCTGGCTGAACATCGCGTCGGCTAATTGCTTGCCTTTGGCGGGATCACCGAAGCCGTTGGAGTAATTCACCAACACCTTCACGCTCGGGTCGATATCGCGGGCTCCCTGCGCGTAGCCGACGAGGAACTTGTCGATCCCCACCGCCTTCACCCCACCGATGACACCGATGACCTTGCTTGGTGTGATGCCGGGAACCTTGGAATCCTGGGTGACCTGGGCGGCCAGCGCGCCTGCCAGATAGGAGCCGTCCTGCTCATTGAAGAGATAACCGGTATCGTTCGCGGCCAGCGATGTGAAGTTGGGCGTCATCCACTGGGTATTTGGAAACGAGGGCGCCGCCGCCTTGACCGCATCGTAGGTCGAGAATTCCAGGTCGATGACGAGGTCAAAGTTGGCCTGCCCTGCTTGCTGAACGATCGCCTGACCTTGCGACACGATATCGGCAGATTGGATTACCCGGCCGACGACCGAGAAATCCGTCTTGGCACGCTGGAACCCGGAATAGGCCAGGTCGTTGTACGACTGGTCGCCGAGCCCACCCTGGGCAATGATGAGCGCCACCTTGAACTGCTTTCCGGCAGCCGGGGTGCACATCGGCTTGAAGCTCGGCTCTTTGGACCCGAAGGTCGCCGCCGATACCGAGGACGCGGTGCCGCCGGACGTCGTTCCGCCGCAGCTCACGAGTATGAGCGCGATCGCCGGAAGAATCGTCGACAGACGTAGTCGATTCGACATGGTCATCGCCTGGCTACCTCCTCCTCCCGCGCATGGGTAACCAGGCCCCCCAGACCGGCAGTCGCGGGATGCCGCTCCAGGTAGACGACGTACGTGTAGCGCTCGCCGAGCAGTACAGAACGCACCACCTCCATTAACTGATCGCCCTCCCGGCGGGTTAATCGCAAGACTTCCATCACTGCCGTACCGGGGCGGACATTCAGCAGCCTGGCTTCCGTCCGGTCGGCTCCGCGTGAGCGCAAGTACTCCTCGGCCCAGCTGATCCGGATGCCCGCCCCCTCGAGGCGTGCGTAGAGGGACAGCGACGGATCGGCGCGCAGCAGCGACTCGCTCAGGCCGGCCCGCTGGGCGAGCTCGGCCGGCAGTATGGCGGCGTGAGTCCCGATGGGGACGTCGTTCGCGCAGCGCACCCGGACCATGCGAACCAGCGGGAGTCCCGCTGAAAAGAAGTGGGCATCACGCTCGGTGTCCTCGTCGACGGCCCCATACTCGACGAGCCGGCTGGTTGGTCGCATGCCCCGTGCCCGCACCTGCTCCGAGAAGCCGGTCAACTGTGGCAGGGACAGCTCCATCGTCGGGATGGCCAGAAAGGTCCCACGTCCCTGGTGGCGCTCCACGATCCGTCGGCGCTCCAGGCCGCTCAGCGCCTGCCGGATCGTAGCCCGGCTGACGTTGAAGACGGCTTGCAGCTCCTGTTCCGTCGGGAGGGCGTCCCCGGGTGCGAGTCGTCGGTCCTTGATCAACGCCTCGACGGCGTCCTGAACCGCGACATAGAGAGCCACGCCGGGCCGGCGGTTGACGGCGGCACGCTTGACGGCCAAGTCTTCCCCTCCGAAAAACGAGGCGACAAACGCCAAATGTCCGGTTGTCCGGACAACCGGAATTTAGCACCAATCGCCGGGCGCTGGCAAGAGGGCGGACGCCGATCTCAGAGGATCAAGCAGAGGTCGCCGAACTCGTGCCAGAGGTATCGCGCCGCAACAGCCTCGCGGTAGGTGCGCTCGAGTAGCGGCTCGTCGAGGAAGGCCTGCAGCAGGTCGAGGTCCCCCGCGATCGCGAGGGCCGCCTGATTCAGCGCTGCCAGTCGGCGGGCGTGCTGCGTTGCTTCCACGCCCCCCACCCTACCCTCCCCCGCGAGCGGGGAGGGAAAAGAGAGGCTCTATGTCCGGGCGAGCGGCGTTTCCTTCAGCGGTGGCCGCGGGATGCGGCCGTGAACGATCTCGAAGCCTGTCGTGTTCGTCACCACCTCGACCTGGTCACGCTTCAGGCGCAACTCTGCCGCGCCCTTCCCGGCGCGGAGGTTCTTCAGGGTCAGGTCGGGTAGCCA
>VBEW01000294.1 GCA_005889225.1 Chloroflexota bacterium | reverse complement strand
ATGCGAATTGCCGAGTGTCGACGCGTGGTTCCAAGCTTCCGACCTCCCTTCCAAGCGTCGGAGGCTCCGACTCTAGCTGCTTCGGTATGGATAAGTCAAACCGGCGAGTCGCAAGGGCGCCACGGACAGTCCAATGCCTGGGCAACGGAGCGATGCTTGCAACGGCCAAATCTCTTGACACAAACGGTAGGGCCGCTAGACTCAACAGCTACGGCGGGGGCATCACGACCCTCCCAGTCCCATAACGCCGTCCCGCGTCCACGCAAAGGAGGAAGGTAGTGGCCAGACGAAGGAGGCTCGTCAAGCCCGTCAAGGCCGCGATCGCCGCCAAGAGCTTTCGGAGCTTTGGGCCCAAGCGCGCAGCCAAAGGCGGTCGCCGGAAGAGTCAGCAACTTCTAACGGTAAAGGCATCTCGGGGACGGACCACGCGACTGCGGATCCGTGCCGTCAAACACAGCGCGGCGCTCGCGCGCGGCTAAAGACAAGGGGGAATAAATGGGACGATCACCGAACACCGGCTCGCAACGCGCTGACCAGGTGGCCAATCTCACCGCTCAAGTCGAGGCCCTTAAGGCACGACTGGAAAAGCTCGAGACGCCGGCACTAAGGAATGGAAATGGTACCGGCCATGACAGGCGTCCGCAGAGCCGGCGCAATCTTCTGAAGCTCGCCGGCGCCGCCGCGGCCGGAGCTGCTGGCTCGATCGTGCTCGGCGCCATCCCCGCCGCCGCCAACGACGGGGACTCGATAACCCTGGGCAGCGAGACCAATGCCGGCCAAACCCCCACCGCCGTCATCCCGGCCAGCGGCACTGCTCCCTCTCCTCTGTTCGAGGCCGTCGGCCAGCTGGTCACCCCTCCGACCACGGTCGGCCCGACCGTATCGACGACGCCGCCGCTTGCGCAGAGCATTCCCCTCATCGGCGCCATCGGGCCGGGTGGCAAGCTGCCTCCCATTGGTAACCCACCAGTAAACGACTTCCCTGGCTACGCTCCGATCCAGGGAGTGGGTGGCGAGGCGACCATCGCGACCTCCACTGGGCCCGTATTCGTTTCGGAAGGCGTCAACGGCTTCGGCTTCACTGCCGTTGGCATCGGTGTGGCCGGCGATTCCGATGTCGGCTATGGCGTGGTCGGCTCGAGCGGCGGCATCGACCTGGCAACCGGCGGTGCGGGCCGGATCCTGCAGACGAGCCTGCTGGACGACTTGCTCACCAGCCCTCCTTCCGGCCCGCCGAGTTACGGGCCGAATGACTTCGAACAGGTGCGCGATGGCAACGGGCTCCTCTACGTGTCACTCACTGGTGGCACATGGGTGCCCGTCCAGTTCGGCGGACTGAATCAGTACCGGCTGACCGGAAGCAACGGCACGACCTGGATGGACATGGACGCAACCAATCTCAAGCTCACCATCACGCCGACCTTCGACTGTGTCGCTCTCCTTACCGCAAACGCGGACATGTGGACGTCCGCGGCCGGTCTCAACCAGGACCTGGGCATCAGCTTTAACGGTGCGATTGCCGGATGGAAGGAATCGGGCGGCTTTGCCGGGACCTTCTCACCGAATGCGCTCTTTCTCCAAACGATGGTGCAGATGACACACGGGACGACGTATACGATCAAGATTCAATGGAAGACGAACAAAGCAGCCGGCGCGAGTCAATCGATCTGGGCAGGCGCTGGCCCGATCAACGGCGCTTTCTCGCCAACGCGACTCACAGCTCAGCTGTTTGTCAATCCGTGACAAAAAGTGTGGCGGCGCCGCAAAGGGCCGCCTCCCTTTTGGGGGTATGATGCGAGGCATTCAGATGAAGAAGCTAATCCTGGTCCCAACGATCCTGGTGACAGCCTTCCTGGCCGTCGCGTTCCTGATGCCGGGCACCACTGCGGGAGCGCTTCGGACGGTTCCCGGATTGAACGCCGTCGTGGCCTCCGCCGTGTCGGCCGTCGGCGGATCGGGATTAGTAAGCGCCATCTCCGGCTCACGCCTCACTCAGGGGTCGGGGCAGGGCGCCCAGGCCTCGACGGCCTCGAGTCGATCAAACGGCGACGCCGACGCGAAAGCAGGTAGCCTCGTTCACAGCGTCGCAACCTCAGCACACCCCAACTGCGGCCGCTTCGGCAACGGATTCCATGGCGGAAAGCACAATTTCGCGTGCCCGAACCGTCCATTCCCGCCGCCGGCGAACAACTGATACCTCGCGTGGTCGGTCGACGGCTAACGACGGCGATTAACAAGTAACCGCTGCGCGGCCATCACCCACCGGTTGGGTCGGGTGACGATTCTGG
>VBEW01000134.1 GCA_005889225.1 Chloroflexota bacterium | reverse complement strand
GGTCGGCGGTGTTCCGGGCGCTCTGCCACAGCAGATCTCCATCGACATTCCCGTTGAAGGCCAGCGCGTCGACACCGTTGGCGGCCCCTTTGTTTCCCGTGATCAACTTGTTTCCCGGGACCGCGGGATCGAAATTCGCATGGTCCACCTGGTTCAAGTAGATCCCGGGAAATCCCGCCGCACCGTTCGTGATCGTATTGTTGGTGAGCTTCAGAATGGAGGCGTTGCTCAGGCTGATTCCGAACGCGCCGGCCCGGTCAATCCGGTTGTTGGTCACGGTCACGACCTGGGCCCCGAGCCCGGTGGCTCGAAGACCATCCTGGCCGGTCGAAGCGATGACCGCCCCGTCGACCGTCAAGCTGGCGCCGGCGCCGGCGTTGCTGAGATCGACCGCGATGCCCTGACCGCCCAGGTTGGTGAAGGCGCCCTGGGTGACCGATAGCGGCGATTGGGTGGTGATGCCGTTGGCCGCAGCGTTGCTGATGCTCGTCTGGGCCAGCAACAGGTTGGTCGGGGCCGGCGTTACCGGAGGTTTGTTCATGGTGATGCCGGTCCTCGCGTATCGAACCTCGGTGGCCGTCAGCGTGTTTACCTGCCCGGGATCAAGGACGAAGCCACCCCAGTCGCCCGCACCCTTCGCCGGGCAGATGCCGGACACTCTGGGCACGAACACCGAGCCACAACTCTGCACCCCCGGCGCTTGCTCCTTGAGGCTCGTGACGACGGCGGCATTGGCATGCAATCCACCGCCGCTCACCGTGATGGTTCCGGCCAGGATCGGCGCGTACGCGCCCGCATTGAGCGTGAGTGGCCCGTTGACAGTGAGGTCACCGTCCACGATGTAGCCGAGAAGGCTACTGGTCCCCACGGTCTGCCAGTTCAGGGACCTCGGGCTACTGGTTGTGCCGGCGGTGGCGCCATGAAAAACGATGGCATTCAGGCCATTACCACTTCCGATGTTCCCCCAGATCACCGCCGGATCGCTCGATGGCGGAGCCACGCTCGCCGGCGAATTGAAGTCGCCGGCCGTCAGGCCGTTGAGATAGATCGCAGAGTACTTGACTTGCCCGGTTCCGCTGCCGGCGATGTCGTTATCGCGCAGTGTCGGCCGGACGGCGCCCTGGAAGTTGATGCCGAAGGCGCCGGCCCCTCTGATGATGTTGCCCCGGACATAGACCGGTTGTGGGCCGAGAAGGACGGAGCCCGCCGTTTGACCGGAGAGGGCTGAGCCGCGAATCGCTTCGTTGACGCTGCCGTCGAAGTGGTTACCGGTGAGCTTCAACCCGCCGTTGAGGGGGCCGACGCCGCTGAAGTCGGCATCGACGCCGCGGTTGCCGATCGGCGATGCGCCGCTGCAAGTGGTCGTCGGGCAGGTGAGGGTATTGGCCAGGAGCGCGATGGGCGTATCCAGGGCAACGACGCCATCGGCAAACGTCGGGCCGATCGCACTGTTGGAGACGACCAGCCCAAATCGCGAGCCGTCGGCCGCCGGCACGGTGATCGCGGTTGGCGCGCTGGCGGGTGGCGAGGACATCGCACCGTTCGCGATAGTGATGGCCACCGTCGCGTATCGGATGTTTGCGTGGTCGATGGTGGCATTGGCACCGCTGCCCATCAGCTTGATGCCGCCCCAGTCGCCCGCCGGCAGAGGCAACGGCGGCGAGCACACCTGCACGAAGACGGAACAACCCGCGTCAATGCCTGAGGTCGCGTCGCGAAGGCTGGTGAAAGTCTTTGAGCCGGAATCGCTCGCGTCCAACGTGACCCCGCTCAGGTTCAGGCTGCCCCCGCTGGCCTTGACCACGCTGCCGCCCGGAACCCTGAAGACACCGCCCGACTTGTTCAGGCTTCCATTCAGCACGTAGCCAAGCGGCTGCGTCGGACTCGTCGTGGCGGTCTTCCAGGTGAATGTGCCCGAGCTGACGGTCCCGTTGAAGACGATCGCCTCGAGGCCGTCCTCCTTGCCGAAGTTACTCGTGACCTTTGACTCGAGGTCGGCGGTGGCGTTGTTGAGGTAGATCGGAGGAAATTTGTTCGGAACGTTACTCAAGCAGCTGACCTTGGGCTGGGCGGAACCGGTCCCATTGCAGTCGAAGGTGTTGTCCTGAACGATCGGGTCGAGGGGATTGATCAGCTCGACACCGTACGACCCGGCACGAAAGATCTTGTTGTGGCTGATGAGCGCGGGTTGCGACGCGTGATCCACAAACGTCGCCTGGATCGCGTCGTTCCCGATCGTGCCGGCGGCGCAAGGTTGGAGTGGCGGGCAACCGGTCTCCGCGAATGGCACCGAGCTGCCGAACGTCATGCTCCGTACGTCGAGGGCATTCTCCGGGATGGCCGGGGCGTGCGTGTCGAAGCTGACACGGATTCCAAATGACCCGATGTTGTTGAGGGTTCCGAAACGGCCATCGCCCTGGCCGGTAACGGAGATGGGCGTATTGATGGCATCGATTCCGTCGAAGTAGGACACGACGATGCCGCTGTTTCGCACCGTCAGCCCGTAGTGACTGTCATCGGGCGAGGCGGTGGCCCCGCTTGTGATGTTGATGCCGGTGAGGGCGTGCTGGATGCTGACATACGACAGCGACGCGTCGCCCTTGCGGCCGCCATCGGCGAGAATCCTGATGCCATCCCAGGAGGCGACGTCCGGCTCCGCGTCGAAGGTGATGGAATTCGTCGGGCCGGTACCGATCGTCTGCAGCTCGCCACCCATCACGTCGATGCCGGCGCCATGGGAAAAGATCTCGACCGGCCCCAGGCTGCCATCGATCATCAGCGTCGAGGTACTACGGACCACAACGCCCGGGGCAACCAGGGGTTCGTCCTGACCGGCGACCGGGAAGGACGGGCATGCCGGCACCGTGGGGTCGTTCGGGTCGCCGATGGTCGAGGGAAGAATGTAGGGGCTGCCCGCCGCCGACCAGGTCGTGACGCCGGCAGGCAGGTCCCCGCAGGCCACGTTGGTCGGGCCACCGCCGACCAGGAAACTCTGTTGGTGCGGGTGGATCGGGGGAACTTGGGAAGCGCCGCGCGCCATCAGCAGGGCCGCCGCCACAACGACAAAGCCCAGCTTCCAGGGATTCCCCAGGTAAAGGGCTGCGCTCGAAGCCGGCGACTGGCGCCGGCGCCGGATCTGTAGCTTCACTCCCTCCCTCGGCACGGCTCGGCCCGCCCGCAGGCGGTCAGCATGGTTTCAGCGGCGAGTTTTGACGTTAGGCGACCGGTTTTGGACCGTCAAGCAAATTGCGCGAAACTCCAAGCATCCTGCCCATTCGGGCGCGGCGCTTTGCCCTCCTAGGCGGCGACGTCATCGGGCTTACGGGCGGTGGCCTTGCGAGCCGCCGCCAGCAGGTCCTGGGCGGTGAGCGCGTCGCCGTGGTATTCGGCGGCGCCCCAGCGAATCGAAATCCGTTCTGACTGCAAACCGTCTTCGATGCGCCGGGCGAGGAGGCCGGCCTGCTCCGCGTCGATGCCGGGGGCCAGGATGGCGAAGTCGTCGCCAATCCAGCGGGAGGCGAGGTCATCACTACGGATCGAACTTTGGATCGCTCTGGCAATCCGTTTGAGAACGGCGTCCCCGGCCCGATGGCCGTAGGCGTCGTTCACCTCGCGAAGATTCTCGACGTCCAGCATCAGCAGGGTCCCCCACGACTGCGGTCGGAGGAGCTGCGCGTTGACGGCCTCCTCGAACGCCGCTCGGTTGATCAGCCCGGTCAGCGGATCGATACTGGCGGCCGCAGCCAGCCGGTCGATCAAGCGGGCATTCGCCATCGAGACCGCTGCCTGGTTGGCCAGGATGGTCAGCAAGCGGAGCTGGTCGAGGGAGTACTGGTTCAAGCCCAGCTTGAGCACGACGATGACCGCCAGGATCTGATCCTCAAAAACCACCGGGACCGCCAGCATGGACTCGTCGACCACATCGGTCCCGGCCACGTGCGCCGCCTTCGGATGGTGCTCGGTGTCACCCAGGACGACGCCCCGCCTCGATTCGGCCACCCACCCCGCGATCCCCTCCCCCACGTCGACTGCGGCATTCTGGGCGGTCACGGCCCGATATTCCTCGCGGTCGGTGCCCCGCAGGTAGGCGATCTCCAGCCGGGTACGGTCGTCATTCATCACCAGCACCCGGCACTGGTCGTGGGGCACCAGCGCCATGATGGTTTCGCCGATCCGGTTGCAGATGTCGGCCACGCTGGTGGCTCGAGCGAGCTGTTGACCCAAGACCTCGATGGTCTGCATGTGCTGGGCCCAGGAGCGAGGCCCCGACAGCACCACGTCCGGAACCGGCTGGCCGGACGCCTGGGGCTGCGCCTTGATCTGGGGCGGCTCCTGCTCGATCAGCTCCAGCATGACGTCGACCACCCGGGGATCGAACTGCTGGCCCGTCTCTTTTCGAAATTCCGCGACGATCGCGTCGAGCGGTAGCGCCTTGCGGTAGGAGCGATCGGAGGCCATGGCGTGAAAGGCATCACAGGCGTGAATGATTCGTGCTTCGATGGGAATCTCCTCACCTTTCAGCCCATCGGGATACCCCGTGCCATTCCACCGCTCGTGCTCGGCCCGGACGATGGGACCGAGGGGAGCCAGGAACGGCACCGAGGCAAGGATGCGTTCACCAATCACCGGATGCTCGCGCATGATCGCGAATTCTTCGGGAGTGAGCGGACCGGGCTTCTGGAGAATGTACCCGGGAATCCCGATCTTGCCGATGTCGTGGAGCAGCGCTCCGTACTCCAGGAGGCGCAGCTCCTCGCCCTGCAGCCCGAGCCGCCGGCCGACGTTGACCGCCAGCTCGGCGGTCTCACGGGAGTGCGCTTCGGTGTACCGATCCTTGGCGTCCAGGGTGGCCGCCAGGGCGCCGATCGTCGCCACGTAGCTTTCCTCCTGTTGCCGGCGCCGGGTTTCGTACTCGTTGAGCAGGGCGCGGCGGACGCGGGCCGGGATGTAGGCGCACAGCATGGTTGCCACGGCCAGGACCAGCAGCGTTCGCGCGTAGTAGCTGTCCCAGCCGTTGATGAAGAGGGGCAGGCTTGCGGTCGCGGCCGTGAACAGCGCGATGGCCGCCCCGGCCCTGAATCCGTAGGCCGCGGCCATGAAGACCGCGGGCGCCACGAAGATCGGGAGGATGTGCGAATTCACCCCGCCGGTGTACATCAGCATGAAGCCGAGCAGCGCCAGCCCGGGCATGACGATGACGACGAGGAAGCGCTCCACCGGCACCCGGTGCCAGGGGAAAAACCAGCTCACCACCGCCCCTACATAAGAAAGGATGCCGACCACGAAGATGCCGGTGAAATCGAAGTGGGGCGCCCCGATGAAGCTGCTGGCGACATCGACGGTAGCAGCCGTCACGAAGGCAATCGCGGCGATCCGAAACATGGCCGGGTGAAAGTCGACCGGAATCCGCTCGTTTTCAGCCATACCGCGCCAAATACAACGCGAATACGAAGAGTTCCCGCTGTAACGCGCCCGTGAGGTCACATCGAATCTGGCGGCATCCCTGCCAGTCAGCACCTGCCGACCGGAATGGGCGTGAAATGGGCGTGGATCGGACGTTGATCGGTATGCTCCCTGCCTATGCCGGACTTCCGCAACGAGTCCACCAGTTGGCTTGGAAGTGTCCCGCGATGAAATACCGGGATCCGGTCGAAAGCGATCTCGCCGCCACATGAACACGGGGACTGGCTCGCGCACCTATCCGTTGGTGGAATTCGCAGCGGCAACCGTGTCCCGGCAGCCGATACCTATTCGGTCGATCGCGATGTGGCCATTTCTGGTCGCCCTACTTAGAGGCTTGGACTGTGCGATATACAGCATCAGCGCACTAGTGTTTTTGGCGCTCGGTGCATTCTCCATCATTGCTCTGCCCGGAGCTGCGGTCGTGGGCGTGTTGTCCCTAGCAGCCGGAGTGATATCAGGCGGACTGGTCATAGTTCGCTATGTGCATGTTTATCGTGCCCTCCAAATTGGAGATGCTGTTGAGGCCGAAATAGTGCGATCCGCTGTTGGCCTCGTCAGGTTAACGGGGACTCCCTGGGGAGATCTGATCAACGGGACGGCGGTCCGAGGGAGCTACAGGATTCGTGGCGTGGAGTCGATCGTTGACTATTACCTGCAGCAGCGTTGGGCGCGGTCGTTAAAGCCTGGGATGAAGATTTGGGTGATCAGTCTCAATGGT
Organism: Chloroflexota bacterium; assembly: GCA_005889225.1. Classification (GTDB taxonomy): domain Bacteria; phylum Chloroflexota; class Dormibacteria; order CF-121; family CF-121; genus CF-13. Next base: position 881 of record VBEW01000134.1, on the reverse strand, counting down.
CGGCCCGCCCTCTTAGCGCCCTTCCACTCCGAGAGCTAGGGAGTTCCCTCGGCTCAACGGCTGCGGCTGTTTGCCCACACGGCGCATCTCGGGACCTCCGCACGGCTGGCTGCCCAACATGCGTGGAATGGGCGTGGCGGTATTTGGCGCACAGTTCAACGCGTATTCGCGCCCCTTCCAGCGAACCGGCGGCCGGACGACAATGCTCGTATGGCTGCGAGCAGGCCGCCGAACGGGCAGGCGCCGGAGCCTCCCCTGCGAGTCGAGAGCCGGGAGGAGCTCGTCTACCTGCTGGGTGAGGCCTGTGAGCTGGAGCACGGCCTCCTGTGCGAATACCTCTACGCCCAGTTTTCGCTGAAACGGAGCGTCGCCGAGGGCGTCACCCAGGAGCAGCTGGCTCGGATCCAGGCCTGGGAAACCACCGTCATCGACGTCGTCAAGCAGGAGATGCTGCACCTGGCGCTGGCCACGAACATCCTGACGGCGATCGGCGCGGCGCCCCATTTCGAGCGGCCGAATTTCCCCATCCTCTGCCGCTGGTACCCGCCCGATGTGCAGATCGCGCTGGTTCCGTTCGGGGAGCGGGCCCTCCGTCATTTCATGTATCTCGAGCGCCCGGAGGGAATGGCCCTCGAGGATGCGGAAGGGTTCGCGGCGCTGAGCAAGATGGAGCCGCTGAGCAACGATGATCCGCAGCTGACGGCCGGCCCGGAGGAATGGCATACGGTCGGTCACCTCTACCGCGGCATCGAGTCCGGGCTCGCCCATCTGGTCGGTCGCCACGGCGAGGCCGGGGTCTTCATCGGCCCGCCGGAGGCGCAGGCGACCACGCAGGTCTTCGAGTGGCCGCAGCTGACGGCGGTGACGGACCTGGCATCGGC
>VBEW01000040.1 GCA_005889225.1 Chloroflexota bacterium | reverse complement strand
AAGCCAAACGCCCGATACTCCGTCTCGTTCCATCCGGCGCCGAGCCCAAGGATGAGGCGCCCACCACTGATCTCATCCACGGTCGAGGCCAGCTTCGCGAGGATGGCGGGATTGTGAAAGCTCGTGCAGGCTACCAGCGGCCCGATCGCGATTCGGCTGGTGACGGCGGCGATCCCGGCCAGCTGCGTCCAGGCCTCCCAGGGACCCCGCGCGCCGCACGTGTCGTCCCGGTAAAGGACATGATCTCCGACCCAGATCGAGTCGAAGCCCAGTTGCTCCCCGAGGCGAGCCATCGCCGCGAGCTCGGGCCAGCGAACATCCCGCTCCACTTCAGGAAGCTGGAAGCCGATCTTGAGCGGCCGCGTCGGACTACGCCTGCTTGACCTGGTAGGACTCGATGACGTCGCCCTGCAGGAAGTCCTGGTACCCCTCGACCCGGATTCCGCACTCGAGCCCCGCGACCACTTCCCTGACGTCGTCCTTGAACCGCTTGAGGCCGCGATCTGGCCTTCGTGGATCAGCTTGCTGTCGCGGAGCACCTTGGCGGTGGAACCGCTCGTCACTTTGCCGTCCTGGCCCCGCGATCCGGCGATGATCCCGAGCTTCGGGATCTTGATCGGCGTCAGCACGTCGGCGCGGCCTTCCCAGACCTGGACAAAGGTCGGCTCGTAGAGGCCCTTGATGGCTCGCTCGATGTCGTTGGTGACGTTGTAGACGACGTCGTAGCTGCGGATGTCCACCTTCTCCCGCTCGGCCGCCTTCTGGGCCAGGGCATCGGCCTTGACGTTGAAGGCGATCACGAGCGCGTTCGAGACGGCCGCGAGCAGGATGTCGGACTCGGTCACCGTACCGACGCCCTCGAAGACGATCTTGATCTGCACCTGCGGGTCTTGAATTTTCAACAGCGCGCCCTTGAGCGCCTCGACCGAGCCGTTGCTGTCCGCCTTGAGCACGAGGTTCAGGTCCTTGACGGCGCCCTTCCCCACCTGGGCCGACAGGTCGGCCAGGGTGACCCGGCGGGTCTGCGCCAGGGTGGCGACCCGATACTGCTCGGCTCGCTGGCCGGCGATGGTACGGGCGACCTTCTCGCTGGAGACCACCTGGAAGACGTCGCCGGCGGTCGGGACGTCCGGCAAGCCCGTGACCACGGCGGGTGTCGCCGGACCGGCTTCCTTCATCTTGCGGCCGCGATCATCGAGCAAGGCGCGCACCTTGCCAAAGATGTGCCCGACCACCACGTTGTCACCAACCCGAAGCGTGCCGTTCTGGACGAGCACGGTCGCGACCGGGCCGCGTCCCTTCTCGAGGTGCGCGTCGATCACGGTGCCGGCCGCCAGCTTGGTCGGGTTGGCCTTGAGGTCCTGGAGGTCGGCGACCAGCAGGATCATCTCGAGCATCTCCGAGATGCCGGTCTTCTGCTTCGCGGACACCGGAACCATGACCGTTTGCCCACCCCACTCTTCGGGGACCAGGCCCTGCTCGGAGAGGCCTTGTTTGACCCGATCGGGGTTGGCGCCTTCCTTGTCGATCTTGTTGATGGCGACCACGATCGGCACCTGCGCGGCCTTGGCGTGGGAAATCGCCTCGACGGTCTGCGGCATGACGCCGTCATCCGCCGCGACGACGAGCACGGCCACGTCGGTGACCTGGGCGCCGCGGGCGCGCATCGCGGTAAACGCCTCGTGGCCTGGCGTATCCAGGAAGACGATGCGCCGGCCCTTCTCCTCGACGACGTAGGCACCGATGCTCTGGGTGATGCCACCGGCCTCGCCCGCTGCCACTTTGGTCTGGCGGACGGCATCGAGCAGCGACGTCTTGCCATGGTCGACGTGGCCCATGACCGTCACCACCGGCGGCCGGGGCTTCAGGTTTTCCGGGGCTTCGCCGTCGTTGCTGAAGAGCTCGGAGCGGGTGGTCAGCTTGACCTGGGTCCCCTCCCCTTCCCCGACAACTTCCTCGGAGATCGCCGCATCCATCGCCATCGGACTGGCCTGCACGCCAAAGCTGTCCGCCACGATGGCGGCGGTATCGAAATCGATCTGCTGGTTGATATTCGCCATCACGCCGTTCTTCATCAGCTCTTTGATGATGTCGACAGTCTTGACGTCGAGGTACTCGGCCAGCTCCTTGACCGAGAGCGTTGGCGGCAGCTCGACCTTCCCCTCGGCCGCAGCCGGCTTGCTCTCCGTGGCCTGGCCGCCACCCGGGGCGAACTGAGTGCGCACGGACGCCTCCTGGTCCGCCGTGAGCACCGCCATCGCATGCCGGGGGGCGTGCCGCTGCGGGCGCAGGAAATCCAGGATGTCCCGGGCCTCGACGCCGAGGTCACGGGCGAGTTGCTGAACCTTGATGCCGCGAGTCGTTGTCGCTATGGCTGAGCTAACCTCCGCAATTCAACTGGCAATGATAACGCGCGCGCGCCTGCCAGGCGGCGCATTCAGCTAAGTATTCCCTGACGAAGCCGCTCCCAATCTTCGGCCGGAATACGAACCGCGAGCGCGCGCTCCACCGCCCGCCGCTTTTCTGCCAGCGTCCAGCAGGCGGGATTTGGACAGAGATAGGCGCTCCGGCCGGCCGCGCGGCGCGGATTCAGGATCAGCGCACCGTCGACCGCAGCGAGCCGGAGCAGCTCGCTTCGCGGCTTGACCTGCCGGCACCCAACGCAGCTGCGCAGCGGCTCAGTGCCCAACAGCCGTTGTTCCCTCCCCCTCTGGGGGAGGATCAGGGCGGGAGCCTTCAGAATCTCCCTCCCCCGCGTGCCGGGGAGGGTCGGGGTGGGAGCCTTCAGAATCTCCCTCCCCCGCGTGCGGGGGAGGGTCGGGGTGGGGGCCCTCAACAGTGGGCTTGATGTCGATCCGCCAGCCGGTCAGCTTCGCCGCCAGCCGGGCGTTCTGCCCGTCCTTGCCGATAGCCAGGGACAGCTGGTTTTCGGGAACGTGGGCCGTTGCCGTGCGGGACTCCCGATCGATCTCGACGTTCAGGACCTGGGCGGGGCTCAGCGCGTTGGCCACCAGCTGTGCCGGCTCGTCGGCCCAGGGGATGATATCGACTCGCTCGGATCCCAGCTCGCCGACGACGCTGCGGATCCGCACGCCCCGCGGGCCCACGCAGGCGCCGACCGGGTCGATGCCGTCCTGGGTCGCCGAGACCGCGACCTTGGTTCGCACGCCCGGTTCGCGGGCCAGGGCGCGGATGACCACGGCGCCCGACGTCAGCTCGGGGATCTCGAACTCGAGCAGGCGTCGGACCAGCGCCTTGTGCGCCCGCGAGACGGTCACCTGAGCGCCGCGGCTGCGCTTGCGCTCTTCTAGCAGGAGGACCTTGAGGTGCTGGCCGATCCGGATCGGCTCGTCCGGGATCTGCTCCTCGGGCGGCAGCACGCCTTCGGCCTTGCCCAGCTCCACGTAGATGGTGTGACCCTCGGGGCGCTCCGCGACTCGCTCCACGATGCCGCTCACCATCTCACCCTTGTGTTCGAGGACGTCCTTGAGCACCTGGTCCTTCTCGGCATCGCGCAGCCGCTGGAAGACGACCTGCTTGCTGATCTGGGCGGCCAGGCGGGCGAAGTCCTCCGTCGGCAGCGGCACGTCGACCATGTCGCCCAGCGATGCGGCGCCCAGCTGTCGCGCCTCGTCCAGACTGATCTCGGTCGACGAGTCCTGGACGTTCTCCACGACCCGACGCCGGCCGAAGATCGCGATCTGCGCGGTGTCGGGATCGACATGCACCCGAATGCTTTCCGGCGGATTGAACGCCCGACGGTAGGCGGTCGCCAGCGCCGTCTCCATCAGGTTGAGGAGCGACTGTTTGGAGATCCCCTTCTCCTCCTGGACCTGGTCGAGCGCCTTGATGAAATCCGACTTCAGCATCAGTGGCGGGACAGGTCCACCGCCAGCCGGGCGGCCAGGATATCGGTCAGCGGGATCACCGCGGTCCTCAGGTGCCTGCCCTCCCCCAGCTGCAGCTCGATCGCCTGATCTGAGACCGCCGTCAGCCGGCCCTCTGCCACCAGCTCGCTGTCGCCGACCCGGTAGCGGACGTTGGACCGTTTCCCGATGAAGCGCCGGTACTCGTCCAGGTTGCGCAAGGGGCGCTCAGCTCCGGGCGAGGAGACCTCGAGGTCGTAGCGCGTGGGCAGCGGGTCGGCCTGGTCGAGCAACGCGCTCAACGACTTGCTGACCCGTTCGCAGTCGCCGAGGGTCACGCCTTCGGGGCGGTCGATGCGGACCCGTAGGGTGGTGTGCCCGCCGGTTCCGGTGAGCGCGAGATCGTACAACTCATAGCCGAGGAAATTCAGGGTGGGCTGAAAGAGCTCGCGGATGCGACTGATCTGCTGATCTAAGGCCGGCGAGGACACCACTAAAAGAAAAAGGGCCGACGGCCCCGCATTGCAAGATTCCTATTCACTTGGCCCTGAGTATAGCCAGTTATCTCGGATCCAAACGTCTCCACACCACCAACAAGGGGCTCGCATTAAAAATCGATGAGTAGGTCCCGCTGACGATGCCGATCAGCAGCGCCAGCGTGAACCCTTTGATGTTCTGCGGCGAGATCAAAAAGAGCGCAACGAGGACGAAGACCACGGTCATCGAGGTGTTGATCGATCGGGCCAGCGACTGGATGATGCTGAGATTGACGTTTTGCTCGAAGGTCAGCCGGCTCGCCTGGCGCAAGTTCTCGCGAATCCGGTCGAAGATCACGATGGTGTCGTGTACCGAGAAGCCGATCACGGTCAGCGCCGCCGTGACGAACAGGGTGTTGATCTCCCCCAGTTGCAGGTTGAAGATCTTGCCCAGGATCGAATACACGCCGGTCAGCACAAAGACGTCATGTAGGAGCGCGAGGATGGCGCAGACCGCGAACTTGTAATTGAAGCGGAAGCTCAGGTAGGCCACGATCAGGATCGAGGCGATCGCGATCAGCGCGCCGGCGCCCACAACCAGTTCCCTCGCAATCGTCGGCCCGACAAACGCACTGCTTGCGACCGTGCCCCCGAATTTCTTGCTCAGGTCATCGCGGACGGCGCTTTCCTCTTTGATGCCGAGCGGCTTGGTCGTGATCAAGACGTTGTTCGGACCAGCCTGCTGCACGGTGGCTTCAACGTTGAACGTATCCATCTCCCTCTGGACAACGGCGGCCGAGGTCGGCTTGGTGAACGCGATGTTGAACTGGTCGCCGCCGGCAAAGTCGATGCCGAGGCGGAAACCGAAGAAGAGCATCGAGATGATGCCCGGCAGGATGATGGCCAGCGACAGCAGGAAATACCAGTTGCGCCGTCCGACGATGTCCATCTAGGCCATCACCTCATGCGGCCTTCGGAGCCTGGACGCCGTAGAGCGCGAGCCGGCGCGCCGGGCGCAGCCCAGCGAGGATCTGCAGGAACTGCTGAGTGGTGACAATCGCCGAGAACATACTGACCATCACCCCGATGGCGAGCGTAATGGCAAAGCCCTTGATGAGTGGCGCCCCGAAAAAGTAGAGGACGAAGCAGGTGATCAACGTCGAGATGTTCGAGTCCCGGATCGCCGGCCAGGCGCGATGGACACCGGCTTCCATCGAGGCGCCCAGCGTCCGACCGGCGCGCAACTCCTCCTTGACGCGCTCGAAGATCAGCACGTTGGCGTCGACTGCCATCCCGACCGAGAGGATGAAACCCGCCAGGCCGGCGAGCGTAAGCGTGACCCCGAAAATCTTGAAGATGGCCAGCGCGATGGCCGCGTAGAGCAGGAGGGCGAGGCTGGCCACCACCCCCGGAAGCCGGTAGTAGAGCAGCATGAACAGGATGACGATGGCGAGCCCAAAGGCACCCGCGAGCAGGCTCAGCTTGACCGTTGAGGCGCCCAGTGTCGCGCCCACTTCGGTGCTCGACACCAGGTTGATACTGCCCGGCAGCGCTCCAGAGTTGAGCTGGATCGCCAGCGCCTGGGCGCTGGCGGGAGTGAAGCCGCCCGTAATGATGCCCGTTCCGCCGCAGATCTCACTGATGACATTCGCGTCTTCCACGAGGTCCCTGTCGATGAAGATCGCGATCTTGTTCTCCGGCGTTCCCTGCGGATGCGTGACACGGTCGCGCGTCAGAGTGCAGAATCGATCGCTGCCGGTGTTGTTAAAGGAGAACTGCACGTCGGGCAGGTTCGTGTTGGAGTCGGTGGACCGCGAGGCGCTCGTAATCATGCTGCCGTCGATGTTCGTGAACTGCGGCTTGAAGCCCTGGTACTTGTTGGCATCGGTCGGATTCAGCTCCGCCAGGGTCTTAGCGTCCGGCGTGCCCGGCACCCACTCGTAGATGGTGAGGTACGAGGTCTTGCCGAGAATCTGCTTCGCCTGTTCCAGGTTCACCCCCGGCAGCTCGACGAGGATCCGGTCGTCCCCCTCCGGCCGTACCACGGACTCGGCGTAACCGCTGCTGTTGACGCGGCGCTCAACGATCTGGACCGCGATGTCACGAGCTTCCCGAACGGGCGTCCCCGAGCGGACGTTGGTGATCTCGAGCTCGAGGTGGGTCCCTCCCTGCAGGTCGAGGCCCTTGTGCACGTAAAGCTGCTGCTCGAACCCCAGGAATGGGATGGAGAGCGTCGGTACGCCGCGGATCTTGCCGGTCAGTGGCTGGTTGGTGGCCGCCCGGTAGACATACGCGAACCCGTCGACGAAAAGCGCAAGAACGGCGATGACGCCGATCAAGAAAAGGAGTCGACGATCGACGCGCATGCGAGGGAAAGTATAGGCGAGCCCTGATGAGAAACCCTTAATTTCCCTCCCCTCTGGAGGAGGGCACCATTAATTTCCCTCCCCCTCTGGAGGAGGCACCATTAATTTCCCTCCCCCTCTGGGGGAGGGCAGGGTGGGGGGTGCTAGGGTAGCGGCGCCTGCACCCATTGGTCGCGTAACGACCGCACCAGGTCGCCGAAACGGCCGCCGCCAATTGCCTCGCGAATCTGCCCCACCAGCCGGACCAGGAGGCGCAGGTTGTGGATCGACGCCAGCCGGTGCCCCAGGATTTCGCCGGCCATGAAGAGGTGGCGCAGGTACGCTCGCGTAAACCGCCGGCAGGTATAGCAATCGCAACCTTCGTCCGGAGGACCCGAGTCGTCGATGAACCGGCGGTTGCGCAGGTTGATCCGCCCGCCGCCGGTCAGAATCGATCCGTTGCGGGCGATCCGGGTTGGCAGCACGCAGTCGAACATGTCGACGCCGCGGGCAATCGCTTCGATCAGGTCGGCAGGGGTCCCGACGCCCATCAGGTAGCGGGGACGGTCACGAGGCAGGATGGCGGTCTGCACGGACAGCAGGCTGTAGGTCAGCGCTTTCGGTTCGCCGAGGCTGAGTCCGCCGATGCCGAATCCATCAAATGCGAGACCGCCGAGGGTTCGCGCACTCTCCCGCCGAAGGTCTTCGTCGAATCCGCCCTGGACGATCCCAAAGCGCAGCTGGCCGGGCGCGCGGACGCCATCGAGGCAGCGGATCGCCCAGCGGTGCGTTTGCTCCATCGCGGCTCGAGCCGTCGCCGATGTGGCGGGCCAGGCCACCGGCTGGTCGAAGGCCATCGCGACGTCGGAGCCGAGCTCGCCCTGCATCGCCATCACCGACTCCGGCGTGAACCGCTGTTCGCTGCCATCGAGGTGCGAGCGGAAGGTCGCGCCGTCATCCGTGACCCTGACCAGATGGTCCAGGCTGAACACCTGGAACCCTCCACTATCGGTCAGGATCGCTCCATCCCAGCCCATGAACCGATGCAACCCGCCGAGGCGGGCGATACGATCGGCGCCGGGCCGCAAGGCGAGGTGGTAGGTGTTCCCCAGCAACACCTGCGCGCCGAGCCCACGCAGCTCGTCCGGGCTCAGTGCCTTTACGGTCGCCTGCGTTCCCACCGGCATGAACGCCGGGGTATCGATCGCGCCATGGGCTGTGCTCAAGCGTCCTCGCCTCGCGCCACCCTCTTCCGCGAGCAACTCGAAGCTCACGACATAACACGTCCGATGCGAGCGTTTGAGGCGTCAGGGTGGGGGCTCGTAATCAACATGCAGTCCCCAAAGCTGTAAAAGCGGTAGCGCTCGCGGATCGCCTCGGCATAGGCGGCGAGGATGCGTTCCCTGCCCGCGAACGCGCTGACCAGCATCAACAGCGTGCTCTTCGGGAGATGAAAGTTCGTGATGATGGCGTCGACAACCTGGAACCGGTGGCCGGGAAGGATCAACAGACTGGTCCAGCCATCTCCGGCTCGTACGCCGTCGCCGGCTGCCGCACTCTCCAGCGTGCGAACGCAGGTGGTACCCACGGCCACCACCCGGTTTCCGCGCCGCCGCGTGTCGTTGACAGCATTCGCCGTGGCCTTGTCGATCCGGAACCATTCACGGTGGATCGTGTGTTGTGACGGGTCATCCACCCGGACCGGCTGGAAGGTGTCGAGGCCAACATGAAGGGTCACAAATGCGAGATTTACTCCCCGGTCGCGGATCGCCTTGAGCAGTCCCGGCGTGAAATGCAGGCCGGCGGTCGGCGCGGCCGCGGAACCTTCCTCCCGCGCGAATACCGTCTGATAACGCTCTCGGTCCACGAGCCGCTCCCGGATATAGGGCGGGGTCGGCATCTCGCCGATGCGCCGGACTTCACTGAGTGGGTCGGTGATGCCGTCGAGGCGCACGACGGCGGTTTCGCCACGTCGGATTTCCACCGAAATCGCCAGGGGCGAGTGATCGAAACGGACCTGCGAGCCGGGTTCGAGCCGGCGGGCCGGCCGAACCAGCGCTTGCCAGCGGTGGCCTCCGCCGTCCACCCGGCGGAGGAGCAGCACTTCGGCCTCTCCCCCATCCCGACGGCGACCAAGCAGGCGTGCCGGCAAAACCCGGCTGTCGTTGACCACGAGAAGGTCGCCGGGATCGAGGTAGCCCGGCAGATCCCGGATGCTCGCATGCGACACGGCGTCGGATAACGGATCGAGCACCAGCATGCGGGCCGCATCCCGCTCGGGCGGCGGATGCTGCGCGATCAGCTCTCGCGGTAAGTCGTAATCGAAATCAGCGGTGTTCAAGCCGGCGAACCCCAGTAGACCACGCAGAGAAAGGTGACGACGATAATTCGGGCCATGTCGAAACGGCCGCTTTTCATTCGATATCTGGGTGAGGCTTAAGCGCCCGACCGATACCGGTGCGGAAGTTGTAAGAAAGGAGACAGAGATGCGTGTACTGATACTGGCAAAGGAAGGCGATCAGAGCGCTTCGGCGACCCCGCCGACGCCTGAGGCAATGGCGGAGTTCCAGAGGTTCAACCAGGAGCTGGTCAAGGCGGGGGTGGTAATCGGCGATGGCCGCCTCTACCCGAGCTCGCAGGGCAAGCGTGTTCGGTTCGACGGCAAGAAGCGAACCGTTATCGACGGGCCATTCGCGGAGACCAAGGAGCTCGTGGGCGGGTATTGGCTGTGGCAGGTGCGCTCGATGGACGAGGCCGTCGAGTGGCTCAAGCGGGCACCCTTCGACGGCCACACCTTCGAGATCCGGCAGGTCTTCGAGACCGACGGAATGTGAAGGAGCACTCGCCATAGATCCAGCGACTGCCGAAGCGCATCGCGCGATCGAAGCGATCTGGCGGATCGAGTCGGCCCGGCTCATCGCCGGGCTGGCTCGCGTCGTCGGCGACATCGGGACGGCTGAGGAGCTCGCCCAGGACGCCCTCGTTGCTGCGCTCGAGCAGTGGCCCACCGCAGGCGTGCCGGAGCGGCCGGGCGCCTGGCTGATGGGAACCGCGAAGCACCGCGCGATCGACCTGATCCGCCGCCGCCAGACGCTCGAGCGTAAGCACGAGGAGATCGCACGCGATATCGAGCGGGCTCAGGAAGGCCTTGATCTGGATACGGCGATCGACATGGAGGTGGGAGACGACCTGCTCGGCCTCATCTTCATGGCGTGCCATCCAGTCCTCTCGAAGGAGGCGCGGGTGGCACTCACCCTACGCGTGCTCGGCGGTCTGACGACCGAGGAGATCGCGCGGGGATTCCTGGTCCCGGTCTCGACTATCGCCCAGCGGATCGTCCGCGCGAAGCGGACGCTCGCCGAGGCGCACGTCAGGTTCGAAGTCCCGGGCGGCACCGAGCGCGTGGCGCGCCTCGCCTCCGTCCTCGAGGTGATCTATCTGATCTTCAATGAGGGCTACTCCGCAACCGCGGGCGACGACTGGGCCCGACCGGCGCTTTGCGAAGAGGCCCTCCGTCTGGGCCGCATCCTGGCCGAACTCGCCACGAACGAGCCGGAGGTCCACGGCCTCGTCGCACTCATGGAGATCCACGCATCGCGTCTGCGCGCTCGTGTCGGACCGTCGGGGGCGCCTGTGCTTCTGCTTGAGCAGGACCGGTCGCAGTGGGACCGCCTGCTCATCCGCCGCGGCCTGGCGGCGCTTGAGCGTGCCGAGAGTCTCGGCGACGCCATGGGTCCCTACGCGCTGCAGGCGGCGATCGCCGCGTGTCACGCTCGAGCGGCGACCGCAGCCGAGACCGACTGGCCGCGCATTGCGGCGCTCTACGACGCGGTTGCGCAGCTGGCCCCGTCGCCGGTGGTCGAACTGAACCGGGCGGTCGCCGTTGGGATGGCCTTCGGTCCCGCTGCCGGACTTGAGCTTGTGGACGCGCTCGTCCCTGAGCCCTCGCTCAAGGAATACCATCTTCTGCCGGCCGTCCGCGGCGACCTCTTGAGAAAGCTCGGCCGGTCAGATGAGGCGCGCGCCGAGTTCGAGCGCGCCGCGTCGTTGACGCAGAATGCGCGGGAGCGCGAGCTGCTCCACAGACGAGCCGTCGAATGCGCGGCCGAAGGGCTGGCGGGCTAGGTAAGTCAGCGGTCTTCAAACCGACGAATGGTTGCCAGCGCGATGGGTGCGGCGGCCATACAGGCGATCAGGCTTACGACGAGGGTTGCATTGAAGCCGAAGCGCTGAACAAGGACGGCTCCGCCGAGGCTGCCTGCGGCCACCGCAGCCGCAAAGCTCGTGCCGTACAGCGCCATCGCCGTGCCGCGATCCGTGACGTTGCTCCGTTTGGTGAGTTCGAGCAGGATTGGCGGCAAGAGCAGCGCAGCCCCAAGACCCGTCCCCACCCCGGCGACGAGAAGCGTGATGAACGATGGTGATATCAGCAGGACGCTGATCGCCAGGCCGGTGATCGTCACGCCGGCGACCAGCAGCCACCGGGCACCGAACCGATCAGCCAGGTAACCCGTCGGGATCCGGGCCGCCATCACGGCCAGCGCATCCGCGGTAAAGAACCAGCCAACATTCGGGATCTGGCTCGGTGGAACCGCAATCGGCAGAAATGCCGTAACCACACCCCAGTAGACCACGGAGAGAAAGGTGATGGCGTACAGCGGCGTCCATGCCGCCCGGTACTTGAGCAGCCGGCCCGGTTCCGCCGCCCGCCCACCGACCTTCAGGAGCAGGCTGGTGGCGATGGCGAGCCCGGCCGTCGCGAGCGCCGTCAGAAAGAGGCTGGCCGGGGAGCCGGCCAGCAGCAGCAGGCCGAGCGGCGGGCCGATGGCGACCGCGACATTGTTGAAGGCGCCGACGGTGCCCAGCGCCGTTCCCTGGAAGCGCTGCGAGACCAGCGCCGGCACCACGCTGAAGACCGCGGGAAGTACCAGCGCGATGCCCACGCCTTGCAGGACGCGAGCCAGGGCGATCGCGGGAAGCGAGGCGGACGTAAGAAACAGGCCCGCGGCCACGACGTAGCAGGCCGCCCCCAGCCGCATCGCCAGCCGGGCGCCACGGCGATCAACGAGCGGCCCCGCGACCAGCGTTGCAATCAGCTGGACGACGGAGGCCAGCCCCACCAGAGCGCCGACCAGCCCAAGAGAGTAGCCGCGGTTTCGAAAGAGATAGAGGGGCAAGGCCGCGCTGAACAGGTATAACGACATGCCGGCGGCAAGCGCCGTAAGTCCAACCACCCCCAGCTGCAGGCGGCGATCGGAGATCAGAACAGTCGCGGCTGCTCGTTGCTGCTCGCCCTGACCAGGCCGAGGTGATCGTAGGCGAGCTTCGTCGCAACGCGTCCCCGCGGCGTTCGCGCCAGGAAGCCGAGCTGCATCAGGAATGGCTCGTAGACATCCTCGACCGTCTCCGGATCCTCTGAGACCGAGACCGCGATCGTGTCGAGCCCGACCGGACCGCCTTCGTACTTCTCCACGATCGTCTGCAGGATCCGGCGGTCGATCACGTCCAGCCCCAGGGCATCGATTTCGAGCATGGCCAGCGCGTCGAGGGCGATCCGCTCATCGATCCGGCCCTGCGCCCGGACCTGGGCGAAGTCGCGTACCCGGCGTAGCAGCCGGTTCGTGACTCGCGGCGTGCCCCGCGCTCGACTGGCGATCACCTGCGCGCCGGCGTCATCGATGGCAACCTTCAAGAGCTGGGCGGAACGCCGCACGATCGCGAACAGGTCCTCGACGCCATAGAAGTAGAGCGGGTAAACGGCGCCAAAGCGATCGCGCAGGGGGGCCGAGAGCATCCCCTGGCGCGTGGTGGCGCCGATCACGGTAAAGCGCGGGAGCTGCAGCCGGAACGTTTGGGCGCCGGCACCTTTGCCACTCACGAAATCGAACTTGAAGTCCTCCATCGCCGGATACAGCGACTCCTCGACCGGGCGCGCCAGGCGGTGGATCTCGTCGACAAAGAAAATGTCGCGATCCTCGAGGTTGGTGAGGATGGATGCCAGCGCCCCCTGGTGCTCGATCGCCGGACCGGAGGTGGTGCGGATGTTGACCTCCATCTCATTGGCCATGATGTTGGCCAGCGTGGTCTTCCCCAGGCCCGGCGGCCCGGCGATCAGGATGTGCTCGATGGGCTCGTTACGCCCTCGCGCGGCGCTGATCAGGATCTCGAGGTTGGCCTTGACGTTTTCCTGCCCGATGAACTCGGCAAGCCGGCGAGGGCGCAGGCTCCACTCGAATTCCTTGTCTTCGTTCCGCTCTTGAGCCGTGATAACGCGCTCCGTCATCCGCGGTCCAGTCCTTTGAGCGCGACGGTGACGAGCTGCTCGACCGAGTGGCCCCCGCCATTGCCGCCGCTGGCCTTGCGAACGGCCTCCTTGGCCTCGGCCGGGCTATAGCCGAGCCCGGTGAGCACCTGCAGGGCCTGGGCCACCGGGTCGGCCCCGTCGGCCGCTGCCGGAACCCGCGCCTCCTCGCCGAACATCTCTTCCTTGAGCTTGCCTTTCAACTCGAGGACGACTCGGGCGGCGGTCTTGGGACCGATGCCGGGCACCGTGGCCAGGAGTGCGGCGTCCTCCTGGAGAATCGCCCGCTTCAACAGGCGCAGTTCCCCTCGGCTCAGGATGGCCAGCCCCGCCTTGGGGCCGATCCCCTTCACGGACAGCAACAGCTTGAAGAAGGTGAGCTCATCCTGGGTGCGAAAGCCAAAGAGGCCCAGCGCATCCTCGCGCACATAGGTATAGGTATAGAGGCGGATCCGATCCCCCGCCGCCGGGAGTTCGGCCAGCGTCCGGTTTCCGACCGTCACCAGGTAGCCCACTCCGTGGACGTCGACGATCACGGAGTCCGAACCTCGCTGGGCCAGGATGCCCTCGAGGGTCGCGATCAAGCGCGAAGGCTCGGAGCCCGGCTGAGCACGCTGCGCAGCCGGCCGCTGTGGTGATGACAGATGGCGATGGCCAGCGCGTCGATGGCATCATCGGAGCGGGGCAGCTCGCGGGTGGCCAGCAGCGACTGGACCATTTTCAGCATCTGCCCCTTGGTAGCGGCTCCGTATCCGGTCACCGAGAGCTTGACCTGGTTCGGCGTGTACTCGTGGACGTCAGCGCCCGCCTCAACGGCAGAGAGCAGGGCGACGCCGCGCGCTTGTCCGACCGCCATCGCCGTTCGGACGTTCTTGCTGAAGAACAGCTCCTCGAAGGCGGCAGCTTGCGGATGAAGTTCCGCCATCAGCGCGCGTAGCTTCTCGGCCAGAATCCGCAGGCGCTGCGGCTCCGAAAGGTTGGCCGGCGTCTTCAGCGTGCCGCAGGTGATCATGCAAAGCCGCCCGTTGACCCGGCGGACCGCGCCGTAGCCCGTGTCGGCCAGCCCCGGATCAACGCCCAGCACCAGGAGGCCGTCGTTAGACACGCTCGCTGATCCGCTCCATGACATCGGCCGGAACATCGATGTTCGAGTAGACGGATTGCACGTCGTCGTGTTCTTCGAGGGCGTCGAGGAGCCTGAGGACCGACGGGGCGCGTGCCTCGTCCAGGGAGACGACCTGGGAGGCGTTCATGGTGACCTCGGCGGAGTCGATTTTGTATCCCTTTTTCTTGAGGCTTTGCTGGACGCCTTCCAGCTTCGCGGGGTCCGTCACGACGTCGACGGTCTTGCCGTCCACCCGCGCGTCGTTGGCACCCAGGTCGATCGCGTCGAGCCCCGCTTCGTCCGGATCGCGTCCGTTGGCATCGATCACGATCTGGCCCTGCCGGGTGAACATCCAGGCCACGCTGCCGGTGGTGCCCAGGTTGCCGCCGGCGCGGCTGAAGAGGTTGCGGATGTCGCCGCTGGTCCGGTTGCGGTTGTCGGTCAGGGTGTCGACGATGATGGCCACGCCATGCGGTCCGTATCCCTCGAACCGAAGCTCCTCGAGCGCGGCGCCGCCCAGCTCACCGGTGCCGCGCTGAATAGCCCGCTTGACACTCTCCTGCGGCATGTTGACATCGCGCGCTTTCTCCATCGCCAGCCGGAGCCGGTAGTTGCCTTCCGGGTTCCCCCCACCCTCCCGGGCGGCAATGGTTATTTCGCGCGCCACCTTGGTGAACTGCTGGCCTTTTTTCGCGTCGGTGAGGGCCTTCTTGTGCTTGATCGAAGACCACTTGGAATGTCCAGACATCTTCTCCCCGTCGGAAGTTTAGCGCAGCTTCAGGCGGACGACTCGGTGATTCCCACGCCGCAACAGCCAGCCGCTGGACGGCGTCACCTTCTCATCGACCGACGTCACCGGCTGGTCGTTCAGTGCCAGCCCCTTCTGGGCGGCGAGACGTCGCGCCTCGCTCTTGCTCGTCACCAGCGCGGCATCGAGAAACAGCTGCGCGATGGTCCGCTCGCCCGGCGCGACTTCCACCGTCGCCGGGCCACCGGTCTTCAATCCCCCCGCCTCCTCTCGATAGGCGCTTGGCGCCACTGCGGGATGGAATTGCCGGACGATTCGTTCGGCCAGGCGTTGCTTCACGTTGCGTGGGTTCTCGCCATCGTTCAGGGCGCGGTCCTCAGCGGCTAGCTCGTCCGGGCTGATGTCGGTTGTCAGCTGGAGGTAGCGGGTGATCAGCTGGTCGGGAACGCTCATGACCTTGCGGTACATGACGTCGGGCGGTTCGTCGATGCCAATGTAGTTCTCCAGGCTCTTGCTCATCTTCTGGACGCCGTCAAGGCCTTCCAGCAGCGGCATGGTCTGGATGTCCTGGGGCGGCGACCCGTAGGCCTCTTGAATATCGCGGCCGACGAGGAGGTTGAAGGTCTGATCCGTGCCGCCCAGCTCGAGGTCCGATTTGACGGCCACCGAGTCATAGGCCTGCAGCAGTGGGTAGAGCAGCTCGTGCATGCCGACCGGCCGGCCCTCCTTGGTGCGCTTGGCGAAGTCTTCCCTGGCCAGCATGCGCGCGACCGTGTAACGGCTCATCAGTTGCACGACGTTCTCGAGGTGCATCTTGTCGAACCACTCGGACTGAAAGCGGATCTCCGTCTCGCCTTCATCGAGAATCTTCCAAGCCTGGTCGAGGTAGGTCTTCGCGGCGGCGTTGACTTCTTCCTTCGTCAACTGTGGCCGCGTGACATTCTGGCCCGAGGGGTCACCGATCCGTGCTGTCCAGTCGCCGATGATGAGGACCGCCGTGTTCCCGTGCTCCTGGTAGCGGCGGAGCGCCCGCAGGACGACCGTGTGGCCGAGGTGAATGTCCGGCCGAGTTGGGTCTAGGCCAAGCTTGACGCGCAGCCGATCGCCGCGCTCCATGCGGCTCCTCAGGTGTTCGCGATCGTTGATCTCCACGGCACCGGTGGTTACCGCATCCCAGGCGCCGCGATCAATGTTTTGTCGTTTCTTCATCGTTCCGTCACGCGTTCTAGACGCCGAGTATATATGCGGTCGACTGGCTTCACTGTGCTTTTTTAGCGAACTCAACCGTTATAGACCCGGTGTCCGAAGAGACGCACCGGTTTGCCCGTCGGGCCGCAATCCGCGTGCTTACCATTACCCGGATCGCGCGGCGCCGCAAGGGGGGCAGCCTCCAGAGGATCATCGTCGTCGGCCTGACCGTCCTCGGCCTGCTCAGCGTTGGCGGCGGCGCCGAGGCGGTCGACAAGTACCAAACGTATACCCGCGACCTACCGGATCCGAGCTCGCTGAGCGCCAAGGAGCTGGCACAGGCCACCAAGATCTACGACCGCAACGGGGTGCTCCTGTACGTCAAGCACACGGACGGTGTCATCCGCACGGTGATGCCGCTCTCGGCCATTTCCCCGCACCTGGTCGACGCCACGATCGCGCTGGAGGACCGGCTGTTCTACACGCACAATGGCATCGACATCCGCCGCATCATCGGAGCGGCGATCGCCGATATCACGCACCAGCGCGCTGAGCAGGGCGCCAGCACGATCACCCAGCAGTTGGTCAAGCGAATGCTCGTGGGTGATGAAACCTCCATCGAGCGCAAGGTCCGTGAGGCCGCCCTCGCGCTGGAGATCGAGCGCCGCTTTTCGAAGAACGACATCCTGACGCTCTACCTGAACCAGATCTTCTATGGCAACGAGGCCTACGGAGCCGAGGCCGCTGCCCAGACGTACTTTGCCAAGCCGGCCAAGGACCTCGATATCGCCGAGGCCGCCATGCTGGCCGGCATTCCAAACGCGCCGTCACAGTTCGATCCCTATAACCCGGCTACCGCACCGAACGCCAAGAAGCGCCAGGAGCTGGTGCTTAAAGACATGTTGCGCGACCACTACATCAGCCAGACGGAATACGACAAGGCCGTCAAAGAAGTGATCAAGTACCAGAACGGCAGCATCCAGAAGGACCTCAAGGCCCCCTGGTTCGTCGACTACGTGCTCCGGCAGCTGAGCAGGCAATATGGAGACGCGGTCGTGGCGGGCGGTGGCCTGCGCGTCTACACGACGCTCGACTACAAGCTCCAGCAGGTCGCCGAACGCGCCGTCAACACCAACGTCAACCGGGCTGATCTCAAGGCGCGCAATGTCAACAACGGCGCGGCGGAAGTCATCGACCCCGCAACCGGCCAGGTGCTGGCGATGGTCGGCAGCGCGAACTACTACGACCAGGCCATCGGCGGTCAATACAACGTCATCACCGACGGGCAGGGCCGGCAGCCAGGCTCCTCCTTCAAGATCTACGTCTACGCCACGGCACTGGCCAACGGCTACGCGCCCTCGAACCTGATCCTCGACAAGCAGGGCAAGATCGATGGCCATCCCTTCGTCGACTGGGACCACCGCGACGAGGGCGTGATCACGATCCGGCGGGCGCTGGTGGAGTCGCGCAACATCCCCGCCATCCTCTTGCTGAAGCAGCTGGGCTACGACCGGGTCTTCCAGACCGCGAAGATGATGGGGCTCACCAGCTCGAACCTGACGCCCGAGCGAGGGCTGGCCCAAGCCATCGGCGCCAGCGAGGTGGTGCCGCAGCAACACTTCAACGCCTACGGGGTGCTGGCCTCCGGTGGCATCTACCACGATCCGACCGTGATTCTCAAGGTCGTCGACAGCCAGGGAAAGGTGCTGCAGGAATGGAAACCGAATCCAGGCGTGCGGGTGTTACCCGCGCAGGTTGCCTACATGATCAGCGACATCCTGCGGCCGGTGGGAGCGGCCCTCAACATCAAGCGACCCTACGCCGCGAAGACCGGCACCACGGAGAACTGGCACGACTCCTGGCTGATCGGCTACAGCCCGGACGTGGTGATCGGCGCATGGATGGGCCACACATGTGCGGGCGGCTGCCCCGCGAACGTGAACTCCAATCTCAACGTGGTCTGGGGCGTGCAAGGGGCCGGGCTGATCTTCCGCGACATCTTCAATGCCTACGAGGCCGGCAAGCCGGTCCGTGACTTCCCGCTGCCGGACGGGCTCAAGAAAGTTACGGTCTGCAAGGCCAGCGGGCTGCTGGCGACGGCCAACTGCGCCGGCCAGACCATCACGGATTGGTTCATCGCCGGCACGGCGCCCGCCCGCCCGGATGACTGGTACCAGCCGTTTCGGATCTGCACCACCGACGGGCTGCTGGCCACCCCCGACACGCCGGCGAAGTTCATCGCGGTCAAGACCTTCGTGGTGTATCCGCCCGGCTACCCGGACGACATGAAGGACAAGAACAGTCCGCCGCCACCCACGCAGAACTGTCAACTGATGACCGACACCATCCCACCGACGCTGAGCCTCGCTCAGGCGCCCCAGGCGGATGGAAGCGTGCTCGTCACCGCGACGGCCACTGACAACGAGGCGATCAGAGAAGTCGACTTCTACCTCGATGGGGCGAACAAGCCGGTCCGCCTCACCCAGGCCCCATATACGTTCGTGATCAAGGGATCACCGGGCAGCAGCCATACCCTCACGGTGCAGGCGTACGACTACAATCCCGCCAACGCGCCGGCGGTGCAGACCATCACGATCAAGCTGCCCTAAACAAATCTCCCTCCCCCCTTGCGGGGGAAGGTCGGGGTGGGGGGAACGAATTGCGAGATTGCTGCGCTGCCCGCCACCGTGAAACGGTAAGGCAACTCTACCGCGCGCGAGATCCCGATCCGTCGCGTAACGGCGATCTGACCGTCAGGAGCCGGCGTGCCGGCCGAGATCCCGAGTGCGCCGCGGGTGAAATCACGACCGTTGTCCCGCAGCGTGAGACCAAAGGCCCGGCCGATCTTGCCCGGGCCGCTGAGCAGCCGGGCCGCCGGTCCGTGGTCGCCGTGCGCCCGTATGAGGTCAATGCCCGCGAGAGGCTCCAGAGCGCGGATGAGGACGGCCCCGGCGGTACCCGCTCGTTCGGCCGTGACGTTGAGACAGTAGTGCATGCCATAGCTGAAGTAGACGTAGGCATGCCCGGCCGGGCCGAACATGACCATGTTGCGGGCCGTCCGACCCCGGAACGCATGCGAAGCAGGGTCGGCCGCCCCCGTATACGCCTCGGTCTCGACGATCCGTCCGGCCAGCAAACCGTCCGGCCTCCGGTAGAACAGGACGCGGCCGAGCAAGTCCCGGCCAAGAACTACCGGATCGCGGGCAAAGAAGCTTCGTCGAAGCCTGGGCGTCGTCAGGTTCACGCCTGCTTACTTAGCAGATTCCGCGTATTAGCGGCCTTCAGGCCGCCGCGCTTTCGCGCGCAAGCGCCGGCGCCGGAGGGGCGAGGCGCAAGCAACCGAGCGCATCGTGATTTGGCGCGAGGGCGCCGCGGAGACCTGGACGGCGCACCGGCGCGTTCCAGTTGCTGTGTAACTGTGGTTTAGTGGGCGCCGAGAAGTTGGGTGAAGTACCCACTGATGCTGCTGGGCAAAACGAGCGAGAAGATGATTCGAGTCAGCGGCTCGAGCCCGTAGAAGTGGGGAGCGAGGAGGGAATTGTTGAACCAATCCTGTGCGGTGATGAAAGCCGGAGGGGAGGCGTAGCCTGCCGGCAATTGGGTCTTCACGATGCCTACGCCGATGATCAGGATCACGGTAATCTCGAAAGCCCCTACCACGGCACCGGTGAGGGTGCCCGTCAGCCGGTCGAAGGCGGGCGCGATCAGCATGTCGAGATAGCGCTGGTACACGGCGCCCAGCACCTCGAAGAGGATGATGGCAAAGGTCACGATGACGGTGTAGGTGATCACGTGCGCCCAGAGCGCGGACGTGATCCCAAAGGTGGTGCCGATATAGGCCGAGGTATTCGCGCTCGTCAGGGTCGCCGCGCCGATCCCGGCGAAGAGTCCGGCGAAGGCCACGATCCGCCGCACCAGGCCGAATGCCCAGCCCAGCGCGACATTGCCAAGAATGATGATCACGATAATCAGGTCCAGGAAGTCCATCAGGAACGCACCTCGGCGTCGAACCGCTGCTTGAGACCGTCGATGATTCGTTGCTGGACGGTTGAAACTTCCTCGTTAGTCAGGGTCCGGTCATCAGCCTGGTACTGCAGGCGGAATGACAGGCTGCGGGCGCCGGCCCCCAGCTGGGGCCCCTGGTATTCACTCAACATAGAGATGTCCCGCAACGTGTAACCGCCCAGCTGGCGGATTACTTGCACGAGATCGTTACTGGCGATCCTTCCCCGAATTACCACCGTAAGGTCCCGCCGGACGCACGGGAAGCGGGGTAGCGGTCGGGCCTGCGGCGTCCGCTGCCCGCCCGCTGTAAATCTCTCGAATAGCACCTCGGCAACCACGGCTCGGCCGGGAATGCCGAGGCGGTGCAGCACCTCGGGGTGCACCTCTCCGACAATGCCGATCGTCTCCGCCTCATCAAGGATCTGTCCCATGCGGCCCGGGTGGAACCCGGCAAAAGGGCCAGGATCCGAGCTAGGGAATTCGGCTTGTTTCAAATCGGTCGGCGAGATCATAAATCGGTCTCGCATCGTGGCGAGCGTTGCCTGGAGGGAGCGCAGTTCGGCCGCAGCGGCATCGGCTCCTCCGGCCGGGACGTGGGTGGCCATGGCTAGCAGTTGCGGCTCGTCGACCGCGTTTGATGCTGTTGTCCAGAACACGGAGCCCAGCTCGAATAGGCGCGCGCCGCCCTGATCCTGACGAGCATTGAGGGCAAGGGCCTCCAGCAGGCCGGGCAGCAGGCTGCGACGGAGCCCATCGCGGTTTTCCGCCAGCGGGTTCTTGATTTGGACCAACGACCGCGGCGCCATGGGTAGAGCGATCGTCGGCGCATCGCCGGGGCTGATGATGCTACTGGTCACCGCCTCATCCAGCTCGCGGCCGGCGAGCACCTCACGGGCAGTCTCCTCGGCATCGCGGCGCTCATACAGATCGCGGACGGGCGTACGTGCCCCGGGGAGGGTGCTCGGGATCCGATCGTAGCCGAAGATTCGACCAACCTCTTCGACCAGGTCCTCCGGAATGGAACAGTCGAGCCGGAACTCGGGGGGCTTGACGCGAAGCCGACCATCAACGTCCTGGACAGTAAACCGTAGGCGCTCGAAAATAGCGGCCACGTCGTGAAGCTCCACTTTGACACCAAGGACGCGCTCGATCCGATCAGCGTCGACCTCGATCGTGATCGGTTTCAGCGTTCCGGGATAGACGTCCGTCGAAGCGGTCGCGGTGCCGCCCGCCAACTCGGCGACCAGAGCCGATGCCCGCTCGACCGCGGGCAGGCTGAGCGCCGGGCTCAGTCCCTTTTCGAATCGGGATGAGGCTTCGGTGCGCAGACCGAGCATCTGCGATGTGCGCCGGATCGACCGTGGGTCCCAGGTGGCAGCCTCCAGTAGTACGTCAGTTGTGCCCTCCTGGACGGCGCTCTCGGCGCCCCCGATAATCCCGGCCACGCCCTGCGCACGCTCCGTGTCGGCGACCACCATGTCACGAGAGGTCAGCCGGCGCGTCTTGCCGTCGAGGCACGCGATCTCCTCACCCTCCTGCGCTCGCCGAACCACGATCCGCCCATCCTTGAGAAGCCGGAAGTCGAAGGCGTGCATTGGCTGACCCATCTCGAGCATCACGTAGTTCGTGATGTCAACGATGTTGCTGATCGGCCGGACTCCGGCCGCCCGCAGGCGAGCCTGCATCCAGGTCGGTGAGGGCGCCACTGTGACGCCGGTGAGCAAGCGTCCGACGAACCGCCGGCAGCCGTCGGGCGCCTCGATCCGGACCAGCTCCGGGGCGCCCCTGGTGCGACTCTTGGGGGGCATCGGCTCCTTGACAGAGAGGTTAAAGATGGCGCCAACTTCGCGGGCGATGCCCAGATGACAGAGGAGATCAGGACGGTTCGACTTGATCTCGAGCTCGAGGATGGTGTCGCGCGGGTAGAGCTCGTGGAGATCCTGCCCCGGCGTAGCGCCGGGGCCGAGGATCAGAATCCCGGCCGCATCCTCGCCGAGCCCGAGCTCGATGGCGGAACACAGCATGCCCGCCGACGGAACTCCCAGGAAGGTTCTGGTCTCGATCCGGCGGTCGTTCAGCCGCGAACCCGGTATCGCGTAGGGCACGAGGTCGCCGACGGCAAGGTTCCAGGCGCCGGTGACCACCTCGGCATCGGCCTCGCGGGTCGTCACCGATGCAATCTGATTCTTCGTCGAGCCGGGAAGCGGCCGGAGGCTCTTGACCTGGGCGACCACGACTCCGTCGAAGTCGACATCTCGCTCGATGACCCTGTCGACCTCGTTGCCAGCCAGCGTCAGTCGCTCGGCCAGCTTGGGCGCCTCGACGGAAATCTTGATGAAGTCTTTGAGCCAGTTGACCGACATCAACACGTCAGAATTGCCTCAAAAAGCGCACATCGTTCTCCAGGAACAAGCGGAGGTCGGTGACGTTGTACTTGAGCATCGCCAGCCGGTCCAACCCGGCGCCGAAGGCAAAGCCGGAATAGCGTTCCGGGTCGATGCCGCCATTCCGAAGCACCTGCGGATGAACCATTCCGGCGCCCAGGATCTCCAGCCAGCCGCCCTTACAGCTGCGGCAGCCGGCACCGCTGCAGATTCCGCAGGACACCGCCGCCCCGATGCTCGGCTCCGTAAAGGGGAAATGATCGCCCACGATCCGAATGCGCCGTTCGGGACCGAAGAGCGAGCGGGCGAAATATTCGATCGTGCCCTTCAAGTCGGAAAGGCGGATATCGTGGTCGACGACCAGGCCCTCAACCTGGTAGAACTGCGAACCGTGCGAGGGGTCCGTCGCATCGCGCCGGTAGACAGCGCCGGGAGCGATGAT
>VBEW01000138.1 GCA_005889225.1 Chloroflexota bacterium | reverse complement strand
CGCTTCCCACGCCGTGGCGCGCGGGCGGGATATCCTATCGAAATCGCCGTCCGTACCACTTTCGGATCGGGCACCCCCAGGATCTGTTTGGCCTTGGCGCGCCCGTCCGGCGAAAACCAGCCGATCGAAGCGCCGAGGCCATGGGCGGCGGCGGCGAGCATGATCCGCTCGGCAAGCCGCCCTTCGTCGAAGGTTTCGCCTTCGGCCCATTCGCCCGGCATCACCAGGATCATCGCCAGTGCCGCACCACGCAGGTGGCCCGCGTATCCGCCGACGCCGGCCAACGCCTGCAGGCTCTCCGGTTTGCGGACGACGACGATCTGGGCGAACTGGCGATTACTCGCGCTGCCCGACCAGCGCGCCACCTCGAGGATGTCCTGCACGACATCATCAGGAATCGGCTGCCGCTTGAACTCCCGCACCGCCCGAAGGCTGCGCAGGAAATCAGTGATCTGTTCGGGATTCGCTATTTCGGTCAAGGCTTCGCACCAGCCTAACAAGTCAGTCCTGATCGACGCCCGTCCGTAATCCTTTCGAAAGGCATCCGCCCGCATGCTCTGGTCATCAACGATTCGAGGAGGTGATCAATCATGAACCGGATGCGAAAGATGATTGTCGGCGCCGCGATGGCGGGATCGCTCTTGAGCGGCGGCGTCATCGGCGCTGCCCTTGCCGGCCCGCTGGCCGCGAGTGCCGCGACGTCGTCGAACACGGCGGCAGCCGCCACATCGCCCAGCGCCAGCTCAGGCAAATTCGTGCCGAACGAAGACCCGACCCACGAAGCGGGGGAGAGCGCGGCACGGGAAGCCCAGGAGGACGCCGGCCAGGTCCCGACGGTCCCATAGCGCAGAGTCTGGGGCAGGGGAGGGGTCGGATCGTCCGGCCCCTCACTCGCGTTTGCGTCGATCGGCGACGCCTAGTACCGTCATGAAAACGAAAGGAAGGCGGGAGCAGGATAGGATCGGGTGAAAGGACCTTGAGCACGCCTCGTGTCGACCTGGTTCGGTCCGGCGCCCAGCGGGTGGCGCTGGCGGCGACCGGGATCGTCGGTGGCCTTTATGTACTGATCGCGGTGGCCGTCGTGTTGATCGTCACGCACAACCTGACCTCCAACGTCGACAGCACGCTATCGAAATGGTTGACGTCAATGGCCGCGGATCGATCCCAGGTCAGCAGGGGATATCCGGGTCCTGCGGGAGGGCCGCGCTTTGAGGCTCCGGTCCTGTGGTGGATGTATCATCCCGACGGCAATTACGCCGACAGCAGCAGCGAGGCCAGAGCGCAGAACGTCAATCTGCCGGTTGCCCCGACCAGCATCAAGGACCCGGAAACGGTCACGATTTCGGGCGTGGATTTTCGTGTCAAAGGCGGCGAGGTCGGCGACGATTGGGCGGTCGTTGGGCAAAGCATGGCCACCGTCGACCAGGCCCGCGCCAATCTGGTCCAGGCTGAACTGCTGATCGGACCGGTGCTGCTGGTCGTGGTCTTCCTCGGCGCGTTCGCCATCGGCCGTCGCGTCGGCGCGCCGATCGAGCAGGCGCGCCAGCGGCAAATGGACTTCACCGCCAACGCGTCACACGAGCTGCGCACGCCGCTGGCCGTGATCCAGGCGCAGACGTCACTGGCGTTGACCCAACCGCGAGGTGCCGATTGGTATCAGCGGGCATTCGAGAGAGTCAATGAAGAGAGCAAGCGAATGCGGGTCATGGTGGATGACCTGCTCTGGCTCGCGCGCTTCGAAGCGATGCCGCCGAGCAAGACGGAACCGGTCGATGTCGCCGTCATGGCGCAGCAGGCGGCGGACCGTTTTGCCGCCGTTGCGGAAGCCCGGCGGCAGCGGCTGAGTGTCCGGCTCAGCGGCGACTCGCACGTGATCGCGGCGCTCCCCGAGTGGCTCGACCACCTGATCGGGGTCCTGCTCGACAATGCGTGCAAGTACACGCCTGACGGTGGCACGATCGACCTGCGCGTGACGGCCGACGGCGGCAAAGTGTTGCTCGCGGTCGATGATTCGGGCCCGGGGATTCCACCGGAGCGGCGCACCCAGATCTTTGAGCGGTTCCATCGCGAGACCGACCAGGCTGGTGGAGCCGGCCTCGGCCTGGCGATCGCCGATGCGGTGGTTCGGGCCACGAACGGCCGATGGGACGTAGGAGCTTCGGCGGCCGGCGGGGCGAGCATGGCGGTTAGCTGGCCCCGGCTGCTTGGCCGGCCGGCATTGAACCGGGCAGCATCGCCCGAGATCCCGCCACTGGCGTCGCTCGACGCCTAAGCGCGCCTCACCCTTTTCTTACCCGCCTATCACGGATCTGCAAGGTAGCGGGGCGCAGCATGTCCATATGAAATCTCTAACCCCGACCCAACGAGACCGGGGGCTGCAGCGGCTGCGGCGGCTGACGTTCGCCGCGGCGGCCGGCGCATCGGTGGCGGTCGTCGGCGTCAGCTACGTGGCGGCAGCCTCCTACGCCGGCAAGGCCTCGAGCGCATCGAGCAGCGCGCTCAATTCCACCTCACCGAGCAGCACAGACAGCTCGAGCAGCTCCGCATCGAGCCAGAGCTCGACGACGACCAGCGACAGCCTGGCAACCGCGACCGCGGCACCGACCACGGCCGGCAACGGCAGCGGCACGGTGACCAGCGGAGGTTCATGATGGCCGTCGCTCTCACGAGCTGGAAGGCGCTCGGCACCTCGGTGCACGTCGCGACGACGAACGCGGCCGAGCTGGGCCGAGCCGAAGTGGCGGTCAGTGACGTCCTGCTGGACGTTGACGCGACCTTCAGCCGCTTCCGCGACAGCGAGCTCACCCGTCTCAATGCAAGTGCGGGCCGGCCTGTCCAGGTTAGTCCGCTGCTCGCGACGGCGATCGCCGCATCGTTGCGCGCGGCGCGGCTGAGCAACGGCGCAGTGGATCCGACGGTCGGCGCCGCGGTCAAGTTGGCCGGCTACGACGACGACTTCTCAAAGATCGTGGAGGACGGCGGCCCGATCACGCTCCGCGCCTGGCGGATCGCGGGCTGGCGCACCGTCCGCTTTGATGCGGTGTCGCGGAGTGTGTGCCTTCCGATGGGCGTCGAGCTCGACCTCGGTTCGACGGGCAAGGCCCTCGCTGCTGACCTCGCCGCCGGCGCCGCCCACGGAGTGGTGAAGGCCGGTGGGGTGATGGTCAGCCTTGGCGGCGACATCGCCACCGCGGGCACGCCACCGCCGGGAGGCTGGCGGATCCTCATCGCCGAAGACAGCCGCGTCGCACCCGATTCCGATGGGCAGGTGATCTGCGTCGGCGGCGGCGGGGTTGCGACGTCCAGCACAACTGTCAGGCGCTGGACGCGCGGGGGGACCGTCCTGCATCACATCATCGATCCCGCGACCGGCCTTCCCACTGCGGGGCCGTGGCGTACCGTCACGGTGGCGGCGGCAAGCGCCGTCGACGCGAACATCGCGGCGACCGCCGCCATCGTGCAGGGCGAGGCCGCCCTCGACTGGCTGACGACCCATCGCCTGCCCGCCAGGCTGGTGGAGAACGACGGGACCATCCACTACATCGGACCGTGGCCCGATCCCGATGAGGCCACCCCCCACCCTGGCCCTCCCCCGCAAGGGGGGAGGGAAATTGGCGCGGCATGAGCGACACGGTCCTCTGGTACGCGACCCGCGGTGCCGGCGTTGTCACGCTCATCCTCCTCAGCGCGGTCGCGGTGCTGGGCATTGTCTCCAGCATGCGGTGGCAAACGCCTGCCTGGCCTCGTTTCCTCACCACCGGCTTCCACGGCAACCTGGCCCTGACGACGCTGGCCTTCCTGGCGCTGCATATTGTCACGGCTGTCGTTGATCCCTTCACGGCCCTGGGTTGGAACGCTGCACTCATTCCGTTTTCTTCTTCCTACCGCCGGTTCTGGCTGGGTCTTGGGGTGGTGGCCATCTATCTCCTGCTGGCGATCGCCGTCACCAGCCTGCTGCGTCCGATCTTTGGCTATCAGGCCTGGCGCGCCGTCCACTGGTTGGCCTACGCGATGTGGCCGGTCGCCGTCATCCACGGCATCGGCACCGGGACCGATACCCGCTTCTTGTGGATGTGGGCCATCGAGGCCGTCTGCATCGGCGGCGTGGTGGCGGCGGCTGGCTGGAGATGGGGACGCGCATCACCGACCGCGTGGCGGGAGGTGGGCGTCAATGGCTAGGCTTCTGTCCGGCCCGCCACTCACGGCCGGCGCCGAGAGCTACGGTGCGCACCAGCAGCGCTTTGGTGCGCTGCCCGCGGCAGCCGCGCGGTCGTTGATCGGCCGGCTGGAGGCGAGCCATCTCATCGGCCGCGGCGGGGCAGGTTTCCCGGTCGGCCGGAAATGGCGCGCGGTGGCGGATCGGGCCAATGGGAAGGCCGTGGTGCTCGCCAACGGCGCCGAAGGTGAGCCGTTGAGCTTGAAGGATCGCACCGTCATGGCGGCGCGACCGCATCTCGTGATCGACGGCGCCGTGCTAGCGGCCGACGCCGTGGGCGCGGA
The DNA here is from genome assembly GCA_005889225.1 of Chloroflexota bacterium. Classification (GTDB taxonomy): domain Bacteria; phylum Chloroflexota; class Dormibacteria; order CF-121; family CF-121; genus CF-13. Next base: position 5,175 of record VBEW01000138.1, on the reverse strand, counting down.
CGACATCATCTTTTATGTCGGCGCCGAGCACCGGGCCGCGGAGGCGGCGATGCGGTACGCCTTGGCGGAGCGGGCGGCTGATCTACGAGGCCGTGCCCGTGTTGTCCAGGCACCTCGAGGGTATGTGGCCGGCGAGGAGTCGGCGGCTGTGCATTTCATCAACGCCGGCGATCCACGCCCGACGACGACGCCACCACGGCCGTTCGAGCGCGGCGTGGGTGGGCGGCCGACGCTGGTGCAGAACGTCGAGAGCCTGGCCGCCGCGGCGCTCGTCGCCCGCGGCGATGACGCCGGCACCAGCCTGATTACGCTCTCAGGCGCCGTGCGCCGCGCCGGTGTCCGGGAGATCGCGCTCGACGCCACACTCGCTGAGGTCGCTGCGAGTGCGGGCGGCCTGGCGCGTCCCGTTCAGGCCGTCCTGCTCGGTGGTTACTTCGGAGGATGGGTGGACATCACCGACCTATGGGCCCGGCCGCTGGCGCCGGCGTCGCTTCGCGCTCGCGGCCACGCCTTCGGATGCGGCGTGCTCTCCTTCCTGGCGGAAGACAGCTGCGGCGTCGAGGCGACGGCCCGGATCATGGGATACCTCGCCTCGCAAAGTGCGCGCCAGTGCGGGCCATGCCTGTTTGGCCTGGGCGCCATCGACGCGGCCTGCCGGCGCTTGGCCGCGCGGTCGGCGCAGCCGGACGACCTGAAACGGATAACCCGCTGGGGTGGCGAGCTTGCCGGCCGTGGAGCCTGCAAGCATCCGGACGGCGCGACCGGCCTGCTGCGCAGCGCGCTCGGAGTTTTTGCCGATGACTACGCCGCGCATCAGCGCGGCCGGTGCGTGCGCGGGGCACCGGCGGCTGGGCGACCTGGCGCGCTGGCCCAGGCGGTCGCGTGATGCGGGAACAACTCGTTGTCGACCGGATCCGCTGCGACGGGCACGGCCTCTGCGCCGAGCTGCTGCCGGAGGTGATTGCGCTCGATGACTGGGGATATCCCATCATCAAATCCGGATCCATCGCGCCTGCCCTGCTCGAGCATGCCCGCCAGGCCGTCGACGCCTGTCCGGTCCTGGCGCTGAAGCTGGCACTGGTCACCGCGATGTAAGGCGATCTCGACCACGCAAGCGAAGCGGCTCCGTCGTGACGGGGCCGCTTTTAGCAGGTGATGTGCAGCACCGCATTGGTGGGCTTCGCGGTTTTCTTCAGCAGAGCGATCGCTTTCTCAGTCGGCACGGCCACCAGCTCGACCCCGCGGCGCCGGGCCTCGCGCTCGACCTCCGGCATTACCGGCAGCGATCCCTCGGCGCCGGTTCCCACGACCAGGGTTGCGCATTTCCAGGGGATGTTCTCCTCGGTCGACAAAGGGGTGTGCCCATATCGGTCGCGGAACGGTTTCGAGGCTTTCTTCTTCCGCTTGCTCACCGTTCCCCGATCGAGCACGACGTCGTTCTCGTACGTCGTGCCGTCGATCCGAATCGAGCCGAAGCTGAACCGATCGACACGCATCCCTTCCTACGCTAGCATTGCCCGCCATGAGCGAGACCGTCGGGCTGGTTGTGATCGGCGGCGGACAGGCCGGCCTGGCGGTCAGCTGCGAGCTGACCAAGCTCGACGTCGAGCATGTTGTTCTCGAGAAGGGAAGGATCGGGCAAACCTGGCGTGACCGGTGGGCGAGCTTCTGCCTGGTAACCCCGAACTGGTCGGTGCAACTGCCCAGCTATCCCTACGACGGCGACGACCCCGACGGGTTCATGCCCAAAGACGAGATCGTCGCTTATCTCGAACGCTATGCCGAGCGATTCGGGGCGCCGATCCGTCCTGGCGTTGAGGTCCGTTCGCTTGCTCGAGGAGGTGATTCGCGTTTCGTGATCGAGACGGCGGCAGGTCGGATTGAGGCTCGCACCGTCGTCGTCTGCACCGGCGCCTACCAACGCCCGCATCGCCCGGCGGGCGCTTCCACCTTGCCCGGCGATGTCTTCGCCATCGACGTCGAGGGTTACCGCACCCCGTCGGCGTTGCCGGCGGGCCGCGTCCTCGTGGTGGGAAGCGGGCAGTCCGGCTGCCAGATCGCCGAGGAGCTGCATGAAGCCGGCCGCGAGGTCGTGGTCGCCTGCGGCCGGGCGCCCTGGTCACCCCGGCGGCTTGGCGATCGTGACATCGTCTGGTGGATCGTCGAGACCGGCTTCTGCTGGCGCCCGGCTCTTTGCCAACGTCCTGGCGACGGGTCACCGCGGGGGTCATGACTTGCACCTGCGCACGCTGCGCGCCCTGGGGGTGACGCTCGCCGGTCACTTCATCGGGGTGGAGGACGGGCGGGTCCTTTTTTCCGCAGACCTGCGGGAGACCGTGGCCTGGGGCGACGAGCGTTACGCCCAGATCATGGAGCTGGTCCGAAAGACCGCCAGGGAAAAGGGGCTGACCATGCCGGCGATCCCCTCACCGGCCCCGTTCGACGATCGGGCACCCGAGGCGCTCGACCTGGCCGGCTTTGGCGCGATCATCTTTGCTGGAGGATTCCGGCCGGACTACCGCCAGTGGGTCCGAATCCCGGAGGCCTTCGATGAGCTGGGCTTCCCGCTTCACCGGGAGGGGGCGAGCCTGGCGGCCCCCGGTCTGTACTTCGTTGGGGTGCATTTTCTGCGCAAGCGCAAGTCCTCGCTGCTCTTCGGCGTCGGTGAGGATGCCGCGATCGTGGCCCGGTCGATCGGCGAGCGCCAGCCGGCACCGCGCCGCTGAGCCCGCTGGCGCATTTGCGCTCTCCAAGGTTGACGGCCCATAAGGGGCGGCATATTATGTGGTAGTCGAAGTAGGTGATAACCGCAGTGTCCCTGATAGAGGCCAAGGCCGATCGCTGTCCGTTCCCGCGGCCGTTCCCCGAGGGATTTGCGGATTGTCCGTCGTATGAGCCGGTGAGCTTCGACGCGACCGATTCCCAGAACAAGCCGCTGGGCACCTGGCCGACCTGCCGCCATCTCACCACCGGGACCGACGTCGAAAATCGCGGTCGGTTCTACCCGCGCTGCGCACTGGGAAGTCCCGAGCAGCGGCTGCAAAACCAGCTCCGCGACCTCATTCACTTGCAGTCCCTGCCACCGGAAACCACAGTTCCGCCCGCGTAGACTGAATCGTGCTCCATGGCTGACGCGGTCGTCGTCGCCTACGGTCGCTCCCCGATTGGGCGCGCTCACAAGGGCTCGCTCATCGACGTCCGACCCGATGACCTTGCCGCCCACGTCGCCGACAAGGTGCTGCAAAAGGTGCCGCAGCTCGAACGAACGGCGATCGACGATTTGATGTGCGGCTGTGGCCTGCCCGCGGGCGAGCAGGGCTTCAACATCGGCCGCGTCGTCAGCATCCTGACCAGGCTCGATGTCCCTGGGACAACCGTGAACCGGTACTGCGCGTCTTCCCTGCAGACCAGCCGGATGGCGTTTCATGCCATCAGGGCGGGCGAAGGCGAGGCCTTTCTTTCGGTCGGCGTCGAGTGCGTGTCGCGCTATGCCAACGGCTTCGCCGACCTGCCGGATGCGCAGAATCCGCGACTCAGACCCGGTAACACCGAAGAGTACCCGGACGTCTACATCGCGATGGGAGAAACGGCCGAGAACGTTGCCGACCGCAAGCACATCACCCGCGAGGAGATGGATCGCTACGCGGTGAAGAGCCAGACGCGGGCGGTGCAGTCACGGGACGGCGGGTTCTTCGACCGAGAGATCATCCCCGTTCCGCTGCCGAATGGGTCGACCATGCGCCGCGATGACGGGCCGCGGCCCAACACAACCATGGATGTGCTGGCGACCTTGAAACCGGTCTTCCGTGAGAACGGCCGGGTCACAGCCGGCAACTCGTGCCCTCTGAACGACGGCGCGGCGGCGGTCGTCATCACTTCGGATCGAAAGGCCAGGGAGCTCGGCATTCAGCCGCTTGCCCGCATCATCTCGACCGGAGTCTCGGCGCTCGAGCCCGAGATCATGGGCCTGGGCCCGATCGAAGCCTCCCGTCAAGCCCTCAAGCGGGCGAAGATGACGATCGACGATATCGACATCGTGGAAATCAACGAAGCCTTTGCGGCCCAGGTCATCCCCTCCGCTCGCGAGCTTGGCGTGGATCCGTTCAGCGACAAACTCAATCCGCACGGCGGCGCGATCGCGCTCGGGCATCCGTTCGGGATGACCGGCGCCCGCATCCTCTGCACACTGCTCAACGGGCTGGCCAGCGAGAACAAGACGATTGGCCTCGAAACGATGTGCGTGGGCGGCGGCCAGGGAATGGCGATGATCGTCGAGCGTCTCAGCTAAGGCCGAGCGCGCGGTGACCGACGTCTATGTTGAGACGGGCAGCAAGCGGGTCTTTGCCTGCGCCCATGACTGGCCGGGGTGGTGCCGGTCGGGAAAGGACGAAGCCTCGGCGCTGGCCGCGCTTGCGAGCTATGCTCCGCGCTACGCGCCGGTCGCCAGAGGAGCGCGCATCCGGTTCGAGGCCTCCGACCCCCTCTTAGTGCGCGAACATCTTCGGGGAAGTGCGTCCACCGATTTTGGTGTCCCCGAGAAGGTCGCCGCCCGGGACATCAAACCGCTGGCGAAAGCCGAAGCCGCGCGGCTCGCGTCGCTGGTCGATGCGGCCTGGGTGATTTTCGACAAGGTCCACGGCGGTGCCCCCGCCTCCCTGCGCAAGGGTCCCCGCGGTGGCGGGCGCGACCGTGACGAGATCGCCGACCACATCCTGGCTGCCGAAGGCGCCTACGTACGAAAGCTCGGACTGCGCCTCGCTCCGCCGGACCGTGACAACCGCGCCGCCGTCAGGACCTTCCGAAAGGCCATCGCCGACGTCTTGGGCAGGCCATCGAAGGGCGGCCCCCTGGTGGAGAAGGGCTGGCCGCAGCGATACGCAGCGCGCCGGATCGCCTGGCATGCGCTTGACCACGCCTGGGAGATCGAGGACCGTAGTGACCCGGGGTGCCGGTAGCCCGTGGCGTTCGACTCACTCGACTTCATCTATCACCCGAGCCGCGACGTCAAGCGAGACCTGACCTACTTCATCGACGTGCTGGGCGGCCGGCTGCGTTTTGCTGTCGAAGGCATGGGCGCGCGGGTTGCCGCCATCGAGCTAGCGCCACCGCCTCCGCTACTGCTGCTCGCGGATCACGTCAAAGGAGGCACCCCCATCCTCGTCTTCCGGGTTCCCA
>VBEW01000137.1 GCA_005889225.1 Chloroflexota bacterium | reverse complement strand
GCTTCGAGTCGTTGCTCGGCGGCTCCTGGGAGGTCAACTTCGGCCAGGTCTACATGACTATGCAGAGGCTCGAGCGGGACGGCCTGATTGAGGCCGACGGCGAGCGCGGTGACCGCCGAAAGCTGGCCTACCGGCTGACGGCCAGCGGCCGGAAAACGCTCGATGACTGGCTGTCCCGCCCAGAGTCGGAACCCCAGCAGCTGCGCGAGGAGATTTACGTGAAGCTGCTGCTCAACACTCGCCTGGCCAACGGTCGGCTGGACGAGCTGCTAACGGCCCAGCGCCGCGTCTACCTGCAGCGCCTTAAGGACCTGGCGGAGCTGGAGCAAGGAGCGCGGCGGGAGGGGCGGGACGACCTCGTCCTGCTGTTCAAGGGCGCGATCTTCCACACGGAGGCCGATCTCAAGTGGACGGACGCCTGCGCTGATGAGATCCGGAATTCCAACCGAAAGGGAGTGGAGGAAACATGACACGGCTAATCGAGCTGAGCGATGTCCGCAAGCTATACGACGGCGGGGCAAAGCATCCGGCGCTGAACGGGGTCAGCCTGGGCGTCGAGCGGGGCGAGTTCCTCGCCGTCATGGGCCCCTCTGGGAGCGGGAAGTCGACCCTTCTCAACCTGGTCGCCGGGCTCGACCGGCCGACTTCAGGCCGCGTGCTCGTCAACGGCCGCGATCTCGGGCGCGCCGGTGAGGCAGAGCTGGCCCGGTACCGCCGGAGCGGGGTCGGGTTCGTGTTCCAGTTCTTCAACCTGCTTGGCAGCCTGAGCGTGCTCGAGAACGTCATGGTCGCGGCCCAGCTGGCCGGCAGCGGCACCGCCGCGGCTCGCCAGCGGGCGCGGGAACTGCTCGCGCAGCTCGGCATCACCGACCAGGCGGCGCGCTACCCGGCCCGCCTGTCGGGTGGCCAGCAGCAGCGGGTGGCGATCGCGCGGGCGCTGGTCAACCGGCCGCTGATGCTGCTGGCCGACGAGCCGACCGGTGCCCTCGACAGCCGAAGCGGCGAGCAGGTCATGGAGCTCCTGGTGGAGCTGAATAGCAGCGGCCAGACCGTGCTGCTGGTCACCCATGACGCCAAGCTGGCCGCGCGCTACGCGGGCCGGGTGGTCAGCCTGGTCGACGGAAGGGTCGCCGACGACGTCGTCCTGCAGGCCTCCACCGCCAGCCCGGCGGAGGTGGTGCGGGTCCGCGTCGAGGAGGTGGCGGGATGAACGCGGTCATAACCAAGGTGCTCGGTGACCTCAGGCGGCGCCGCCTGCAGGCGGCGGTCATCGCGTTCGTCATCTTCCTGGCCAGCGGGACCACGACCTTGGGCCTGACGCTCCTGCAGACCTCGAGCCACCCCTGGGAGCGCGCCTTCGAGGCTCAGCGGGGAGCCCACTTGACGGTCCTGTTCGACCGCCACAAGGTGGACCCTGAGCAGCTGGCTAGGACGCCCGGCCTCATCGGAGCCAGCCAGGTAGGCGGTCCCTGGCCCTGGGTCGAGACCAGCTACGAGCTGGGCGCACACATGGCAATCGGTGGCGGGGGCTTCAAGTTCCCGCTTATCACCGTGGGCCGGGAGAGCCCCCAGGCCGATGTCGAGCTCCTCCGGCTGGTGGCTGGGCGCTGGGTCCGGGGACCGGGTGAGATCGTCATCACCCGATCTTTCGCTGACCTCAACCATATCCGGCTGGGGGACCGCATGCGCTCGCTGGGGACCCTCGAAAGGCGGGCGCTGGTCGTGGTCGGCGAGGCCAGCGACGTCGATGAGGCCGATTCCGAGTTCGGCACGCAGTTCGCCTGGGTGACTGAGTCGCAGCTGCCGCTGCTCGCGCCGGACTGGGGATACAAGATGGCCTATCGCTTCCCGTACGCCCCCAGCGAGCAGGAGCTGCGTGCCAAGCTTGCCCGCCTGCAGATGGCGCTGCCCGCGGGCGCGGTGCTAGCGTCCATGAACTACCTGCTGTTGCAGAAGGTCTTCAACGGCGGCAACCAGATCGCTCTGACCTTCTTCCTCGCCTTCGGAATCTTCGCCCTGCTGGCCTGCGCGGCCACGGTCGCCAACCTGGTGATCGGCATCGTCATCGCCAACTACCGCGAGATCGGAGTAATGAAGGCGGTCGGCTTCACGCCGCTCCAGGTCGTGGGGACGCTGGTCGTGCAGATGCAGCTGCCGACGCTCGCCGGCTGCCTGTTCGGGGTTCCGGCCGGGGTTGCGCTCAGCGTGCCGCTAGTCGACCGGGAAACTGCGAGCCTGGCGCTGCCGCCGGAGCCGCCATTCGCGCCTGTCATGGCACTCGCAACCCTGCTGGCCGTGATGACGGTGGTGCTCCTGGCGACAGTGGTGCCGGGCCTCCGTGCCGGGCGGCTCAGCGCCGTGGGCGCGATCTCGATGGCGACTGCACCCTCTGGCGGCCGCCGCTCTTGGCTGGGTTCCATGCTCCGACGGCTGCCGCTGCCCCGGCCGCTGGCGCTTGGTGCCGGCGACGCTTTCGCGCGGCCGCTGCGTGCCGGGCTCACCGCGCTCGCGGTTTTGGTCGGTGTGGCGACCCTTGTCTTCGCGACCGGTCTGCCCGCCAGTGCGCGGACCCTCGTCGACATTGCGTTCGCGCACCGCAGCACGGACGTCATCCTGCAGCGGGCGAACGCCTACCCCGACCAGAAGGTGATGGCGACGCTGGCGGCACAACCGGAGACGGCTCTGGTCGTCGGCCTGGCGGGCGCCCAGGTGACCGTTCCTGGAGTGGCCGATCCGATCACTGTGAACGCCTACCGCGGCGACTCGGCCCGGCTCGGGATCCCCGTCATCCGCGGCCGCTGGTTCAGCGGCCGCGGAGAGGTAGTCGCCACCCGCGCCGTTCTGGAGGATACGCACCTCGAGGTCGGCGACTCAATCGAGGGCTTGATCAGCGGACAGCCAGTGCTTCTACTGCTCGTGGGCGAGGTCTTCAGCGCGAACAACACCGCGGCCTTGCTGAGGCCTACGGCGCTCGCCCGCGAGATGGAGATGGACCTCTCGACGTTGGCGGAAGCCGTGCCCGAGGCGCAGCCAAGTTATTACTTCGTGACGATCAAGCCGGGCAGCGACGCCAATGCATACATCCGCCGCATCCAGGCCACCGAGCCCGACTTCCTGGACGCCACCGAGAACCGTGATCAAACCGTCTCGGGGATTGGCTTCCTGAACTCGATCATGCTGGTGCTGGCCGCAGTCCTGGCTCTGATCGCTGCAGCCGGCGTGTTCAATACGCTGCTGCTGAACACGCGCGAACGAGTCCGCGACACCGCCGTGCTGAAGGCGCTGGGCATGACGCCGGCGCAGGTGCTCGTCATGGTGGCCGCCGGCGCGGTTGTGCTTGGCGTCGCTGGCGGGCTCCTAGGTATCCCGGCCGGGGTGGGCGTCCACCGGGCCATGATGCAAGGCTTCGCAAACCTTCTGGGCAACGACTTGCCTGAAAGCGTCTTCAGGGTCTTCAGCGCGCCGGGGCTGCTCCTGCTCGCCCTGGCCGGGGTGGCGGTGGCGCTGGTCGGCTCACTGCTGCCGGCCCGCTGGGCCGCCATGACCCGGGTCGCCGAGGTGCTGCACTCCGAATGACGTCGCTGAAAGTGCCCAACGACCGAAAGGTTTGACTCTCTTGCCCGTCACATGGCCGACGATGTTGGTGAGGGCCGCCGGACTAGCGAATGGTTAAGCGCCGGGCGAAGAGCCGGTGCCAAGATTCACCGATGGCGCCAGCGATCGTGGTGTCCGGGCTCGTCAAGAACTTCGGAACGACCCGCGCTTTGAACGGGCTCGATCTGAAGGTGGAGACAGGCGAGGTCTACGGCTTCCTCGGACCCAACGGCGCAGGCAAGACCACGACCATCCGAATCCTGCTTGGCCTCCTTCGTGCCGACGCAGGGAGCGTCTCGCTTCTCGGCGGTGACCCATGGCGCGACGCGGTGGCGCTACACCGCCGTCTCGCGTACGTACCCGGCGAGGTGAGCCTGTGGCCGAACCTCAGCGGCGGAGAGATCATCGATCTCCTCGGTCGGCTCCGCGGCGACCTCGACCGGCGGCGGCGGGACGAGCTTCTCCAGCGCTTCGAGCTCGATCCGACCAAGAAGGCGCGCACGTACTCCAAGGGGAACCGCCAGAAGGTCGGCCTGGTGGCGGCGCTCGCCTCCGACGCCGAGCTCCTGCTCCTCGACGAGCCCACGTCCGGCCTCGACCCCTTGATGGAGGCCGTCTTCCAGGACTGCATCCGGGAGGTCAAGGCCCAGGGCCGGACCGTGCTGCTCTCCAGCCACATCCTGGCCGAGGTAGAGGCCCTCTGCGACCGCCTCAGCATCATTCGGTTGGGCCGCACGGAGCAGAGCGGAACCCTGCAAGAGCTGCGCCACCTGACGCGCACCTCGATCACCGCCGAGTTGAAAGCGCCGGTCGCGGGCTTCGACAGCCTCCCCGGCATTCACGGTCTCGAAATTCACGACTCGCAGGTCAAGGTCGACGTCGACTCCGAGCATCTCGACGAGGTGGTGCGCCGGCTCAGCGAGCTTGGCGTCACCAGCCTGGTTAGCCATCCGCCGACGCTGGAGGAGTTGTTCCTGAGGCATTACGGGGACGAGCTCGCGAAAGAACCGGAGCGCGGAACGGCCGAGGCGGCGTCCAGTCGCGACGGGCGAGCATGAACGATCTGACCGGGACCGGCGCGCTGGTCCGCTTGATTCTGCGGCGGGATCGTTTACGCATCTCGATCTGGGTCGTCTCGATCACCCTCCTGGACTTCCTCACGGCGGTGGGCGTGAAGTCACTTTTCCCGACGCAGGCGTCGATCGATCAAGCCGCCGCGGCGACCCAACACAACGCCGGAGCCATAGCGTTCAACGGTCCGGCGCAGGGTCTCGACACTCTCGGCGGGCAGATCGCCTTCCAGATCGGCGCGCTCGGGATGGTCGTCGTCGCCCTTATGAGCGTCTTCATGATCGGCCGGCTCACTCGCGGCGACGAGGAGGCCGGGCGGCTCGAGCTCGTCCGCTCGCTGCCTGTGGGAAATCACAGCGCCGACTTTCGCGGCGCTGATCGTCGTGGTGGCGATGAACGCCGCCGTGGGGGTGCTTTCCTCCGCCTCCCTCCTCGCGGAAGGTTTGCCGACCGCCGGGTCGCTCGTGCTGGGCGCCTCGTTCGCGGCCATGGGTGTGGGTTGGCTACCCGGAGTGGCTCTAGCTAACCGCTAGCATCGCCTCCGGATGTTGTTCGCGTTTGTCTACTCCCTCCTGCACCTTCTCCTCGACGTCGCCGATGTGCGCTTGCGCTTGCGTGACCCGGAGGCGGAGCTGCTGCTTCTACGCCACCAACTGCGAGTCGTCTGCCGTCAGGTGAAGCGCCCACGGCTCGACATGGCCGACCGGACGATCATGGCCGCGCTGAGCCACCGAGTAAGCCGGGCAGCTTGGGTTGGGATGCTGGTCCAGCCCGAGACGGTCCTCGGCTGGCATCGCCACCTGGTGCGCAGAAAGTGGACGGCCTTCGGCCGCCGGCGAGGTCCGGGCCGACCACGTCTCGATCCCGAGCTGCAAAGCCTGATCCTGGAGATGGCCAAAGACAACCCGAATTGGGGCTGTGTCCGCATCCGCGGCGAGTTGCTCAAGCTCGGTCACGTGGTTTCCGCAACCGCGATTCGAAAGTTGCTGCGCCGGAACCGGATCGGTCCGGCGCCATTACGATCGCGACTGAGCTGGAAGACGTTCTTGAGAGCCCAGGCTTCGGCAATCGTCGTCACCGACTTCCTGAGCGTCGATACCGTGTTCCTGAAGCGGCTCTACGTCATCTTATATATGGAGCTGGCAACCAGGAGGGTGATCTGGTTCGCGGTCACCGATCGGCCGGACGCGTTCTGGGTGAGTCAGCAGGCGAGGAACCTCTGCTGGGAGCTTAGCGAGGTCGGAGTCGACGCTCGCTTCCTGGTCCACGATCACGACGCCAAGTACGGTGGCGGCTCGGATCTTGTCTTTCGGGCGGAAGGCATCGAGGTGATCGGGACGCCGATTGCGGCCCCAAGGCCAATGCCCACATCGAGCGGCAGATTGGTTCGACCCGGCGCGAGTGCCTGGACTGGATCCTGATCCTCAATCGTCGCCATCTCGAGCGCGTTCTTGACGAGTGGTTCGAGCACTACAACTCGGCCCGTCCGCACCGGGCTCTTGGGTTGCGGACCCCGATCGCGCGCTCCGATCCGGTGCTGACAGCGGGACCGCTAACGTGCACCGAGCGACTCGGCGGCGTGTTGCGCGAGTACGCGCGGGAGCAGGCGCCGGCAGCAGCCTGAACCCCCAGCTGATCTGCCCATACCATGGGTGGCGTGGTCCTGCGGTGCACGGCCAAGATGTTCACGCTCCTGGGTGCGCGTCCCCGAGATCTGGTGACCATCGAGCCCAGCGACGAGGATTGGCACTCCAACCTGCTCTGGCTCGACGCTCGAAAATGCCTTCTACTTGCCCACGCCGGCACGCTGTTCTCGGTCTTCATTCCGGACATCCGCAAGGCCGACCTGGTGCCGATCGGCCCATCCTTCGTCCGGTTCGTTCACAAGGAGCTCGAGGCCGAGAGCTTCCCGCTAGACCGCTTTGGCGCTCTCGATTCCCGCTCCATCGCCTTGGCGAAGACGGAGAGCCGAACGGTGCTCGGCTACATGAACGAGATGGCGCGGTTCTGCGAATACGCGGTCGCCGACTCTGGCGGCCTGACCCGCTGCGATGCCCGGGACTTGAACCGTGAGCTTAGGAGGGAATTGCACCTTTCGCGCCGGCCGCCCGGGTACTTTGTCCCGATCGAACTGGCCGGCGGATCCCGCGACCGGCCACAGCTTAGGGTCGTCGATTGACCTCGCACGAATTTTGTGTGCCCCTCAGGAGCAGCCGAAGACCTCGATTTGAATACGATTTTTGGTCGGGGGGACGGGACACTATTTGAACTCCGAGATTGAACTTGGGAGAGGCGTCCTAGACCTGATTAGGACCCATCGCGACCGGGTTGGCTCTCCAAGATTCGCTTCACGCCACCAATCTCAACGCCACCGTCTCGCCTTGCAAGCGGAGCCTGAAATGGTCGCATCAGCCTGGCCAGGCCATGAAACCTGAATTCGGTCACCCGACTCAGTCTCGTCTTGTCACCCTCCACCGGTTCCATCAAGTAGCTGATTTTCGTGCCTTCCAAAAACCCACTGGTGGCCTCAGTAGCGAACTTCCGATTAGGCTCGAATTCCGTGATTCGGAGGTTGGTCTTCATCTCCCAGCCGAAGGGTCGGCCGATGGATGGTCGGGATATGATCTGAAAGGTTGTTCCCGAGTCGATCGGCCCCTCGGAGGTCTGCTTCCAGTCCGCCTGGTTCTCCTCCCACTGTGACATGTTCGAGATGTCGGTCATGAACCTCCAGACATCGTCGACTGAGCGGTCAATCACAACACCTTTTCCTTCGACCGTTGTCATGTCGGCCACTCTACAACTCCACGGAAGGCCGATTGGGCATCGTCTGAGTCCTCAGCCGAAACCTGATGCCTTCGTCGGCCCTACTCGGATCGGAAGGCCTTCCGAAAAGTCAGCGCCAGCGTAACCAAGGAAAGCACTATGAAGATCGAGCCCGACACCAGTGGTGGCGGGATTCCTTGAGTTGTGTGCTTGAGTGCGAGTAGCAAGTTCAAATCGAGAGCGAGGATCGCGATTGGCCATAGCGCCATCGCAAACCAAGCCCAGCGCTCGCCACGCCGAAAAGCTGTCGCTGAAATGAATACGGTGAGTAGCCCGGCGATCATCATCCAAATCGCCTGGGCGCGAACCATCCAGTCAATTTGAGAAGCCACCGGAGAACTCTTGATCGACTCCCAGGAGGTACCCGTGATCCCATCAAAGGTCGGCGCCTCTCCCTGGCCGAACGTCGCACCCCCAGCCCCCAGATCGGTCAGCCCGAACAGCACGAGTACCACGCCGACAAAGACGAAGAAGGTCCAGGCGTACCGCTCGACGCGGGAAGCAGTCCGGCGATCCGTGGCGGCCATCTTGGTCATCGATATCACCCCTTATGGCGATGTTCGGCCTGCGTAGCGTCATGGTCCCGTCTTCGCGATGCTGGCGAGAAACGGCCACCGCGTATCGGGAAGCCCGGCTCACCTCGAGACCGGCCAAAGATCTGTTCCGCCGCCGTCGACACTGCCCAGTCGGTCCATTCCTCGTGCGACCAGCCGTCGACTCCGACGAGGACGTGATAGACGTCCGCGCCGACGAATAGCAGCAGCAAGTCGGTGGCGCGCTGAAGACTGAGCCCCGGGCGGAGCCCCGCCTTGGCACGCAGTAGCTCCAGCATCTGTCGGAAGCCGTCGGCCGCCCAGCGCCCATGGAAGGCCATGACCCGCGCCGCCTCGGGATCGCCGTCTGCCGCAACACGCGCGACGAGGTACAGCGGGGTTACCCGCCGGGTGATCTCGCCCACGCCCGTAACCAGGTGGCGCAGCGCCTTCGCGACGTCCTGCTCGGCTGTCATCGCGCCATACCAGGGCTGCTTGTCCGGGGAGAGCGGCTCGTCCTCGCCCATCACCGCGAAGTCGTACGCGCGACTCAGCAGCAACGACTTCGTGTGGAACGCGAAGTAGACCGTCTGGACTGCCACACCCGCGGCCGCGGCAACCTGAGCCATCGTCGTGCCGGCGTACCCCCGCGCGCAGAAGAGCGTGTAGGCGGCCTTGACGATCCGCCAATGCGTCGCTTTCGCCCGCTCGCGGCGGGTCAGTTTGGCGGGCACCGACCTCTTGACAGCAGGCATCGCAGTCGTCACATTCTGAGGTCTGTCACTAGTTGTGGTCTCTAGTGACAGACACTAGCCGGTCTCCAGTGGCCCAAAGGAGGGTTGCGGTGATTACAGGAGAGAGGAGCATCGGCGATGCCGACCGCGAGCTCGTGGGCCCAGGTTGAGATCAGCAAATCACTGCAGGCCAGGGAGGTAGCGCGGAATCATGGGTGACGTCGCGCGACGGATCTACCGCTACGGCACATGGCTGATGCTGGTAGTGATCATCGGCCAGTTCACGGCAGCAGGCGCCGGCGTGTTCTCAACCATGGCTGACGACGCATCAGGAGCCTACATCCTTCGTTACCACACGATTGCCGGTCCCCTGGCGGTGCTGATCTTGAGCCTGGTGATGATCATCGCCGCGTTTATCGGGCGGCTGCCGTGGCGGATGACCGGACTTGCCGCGGCGTTCATTCCTCTGCTTTTCTTGCAGTCCCTTTTCATCATCCCCTACCGTTACCCCACAGACATACCTACGCTCGGCGGTATGCCCTGGCTCTCGGCACTTCACGTTGTCAATGCTCTTTTCATCTTCTGGCTTGCCTTCCAGTGGCCGGTCTGGACGCGACGAGATCTGCGGGAGCTCAGTCAGCGGCGCGCCGGCCCGAACGAGCTGGAAGCCAAACCGGCGCAGGCTGCCATGCACGTGTAACCGGCTCCGGTGTAAATCAGGGACCTCTGATTTTCGAACCGGGTGCCTCACGGTCCTACCCCGTGCGTCCGTCGACAAAGGACGCTACGTAGCCACCAATTGCACCGCAGTGATC
>VBEW01000133.1 GCA_005889225.1 Chloroflexota bacterium | reverse complement strand
GCCTCTTTGGCCTCGCCCGCGGCGGCGGTGACCCGGCCGGCCGCCCGCTCGGCCGCCAGCTTCGCCGTCGGGTCGGTGGAGATCTCGGCCGCTCGCAGGGCGACCGTCATCCGCGATCCCGCCAGCGCGCGGTCCCCGCGGTCAAGCGCGGCCTCCGCCGCCCCCGCCAGCAAATGTGGCAGGAGGTCCTTGTCGCCGACATGCTCGAGCTGCTCCGCCCCGGCCAGGAACAATGTCTCCGCTTCCGCCGCTCTTCCCTGACTTAGCAGGATTTCCGCCATGTTATTCCGCAGCTGGGCGCTCATCCGCACATCCCGAAGCGTGTCGAAGAGGCGCAGGCTGCGCTGGGCATATTCGAGGGCCCGGGTCACATCGCCAGTTTTCTGGAAGGACATCGCGAGCCCCTCGTAGATCCCGCCCAGGGCCTGCATGTCGAGCACATCCTCGGCCGCGGCAATGGCCGACTGGTATCCGGCGATGGCGTCGCGGGGCTCTCCGGCGATGTAGTGGAGATTGGCCCGATGGCCGAGAATGCGGGCCTTCAGCAGGGGATCGGTCAGGTCGGCGTCTTCGTAAGTTCCGAGCGCCTTGTCCCACCAACGGCCGGCCTCGTGGTGGCGGCGCAGGTTGTAATAGGCCGTCCCCATGCGGTCGTAAAGCTCGACCGAGAGCGCACGCCAGCCGGCGGCCTCGCTGGTCTTGATCGTGAGCTGCAGCACCTCGACGGCTTCCGAGGTTGCCCGGAGTTTCAGCAGGGCTTCCGCCAGAAGCAGCTGCGCCCGTGCCCGGAGCTGGGGGGCCAGTTGCGACAGGGCCAGTAGCTCGGTCATGAGTTGGCGCGCCCGTTCGCCGTCGCCCTGTCGGAGTCGTGTCCCGGCTTCCGCCAGGCGAAATTCCAGGGCCGCGGCGGAGTTTTGGGGATCCTGGAGAAAGTACTCAACCGGCCGGTGCAATCGTTCGGCGATGATCTGCAGCGTCCGCGTCGAGGGCCGTGCTCGGCCAAGTTCGACCTGGTTCAGAAATGCCCGGCTGAAATCCTTTTGGGCTACACCGGCCAGGCTGAGCCCCAGCTCCATCCTGACTTTCCGGATCCGGGCGCCCAGCTGCTCCGGCGTCCGTGGACTCCGGTGGTTAACTCGAACCTGCGTCGCCAACTCCCCGCTCCTTGTCTGTTTTGCTACCTGCGCGCTCGTGGATCAGTTGCCCAACGGTCAGTCGCCCAGGGAATCGACGATTACGAATTCGTCCGGCCCGACATCCGTAACGGGAAGGTTGGGCCAGATCTCAGCCACGATGCCGTCGGGCACCGGGACCGTCGCGTTTGGCCACACCTCACCCACCGAAGAGCCGGCAAGCCGGGAGGCGGCAGCCGGGGCGGTCAGGGCCAGGCTGGCGGCCAATGAGAGCAATCCAATGACCAGGCGCCAGCGGATCCTCGACATGCCCTTCCCTCCTCGTTCGCGCTGCGTGATTACGGCTCCAGCATCATACAGATAATCCGCAGCGACCGCAACGACGAGATGAAACCTTGCCCTGTTGCGCAGGTATTGTTGAGTCCGGTGGCGGTTGGCCGCTGCCATCGACCGGGCCCTGACGGCCGAAAGCCGGCGTCACGGCGACGCCGGCTTGCCACCTCACCTCTTCCTAGCCTATCGGCAACTAAACGTCTGGGCCGCCACCAGTGGCGCCCCCGTCGCCAGGAAGACCAGCTGTTCGGTCCCGGGCGAGTTGGGGGTCCAGCTGTCGGAGACCACCGAGTGGCTGGCCGTGTCGCCGGCGGCGGCCGTGATCGAGGGCATCACGATGATCACCGCGCCCCGGTTATCCGTTCGAATCCACTCGTACGACACCGTGCCGCCGGCGCCATTGGTTGTGAAGGCCCCCGTCGCCGTGACGGTGCCCTTCCGGCAAGAATTCGCCTTGCCGTACGCCGCGTACGTGACCGTTTGGCTGGCGGCCACCACCGGGCCGGGCTGCGTCGCGCCGGCCGGACTGGCTGACGGCGTCGGCATCGGCGTCGGGCTCGGAGTCGGCGTCGGGCTGGGTGTCGGCGTCGGGCTGGCCGAGGGCGACGGCACTGGCAGGGGAGCCGAGGCGCCCCAGGTCGGATACTGCGCGATGTAGGTCTGCAGCATGCCGTAACTCGGCAGCGGACCGGTCGGCGGGTAGATGTTCATGCCATCCGAACCGGTGTCACTGATCATGTAGATGAAGACCCGCTGGATCACGCTCGATGTCCGCGAGCTGTCCAGCACGTATCGCAGGTATTGTGCCTGCTGAGCCAGGCTCACAATGGGCCCCGGCTGGCTGACGCTACTGACCGCCCAGCCGACCTCGGTGCACCAGACCGGCTTGGCCCCGTCGTTGTACGCTGCCTGCACCCCGCGAATCGTTTGCCATTCCAGGTCATAGGAGGGCGTGTCCCCGTTCGACACGCTGGGGTCGCCGCCCGTGTAGTAGTGGAAGTTGGCAAAGTCCATGTACGAGCCGTACCCGTTCTGATAGAGCCAGGTCATGTAGCTCTGAATATGGGGGGTGTTCACCCACCAGAGTCCGAACATTCCGACCAGCGCGGTCGGCGACTGGGCCTTGACCGCCTGATAGCCGGCCTTCAGGACAGGCCCGTAATAATTGGCCGCTCGGCAGGGCAGGGTGTTGGTCCACGAACCGCCCCAGTAGCCATCCCATTCCTCATTGCCGATCTCAAAACTGTCGACGTAGCCATGGCCGCTCTGGCCGTTATAGCGGGCGGCGATGACGCTGGCAAAGGTGCTCATCTCGGCGGGGCCAGGAAAGAGACTCACCCCGTTACAGACCTGGGTTTTGCGGAAGCCGGGGGCGTCCTGGATCGGAACCGTGGCGTGCACGCCGGCCGCGGTGGCGGCCGCCACATCCGCATCCAGGCCGGAGAAGTTGTAGACCCCGGGCGAGGTCTCGATCGTGGACCAGTCCCGCTGCAACCGAACCCATTTGACGCCCGAAGCCGCGATCCGGCTCTGATAGCCCCAGACCGAAAACCCATACGGATTCGCATCGTTCTGGGCCACACCGGGCAGAGCCAGGACGACCAGAAGCACGCCAACGGCAACCATGGTGACGACCTGACGTCGTGTCAATTCGATCCCTCCTCAAAGCCTCCAGGCGGAGGCTCCGGGTCCGACTATGGAGGGGGAGTGCTACGCCGGCGGCCGCGAGCCGGCGACAACCAGTGGGCGATCCGTAACGGATTTCGTAAGGCCGCTCCAGGACCGTCATACCCCAGTTCGACCGGATCGACCATCGCGAAAGGCACAAGTCGGGGACTCGCATTTTGGGACTATGTCAACGACGCGCGAATTTGGCAACTGCCACTTTACGAAGCCGCGACTGAGCCGATGCCCGATCGGACATTCCGGCCGGAACGCGCCGGCGGACCGGGCGGATGCTCGACCGGATGACTGCTCGGCCGGGGCTCGTTCTGGAGTTCACGCTGCGTTCAACTCCTGCGAAGGTGGCGGCAGCCGGTGGTGGCGAATGCGGGCGTTCGCTGTAAATGGGTTCGCGTATTCGTGAGCCCATGTTTGCTTTACAAGGGGAGGCGCCGCGCTCAACAAAGCAGCGCGAATGAATGGGCAAAATCGTTGACAGCGGAATCACCCTTGGTAAAGTTCCTGGTGACGAGCGCGCGGAATCATCTGATCTGATCTAGCTAAGCGCAGGGGCGGGAAGACGCATGAGGTGGCGCGGTCGACGCCTGTCCACTTATGTGTAATCAAAAGGAAGCCTGACTTGGCGACGGTGTTGACGATCGACCGGGACCCGCTGCAGCAGGAGGTGCTGGCCACGCTGCTGAAGCACGACGGCCATCGAGTGCATCCGACCGCCGACGCCGAGACGGCGCTTGCCATCCTCCAGTCGGCGTTGGTCGACCTGGTGATCGTCGAGCCGGCGACCCAGCGGCCCGACGGACTGCGCCTCTGTCAGCAGATTCGCCAGCTCAACCCCTATCGCCCGCTCATGATCGTCTCCGAGCGGGGAGACGAGGAGCAGATTTTCCGCGCCTTGATGGTGGCCGCCGACGACTACATGGTCAAGCCGATTTCACCACGATTGTTCGTTGGCCACGTTCATGCCTTGCTCCGCCGGGCGGAGCAGGTCCGCGGACAGCGGTGGCAGGACCAGAACATCTCGATCGGAGAAATCGCGCTGAATCTCCAGCAGATGCACGCGATCGTCAACGGCGAGCCGGTGCCTCTGACGCCGCGCGAGCTGTCCCTGCTCCACGCCCTGATGGAGAACGCAAACCGGGTCTTGAGCCGTGATCAGCTGATGCGGATCGCCTGGGGCGAACGGTTCATCGGCACCCCCAAGGCGGTGGACGTCTATGTCCAGCGGTTGCGGCGAAAGATTCAGCCGCACCTGGCAGCGGGGTTCTACATCGAGGCCCAACGGGGCTTCGGTTACAAGTTCGAAATCCCACGTCCGCAGCCGGTTGCTTCCTGATCAACGGTTACAGGACTGTTACCGCCGGGGCGCCGCACGATCCGTCCGATCGCGGATGAGACCACGGTAGGAAGTCAATTCTCGAATTACCGATCACTCGGTGTTGTGCGCACGCCAACAGTCGTCGAGGCGCGCGACCTCACAAACTGTTACCCGCCAACTAGGCAACGCTTACCGGTCTGTTCCCGGACGGCCCTACGCTCAACCGTGATGTGGAGCGTGGTGCACACCAACGCCAATCACGAGGCACAGGTGGCGAAATTCCTGGCGCTGCATGACCTCGAGGTCTACGCGCCACGGTTTGCGCCTGGCGGTCGAACGCGGCCGGGAAGCGTGCGGGATCGTCGCCAGCACTGGGTTTTTCCCGGTTACCTCTTCGTCAGGGTCCCGCCGGCGTTCGCTCGCTGGGACCTGGTGCACTGGGCGCCCGGGGTTCGCCGTGTCCTGAGTGCCGACGGCTCCCCCTCGGTGGTAGCGGACGGCGTCATCGACCGGCTGCGCCTGCGCCTCGCGGCGCCCATGACGGCACGCCGGCACGTCCGGTTTACCACTGGCCAGCCGGTCGTGATCGAGCGCGGTCCGCTTGCCATGGTCGACGCGATTTTCGATAGGGACCTGAACACCTCCGAGCGTGTCCAGGTGCTGGTTCGTTTGCTCGGCCGGTCGATGCCGGTCGTGGTCGACGCGGCGATCCTCCGTCCCGCCGGCTGACGCCGGCGGAGGATCAACCGTCGTTCTTCGAATACGAAAAGTGTTCGAAACGGCGGAGCCTGCCCGGCGACCACGATCGCCAGCCATTTGCGATTTCTGATTGAGGGAGGAAGCGTGCGATGCAACTGATGGAGCAAACGCCGACGGTGGCGATGGAGCTCGAGGGCCATATCAACGAGGTCCGTTCGGTGCTCGGCAAGATTCCCATCGGCGCGATCGAGCGGGTCGTCGAGATCATCCTGGACGCGTACGCGAACAGCGGCCATGTCTACGTCGTCGGCAACGGGGGAAGCGCGACCAACGCGACCCACTTCGCCTGCGATCTTTCGAAAGCCACCATTGTCGAGGGCCGGGCACGGATGCGGGTGACCTCGCTGGCCGACAACATCGCACTTCTGACGGCCTGGGCGAACGACACGTCGTACGAGAAGGTCTTCTCCGAGCAGCTGACCAACCTGCTGAACCCGGGCGACGTCGTCATCGCGATCAGCGCCAGCGGCAATTCGCCGAATGTGGTGTCGGCGGTGCGCGCGGCTCGCCTGATGGGCGCCGGCACGGTCGGCCTCGTCGGCTTTTCCGGTGGCCGGGTGCTGGAGACGGTGGATGCGGCGGTTCACGTACCCAGCGATGACTACGGCGTTGTCGAGGACTGCCACTCGGTTCTGGAACACGCGATCACCGTGGCGACACGGAAGGCGCTACTTGCCTGACACCGTCAGCCCGGCCGTCTTTCTGGACCGCGACGGGGTGATCAATCGCCGCCGCCTCGATCACGTCAAGAGCTGGGAGGAGTTCGAGTTTCTCCCAGGCGTCCTCGAGGCGCTGGCGGCTTTGCGATCCATGGACACCCGAGTGGTCGTCATTACCAACCAGAGCGTGGTCGGCCGTGGACTGCTGGCCGCCGAGGGGCTGCGCCGGATCCACGCGAGGATGCTGCAAGCCATCCGAGCTGCCGGCGGTCACGTCGAGGCGGTCTACGCCTGCCTGCACGCGCCGGCTCAGGGCTGCATCTGCCGCAAGCCTGCGCCGACGTTGTTCTACCGGGCGAGCGACGACCTGGGCATCCGGCTCTCCGACTCGATCATGGTGGGCGATAGCCCGACCGATGTCGATGCCGCCCGCGCCGCCGGATGCCGGCCCATATTGATCAGCGACGGCGGGAACGCCGTCTCCCCGGACGTCGTCGCCATCAAAGGCCTGCCCGAGGTGGTGAGGCTTTGGCGCGACCTCTTCGCGGCGGTGGGCGCAGTCCCGTGCTGATCGCCCGTGCCCCGCTCCGCCTCAGCCTCGCCGGTGGCGGGACCGACCTGGAGGCCTATTACGCCAAGTACGGCGGCGCGGTCCTCAGCACGACGATCGACAAGTACTTCTACGTGATCCTGACCTTCAACGACAGCAAGCACATCCAGGTCTCCTCATCGGACTACCGGACGTTCTACCGGCATTCGCTCGAAGGACCGCCGATCTGGGACGGTGACCTCAGTCTCCCCAAGGTGATCATCGAGCACTTTGGCGTCTGGACGGGCCTCTCCCTTTTCCTCGCCTCACAGGTGCCGCCAGGCACGGGGCTCGGATCGTCCAGCACCGTCGCGGTGGCGCTGATCAAGGCGATGGCGGTGCTCTGCAACGTGCGCATGAGCCGGCAGGAAGTGGCGGACCTCGCCTGCCAGGTCGAGATCGACAAGCTGAAGATGCCGATCGGCAAGCAGGACCAGTATGCGGCCAGCTTCGGCGGCCTGAACTTCATTCAGTTCAATCCCGACGGCGTGGTGGTCGAGCCGCTGCGCCTGCAGGAAGAGCTCCAGGCAGAGCTCGAAGCCCGCCTGATGCTCTTCTTCACCGGCCGCTCGCGCGATTCGGCGCAGATCCTGGGCGAGCAGAAACGCAGCAGTGAACGCAACCGGGCCGGCGTGATCGAAGCGCTGCATGTGATCAAGTCGATGGCGATCGCGCTGCGCAACGACTTGATCCGGGGTGACATCGGCTCGCTGGGCGAATACCTGCACGAGTCCTGGGTAGCGAAGCGGCAGCTGGCCGCCGGCATCACCGATCCCTGGATCGACCAGTGGTATCAGGCGGCCAGGGACGCGGGCGCCCGAGGCGGGAAGATCGCCGGCGCCGGTGGCGGAGGCTTCCTCCTCCTCTACTGCGAGCGTGAGCACCAGGACCAGGTCACCGACGTGCTGCAAGCGCAGGGCCTGCATCGAATGGACTTCCGCTTCGAATCGGGTGGAGCGATGGTGATCGTCAACACGTTGCTGCGTAAGGCGCGGGTCGCCGCGGTGACCCATGCCTGACAGCCGCCGGGACTGGCGGGCGCTGACGGTGGTGCTCGCCCTTTCTGACCTGATCGCGGTGCTGCTTGCCTTTGGAGTCGCCGCGGCGCTGGTCTGGCGCCCCGGTATCGGCATCAACGGCGGCAACGACACCGATTGGCTGGTGCTCCTCATGATCCCGGTGCTCGGTCTGATCTTCGTCGCTCAGGGCCTCTATGAGCCGGCCAACCTGCTGGTCGGCGCCCGCGAATTCGCCGGGGTCTTCCGCGCCAGCACCTACGGCCTGCTGGCGATCACCGTGATCACGTTCGTGCTCAGCTGGCCACTGTCTCGCTCGTGGAGCGTGGCGTCCTGGGGGCTGATGACGGTCTTCGTCATTGCCGCACGCCTCGGCGTCCGGCGGATCGCCGCCGCGGTCCGGCAGCGCGGCCGCCTCACGGCGCGGGTGGTCGTCGTGGGCGCCGACGAGGACAGTAT